>JAUNPI010000154.1:0-3474 GCA_030536875.1 Clostridia bacterium
CAGGTCAAACCTGCCCGCATAGGCGGAGACCACTGAAACCATCCCCTCATCGTCGCGTCCGTTCGTCACGTGCGTCGGTTGAACGACCGCTTTTTTGACGCCGTCGCAGGCCATGCGCTCCATCGCCTCGGCGACATTGTCGATCTTTACGCCTTCGGTTCTCTTTACGCTGTCGATGACGCTCTGCGAGGTAAACGCGCGGCGCACCTCGTAGCCCGGGTATGCCGCGCGCAGATCCTCTTCGAGCGCACCGATGGCGGCCTCGCGGCGGTCTGTGTAGCGGCTGCCGAAGCTGACCGCTACAATCACGGGCCGTATCGCATCCGCCGCGGCGGCGCCTAAACGATCCATCCTCATTCTTCCCTTCATGCCATGTTGAGCCTTTAGCTGCAAGCGTCTTGTAAAGCCTCCGCATGTTTTGTGGAAAACAAGAAAAACGCCTGCCCTTTCACAGGCAGGCGCCGCATATACGTAAGCAAAACCACCTTTGATTCGCTCCGGCGGCCCGCTGCCCCACGGAGGTCGTCCCATGAACCGGCTCGATCGATAGTGTAGCCGGTTTTGGCCAAGATGTCAATCTCGCCTGCGCAAAATCGGATGATCTTCGCGGAGCGTTTCAATACGGTTCTTGTCTCGCCGCGTGGCAAAGCCGAAAAAGTCGAACGCCTCCGTTCAATGTTCACGAAATGCTCAGATGGTAGCGTCGCATCCACGTGTCGATCTGGATGAAATACGCCAGCAGCTGCGGCGTAGCCATCAGCTGCCCAAACCACGGATGGCTGGTCTGCGCGGGCGCGTTCATCAGGCGCTTCGCCTTTTCGGCGTCCACGATGGCGCGAAGCGGGGAGCCGCTGTCCTCAAGAATCGCCGTGAGCCGCGCCTTCAGCATCGCCGTGTAAGCCGGGTCATACGTCTTGGGATACGGGCTCTTCTTCCGCCAGAGAATGTGCTCCGGCAAGAGGCCGCGCATGGCGTCGCGCAGCAGCGATTTTTCCACGCCGCCCCGCATCTTCATGTCAAACGGCACATTCCACATATACTCGATGATCCTGTGGTCGGCAAACGGCACGCGCGCCTCCAGCCCCGAATACATGCTCGCGCGATCCATCCGCTGAAGGAGCGTAGGCATAAACCAGTTGAGATTGAGCCAGGCAATCTCCCTCTGCCGCGCGGCGCGCTCATCCTCGCCCTGCAGGCGCGGCATGGCGCTCAGGCTCTCGTCATAGCGGCGGCGGGCATATTCGCTCAGGTTCAGCTCGCGGATGAGCTCATCCCGCAGCAGCAGTTCGCGCGGCCTCATATCGCTCGCCCAAGGGAAGCCCTGCGCATTCATGAGCTCCGGACGGTAAAACCACGGGTAGCCTCCAAAGATCTCGTCGGCGCATTCGCCGGTCAACGCCACCTTGTTTTCCCGCTTGACCAGACGACAGAAGTACAAAAGCGACGCGTCCACATCCGCCATGCCCGGTAAATCCTTGGCGTCCAC
The DNA here is from genome assembly GCA_030536875.1 of Clostridia bacterium. GTDB lineage: Bacteria > Bacillota > Clostridia > Christensenellales > Aristaeellaceae > Ventricola. The sequence continues at coordinate 1,487 of JAUNPI010000154.1, forward strand.
GGCGGCATCGAGCAACCCGGGCAGCTCCAATTCCTCACAGTTCAGATACGTGTGATGAACGGGCAGAACTTGAAGCAGCTCGTCGACATACGGTCTGTCCCGCTCGGGCTGGAAGGCATTGGCGGAAAAATACCGATCATTGCCGGAAAAATCGAAGGAAAATGTGTTGAGGCGTGTTCCGGTACCCCGCAGCGCCTCGCAGGCCAGCGCCGTGACGACGCTCGAATCCAAGCCACCGGAGAGAAAGCTGCACACCGGAACATCCGAAACCATCTGCCTGTATACGCTGTCGCGCAGCAGCGAGCCCACATGTTCCACCGTCTGCTCGTGGCCGTCCTCATGGGGATGGCTCTCAAGGGCAGCATACGGGCGCTCATGCAGCCCGCCGGCCTTGTACACGGCCATGCATCCCATGCGGATTTCGTTCACGCCGCAAAACACCCCGCAGCCGTCCGTGCGCGCGGGGCCCACGCCGAGAATTTCACGGAGCGAGTCCAAATCGATCCGCGGCGTAAGCGCCGGATGGGCAAAGAGCGCCTTGATCTCCGAACCGAAGATGAGCTCGCCATCGGTGATGGCGTAAAACAGCGGTTTCACGCCGCTGCGATCCCGACAGAGAAAGAGCTGTTCGCGTGCCTCATCCCAAATGGCGAAGGCAAATATGCCGTTCAGCCGTCTGGCAACGCCCTCTCCCCAATGGATATATCCTTCGAGGATGACCTCGGTATCGCATGTCGTCTCAAACCTGCCGCCCAGCGCCGTCAATTCCCGCTTAAGCTCTTCGGCGTTGTAGATTTCGCCGTTGTACACGATGGCATACTGCGCGCCGCCGCGTTGGCGCGTCATCGGCTGTTTGCCCATCGCGATGTCCCGAATGGACAGCCGCGTGTGCGACAATCCCGCATGCGCATAGAGCGCCTCGCCCGTCTGGTCGCTGCCCCGGTGCGCGATGCGGGCGCGCATTGCCGTCAGCGTGTGCAGATGCTCCTCCCGATTTTCCAGATAATTTCTCTTAAAGCTGCAAAAGCCTGAAATACCGCACATAAAAAACGCCTCCTTGATGTCCCTGAAAGGATATGCGGAAGGCGCTTTGTCTGTGAACAAAACCGGTTGATTTCAATCGTTGCCGCTGTGAGACAGAGAGAAGGGCGCTTTGCCAGCCGTTTAAAGGTGGGTTATCGCTCGCTTTTTTTTAACTCCGCCAAGTACCGCCCCAGCGCGTCCCGCCAATCCGGCAGTGGCTCAAACCCGCTTTCCGCCAGCTTGCCCTTGTCGAGCCGGCTGTTGAAGGGACGCGCCGCTTTGGAGACGCCGTATTCCGCCGTCGTCACCGGAATGACGCGCGTTCCCATCCCCGCCTGACGGAAAATCTCCTTGGCGAAATCCGCCCAGCTGATATAGCCGCCCTCGTTGGTCGCGTGGTAATACCCATACTTCTCCGTCTCGATCATGTCGACGAGCAGGCGCGAAAGATCGAGCGTGTAGGTCGGCGTGCCGATCTGGTCGTTCACCACGCGGACGCTCTCATGCGTCTTCCCGAGGCTGAGCATGGTCTTGATGAAGTTCTTCCCGTTCAGGCCGAACACCCACGCGATGCGCACGATGAAATAGCGCTCAAGCATCCCGCTGACCGCCTGTTCCCCTTCCAGCTTCGTCTTGCCATAGACGTTGATCGGCGCATAGGCCTTGCAGTCCGGCTTCCACGGCATCTCGCCCTGCCCGTCGAACACATAATCCGTGCTGATGTACATCATCTTGCACCCCAGCGCCCTGCATGCCGCCGCGATATGCTCCGTGCCCGTCGCATTGACGGCATGCACCTTCTCTCGCTTGTCCTCATCCTCCGCGAGGTCGACAGCCGTCCACGCCGCGCAGTGGATCACGGCATCCGGTTTTGCGTCGGCGATGGCACGGCTCACCGCGGCTTCGTTCGTGATGTCCAGCTGCACATAGGGCATGCGCGTCACGGCGCTTCCATCCTCCGCGCC
>JAUNPI010000154.1:3574-6013 GCA_030536875.1 Clostridia bacterium
CCGCTGATGATCGTCTCCCACCATTCGCGGTTCTCCAGATACCACGCGATGGTCCTCTTGATGCCGTCGGCAAACTTCGTCTCCGGCAGCCAGCCGAGCTCGCGGTGGATCTTCGTCGGGTCGATGGCGTAGCGCATGTCGTGCCCCTTGCGGTCCGTCACGTAGGTGATCAGGCTCTCCGGCTTGCCCAGCTCGCGGCAGATGATCTTCACGATATCGATGTTCTTCATCTCGTTGTGTCCGCCGATGTTGTAAACCTCGCCCACGCGCCCCTTGTGAAGGATCAGGTCAATCGCCTTGCAGTGATCCTCCACATACAGCCAGTCGCGCACGTTCTCGCCCTTTCCATAGACCGGCAGCGGCTTGTCGTTCAGCGCGTTGGCGATCATCAGCGGAATCAGCTTCTCCGGAAAGTGATACGGGCCATAGTTGTTCGAGCAGCGCGAAACCGTCACCGGCAGCCCGTAAGTCCGGTGATACGCCAGCACGAGCAGATCCGCGCCCGCCTTCGAGCTGGAATACGGGCTGGACGTATGGATCGGCGTCTCCTCGGTGAAGAACAGGTCGGGCCGGTCGAGCGGCAGGTCGCCATAGACCTCGTCCGTCGATACCTGATGGTACCTCCGGATTCCATACTTGCGGCAGGCATCCATCAGCGTCGCCGTACCCATGATGTTGGTCTGCAAAAAGATGCCCGGATCCTCGATGGAGCGATCCACATGGCTCTCCGCCGCGAAGTTGACGACGATGTCCGGATGCTCCTCCTCAAAGAGCCCAAAGACCGCCTCCCGGTCACAGATGTCCGCCTTCACAAAGCGGAAATTCGGCTTGTCCATCACGGGCGCGAGCGTCGAGAGGTTGCCCGCATAGGTCAGCTTGTCCAGACAGATGATTCTGTACGCCGGGTACTTCCCCAGCATGTGGAAAATGAAGTTGGAACCGATAAACCCGGCGCCGCCGGTCACGATGATCGTCATATGCGTCCTCCTCAAATCTCGCCGTATACGAAGTTGCAGTCGCTCTCGCTGAGCAGCGGAGCCGTCGTGTCCTTCTGCGAAAGCAGGCTCTCGGCGACCTCTCCCCAATCGACGCCGATCGACGGATCGTCAAAGCGAATACCCCGGTCGCAGGCCTTGCTGTACAGGTTGTCGACCTTGTAGCAGAACTCCACGTCGTCCGTCAGCGTCTTGAACCCATGACCGAACCCACGCGGGATAAAGAGCATCCGCTTGTTCTCCGCGGAGAGCTCCACGGCGACCCACAGCTTGTATGTGGGGCTTCCCCCGCGCAGGTCGACGGCGACGTCCATCACCGCGCCGCGCGTCACGCGCACCAGCTTCGCCTGTGCCATCGGCGCGTTTTGGAAGTGGATGCCGCGCAGCGTGCCCTTCTGCGCCGTGAAGGATTGATTGTCCTGCACAAACTCGGTTGTGATCCCGATTTCGGCAAACGCCCGCTTGTTGTAGGTCTCCATGAAATACCCGCGATGATCGCCGAACACCTGCGGTTCGACGATGCACACGCCGGGCAGCTTCGTCTCCATTCTCTTCATCAATAGCGCACCTTTCCTTCCGCAACGGCCTTGAGGTGCTGGCCATACGGGCTCTTCCCATAGCGATTCGCCGACTCGAGCAGCTTTTCCTTGTCGATCCAGCCGTTTTGATAGGCGATCTCCTCCGGCGCGCTGATCTTGATGCCCTGCCTCTGCTCGATCATGCGCACGAAGTCCGCCGCATCGACGAGGCTGTCCATCGTGCCGGTATCCAGCCACGCGAAACCGCGCCCGAGCAGCTGCACATCGAGCGTCCCCTGCTTTAAATACATGTCGTTGAGCGTCGTGATCTCCAATTCGCCGCGCGCGCTGGGCCTTACCTGATGGGCCATCTCCGAAACGCCCTTCGGGTAGAAGTACAGCCCCGTAATCGCGTAGTTGCTCTTAGGCTGCTTTGGCTTCTCCTCCACGGAGATCACCTTGCCGCTCTCGTCAAACTCCACGATGCCAAAGCGCTCCGGATCGCTCACATAGTAGCCGAAGACCGTCGCTCGGGCGCTTTCCTCCGCATTGGCCACCGCCGCACGCAGAATTCTCCCAAAGCCGTTGCCATAAAAGATGTTGTCGCCCAGCACCATCGCGCAGGCGTCGTCCCCGATGAAGGCTTCGCCCAGCAAAAACGCCTGTGCGAGCCCATCCGGCGAGGGCTGCACCTGATAGGAGAGGTTTATGCCGAACTGGCTTCCGTCCCCCAGCAGGTGCTCAAAGCGCGGCGTATCCTCCGGCGTGGAGATGATGAGGATGTCCCGGATTCCCGCCAGCATGAGCGTGGAAAGCGGATAATAGATCATGGGCTTGTCGTAAACGGGCAGCAGCTGCTTCGATGTGACCATCGTCAGCGGGTATAAGCGGGTGCCGGCTCCGCCGGCGAGGATGATGGCTTTCAT
>JAUNPI010000155.1 GCA_030536875.1 Clostridia bacterium
ACCATGCTGTGCTGCTCGTGGGATCCGGCGCTGCTCTATGAGGTCGGGCAGGCCGCGGCGCTGGAGGTTCACGAAAACGGCATCGGCGTGTGGCTGACGCCTGCCGTCAATATCCACCGCAGCCCGCTGTGCGGCCGCAATTTTGAGTATTATGCGGAGGATCCGCTGCTTACGGGGCAGATGTCCGCCGCGATGATCAGGGGTATCCAGAGCCAAGGCGTGGCCTGCTCGCTCAAGCATTTTGCCTGCAACAACAAGGAGACCAACCGGAAGAATTCCGATTCCCGCCTCTCCGAGCGGGCGCTGAGGGAGATCTATCTGAGGGCGTTCGAAATCTGCGTGAAGACCGCCGAACCTTGGTCGATCATGTCCGCCTACAACCTGATCAACGGGCGGCGCGCCTCGGAAAACGAGGAGCTGCTCACCGGCATCCTGCGCGAGGAGTGGGGGTTTGACGGCGTGGTGACGACGGACTGGTATACCTTTGGCGAGCAGTATCGGGAGATCAGCGCCGGCAATGACATCAAAATGGGCTGCGGCATGCCGGAGCACACGATGCGGATGCTCAAGGAGGGAAAGATTTCCCGCCGGCAGCTGGAGGTCAGCGTGAGGCGGCTGATGGAGCTCATTTTGAAGCTTAAATAACGCAGAAATCCGCCCGGATTTCTCCGCAATCCAAAGCTCCCCTTGCCGGGAGCGGCGCTTTGGCCGCTTCAGGCAAGGGGAGCATTTTGTGGAGGTTTTCGCTTGATGGGGAAAGGGTTTACTGCCTGAGCAGGTGGGAGGCGGAGGCGATCACGCTGTAGGTTCGCACGGTGGTGCGCTGAACGACGCCGGCGGCAAGCGAGTCGGCCGGGGCTTCGAATTCAACGATCACGTAGCGGCCGGAGCCGGATTCCCGCTGCGCGCCCTCGCGGACGGCGGCGGAGTCGTTCACGTAGACGTTTTTGATCTCCGTTTCAATCAGGCTGCCCTCCGCATCGTAGAACTCGTAGGGATCCAGCGCGATGCTCAGGCCTTCGCGGGGCTCACCGTTCAGGTGGTTGATGACGGGATCGCCTTTCAGGCGGATGACCAGACCGGACATATCCGCGTCATACTCGATCGCGACCGCCGCATGGTCGATCGCCTGCACGGCGGTGATGTGGGCGGCGGAGACGCCGTTTTCCCAGCTCATACCCTCCGGGAGCCAGCCGGGCGCGGCATCCGCCACGGATTTGAGATTCAGCCAGCTGGTGTTGTAGAGCTGCGTGCCGGCGCCGGCTTTGGCCGTCAGCAGGTAAATGGGGCTGCCGTCCAGCTCGGTGAAGTAAATCTTTCGGGATTCATCCTGAATCTGCGTATCGGCGAGCTCAAAGGGCTTGTTGATGTCCAGCTTTTCGCGCCGGATTTCCTCCTGACGGCTGCGGGTCAGCAGCCATTCGTAGGTGGCCTCCAGCTTTCGGCTGGAATAGCCGTTGGAGCCGTTGTCAAAGCTCACCCATTGAATGCCTAGGGGCTTGTCCTTGGAGACGTAGGCGCGGATGGCCTCGTTCTGCGCGTCCAGCTCGTCGCGGGCGTCAACCACCAGCTGCTCGATCTCTACGCCGACCAGATCGGAGTAGAGGCAGCTCATCTCCAGCCATGTGTCGTTGGAGAGGTTGTTGCCCAAGAAGTTGGTGATCATGATGTTGTCGTCGGAGATGAGGTAATAGAGGTTGAGCGGGTCATGTCCTTCGTAGACGGGGTTTCCGCTTGTATCGAGGCTGTAGTCCCATGTGATGTAGCCGTCCGTGCGGGGGTAATGCATCGGCGCGCTGGCGGCCGTGGCCTCGTAGAGCACCATATCCCGGGCGAAGATCGTGTCGATATAGTAGTTCTGCGCCCACTGATCCTCGTAGAGCAGCAGCCCGGCGAAGAAATCGTCGCGGTTGCGGTTGGTCTCCAGAAGGATCATGCCGCCGACCGATTGGCCGGTGCCGTACACGTAATCCGGGTTCACGTGATAGGTTTCGATGACGCTGTCCCACAGATGGACGACGGCTTCGTATTCCGCAGGGGTGCCGCCGTTGTCGTTGACGCGCTCGGTGATGACCGGGACCAGAACGATCAGCCCGTCAAGCCCGTGGGTCTCCTTGACCAGATTTTGGGCCCATTCGGAGGCGTATACCGCCGGGCTGCGCGTGGCGAGCACGGATTCGATGGGGTGCGTGCTCTTGGTTGCGGCGGGGTTTTGCAGCGTGAGCAGCGCATAGCTGCCGTCCTCGTGATAATCCTCCGGCAGATACAGGGCGTAGGCAAGATGCTCGTCGTAATATTGACCGTCCTGCTGATTGAAGCAGTGCTCCTGAACGAACGCCGGGCCCGCTGCGCCGTAGTCGCCCGGGGTATCCGTGTAATACTGGAAGCCCGCGATATCCGGAATATCGAAGTGCAGCGATTTGTTGCGCTGGCCGAAATTGTTTGTGCGGGCCTTGCTGGTGGGCGGCACGGAGCCGAGGTCGGTCTGGATATCCCGAACCTGTTCCACCTTCACGGCCAGCGCGTGGTTAAAGGCGATGGAGGAGGATGTCACATAGTCTGTGAACACCTCGATGATGACATAGCAGCCGCTCCCGCTGCCGCCTGCCTCGGAAATCTGGGGTTCGTCGTTGACATAGACCCTGAGGATATCGCCAATGGCGCCCTCGCCCATATAATCGAAGCCTTCCGGCTGATAGAGATTGAGACGATAGGCGTCGGGGGCGACATCCGCACCGGCCATATCCTGGTCATAGGTCAAGGCGATGGCCTTGAGCTTGACGCCGTCCACATCCACAAAGCCGAGGGCGGTGACCTCTTGGATGTGTTCCTCCGCGGCGGCGAGGCCGGCGGACGCGACGGCACACAGCACAAGCGCGAGCAGCATGGCGGTGCCGAGCTTCATTTTTCTTCGCATGATGGGCCTCCTTGCTCAGTTTTTCTTGGTCTCGCTCGGCGTGATGCGGGGGTCATCCGCATCCACGACGGCGAAGTTTGTCTTCGCAATTCGCCTAAAGCGGATGTGCTTGCAGATAAAGAGGATGAGCAGCAGCGCCGCTACAGCATAGACGACCACGTTGAGCGCGATGAACGCGGTATCGATCCACGGATTCTCCATGCCCTTGATCATGACGTCGCGGTTGAGGGCGGCGGATGCATAGGCATAGAGGATGTGCTTGGCCGCGGTCTTCATGGCGAGAATGCCCTCGTCCGTCTCCTCGATGTCGTCGCAGCGCACCCATGCGAGCGTCTGGTTTTTGCCGAAGCTGGTGCCCAGCAGCATGTCAACGCCGCCGCACAGCGCGCGAACGGCGCCCATTGTGGCCGGGCCGGCGAGGTCGGTGTTGATGACGCCCTTGAAGCCCCACTCCCGGCGCACGATGCCGGTGATCAGGTTGAAGTCCGCGCCGTTCCACTGGCCGTTCATATACATAAACGAGGTCATGAGGCCGGTAAGCTTGCCGTCCTTAATGCCGATCTCAAAGGGCTTCAGATAGATTTCGCGGGCGGTCTGTTCGCTCATGATGCAGTTCATGCCGCCATTGCGCAGGGTTTCGATCTCGTTGAAGGCGAAGTGCTTCGCGTAGGTGTACACGCCCTTGCTGAAGGTGCCGTAAGCCACGGCCGCACCCATTTTGCCGGTGATAAAGGGATCCTCGGAGAAGTATTCGCCGGTGCGTCCGCCGAAGGGCGTGCGGTGCATGTTCATGCCCGGGGAGTACCAGCCGTTGTTGCCGAAGGCGTTGCCCTCTTTGGCCACGGCGACGCCGTATTCCTCCAGCAGATCCTCGTTCCAGGTGGCGGCCATGATGGGCTCGGAGCAGAAGCCTGTCGTCTCCTGAGCGATGTTGAGGGAGGCCTTGAGGAAGTTGCTAAAGCCGGTGGGGCCGTCGTAATCCACGGCGGCGGGTTTCTCGATGGATTCGATGGCGATGGTGCCGTAGCCGCCGCGGCCGATCAGCTCTTCCAGCTCATCCGCGCTCATCTGGCTAAGCAGCGTATCCCAGCGCGGGTCGTTATAGTCCACCTGGGCCAGAACGATTCGCTCGCCGGATTTGGCGTCGTCCTTATAGAGGGGGTTGCCGTCTGCGTCGGTGGTATACAGCTGCGCCAGCGTGTAAACCTTTTCCTGATTGAGAGAGGGATCGGTGAGCTCCGCGACCTCGGCGAGATGGGCCGTGTTGTAATTGACATAGGTCTTTTTGCCGTACGTGCTCAGCAGCACCTCGTAGAGCGGGTCGCTCTGCGTCAGCACGACATGGCCGTTTGCATTGGCCTCGGCGGAGATGGTATCCTTCGCGTTGGCAAAGCCGTCTTTGCGGGAGAGCTGGCGGAAGCCCGCGCTGGCGTCGTTGGAGGCGATGCCGGTGTCATTATCCGTGGTCTCCAGCTTGTTGTAGGCGGCGACCGCGTCGGTCGAGCGCTTGTTTTCGCCGGCGTAGACCACCTCGTTCACGGCGAATTGCGCCGAGCGCGTCTCGTCGCCGCCGTAGACCTTCCACGCGTGCGCGCCGGTCTCGCCGGAGGCCAGATAGAAGCGGTAATCGCCGCCGGAGAGCACGTAGGCGCCGTTGCCGCCGTCCGCCGTGACATCATAGCAGGCCAGATCCTCTTCGCTTACGGTGAGGGTGAGGGTCTCTTCGCCGCCGGCGGGGAGGAGGCTCGTCTTGTCAAAGGCGACAAGCTCCACCTTCGGCATTTCGATGCCGCCGTTGACATAGGGCTTTTCCACGTAAAGCTCGATGACGTCCTTGCCGGCCACATCTCCGGTGTTGCCGGCCTTGACCGTGAAGGTGAACGTGCCGTTTTCGTAAGAGGCCTTGGTGATCTCCTCGGAGAAGGTGGTGTAGGAGAGGCCGTAGCCGAAGGGATACGCTACAACGCCCTCGTAGCCGGAGCCATATTCGTTGCTCACGCTGTCCCAATAGCCTTCGGCATCCGCCGTCTCGTACCAGCGGTAGCCGACATAGACGCCCTCGTTGTAGTTGGTATACGCGCCGAGCGTCTTGCCGCTCTCATCCACGAACAGGCTTTCGGCGTTCATGGTGGTGTAGTAGGTGGAGCTGGTCTCCTGCGCGTACATCCACGTGTCGACCAGATGGCCGGAGGGGTTCGCCTTGCCGCTCAGCAGGTTGGCGACGCCATAGGCGCCATAGAGGCCCGTGCCGCCGATCCAGAGAATGGCGTCGGCATGCTGCATGACCGGGCCGAGCTCCATCACATAGGCGCTGTTGATCAGCGCGATGACCGTGAACCCTTCGGCGTCCAGGCGCTCCAGCAGGGCCTTTTCGTTGACGCCCAGCTCGAGGGAGTTGGTCTCGCCGCGGTCGCCGTCGTCGCCCTCGCCGCCGTTGGTGCCGAAGGTGACGATGGCGTAGTCGGAGAAGGCCTTTGCCTCGGCGAAGGACTGCGCCGATTCGTATTTGGCGATGTCCAATTCATACTGTCCGGCGATTTTGTTGCCGACCACGGAGCCGGAATCCCAATCCAGAGGGCTGGACTCAATCAGCGTCCAGAGCGTGGGATTGACGGTGAAGCCCGCGCTCTCCAGGGCGGTCTTTAGATCGACGCCCGCCGCGCCGGTGGAACCGGAGCCGGAACCGCCCACATAGTGATGGGCGGAGAGAATGCCGTAGACGTTGACGGGCGTGCCGCCGGCATTGAGCGGGAGCGTGCCGTTGTCGTTTTTGAGCAGAACGGCGCCCTCCTCTTCGAGGCGGATATTCACGTCTCTGGAGTTTTCCAGCGTTGAGGCGATGTATTCCGCGTTGGCCTGAGGCTGTTCGGTGATCGCTCCGGCGATCACCTGCTGGTAGGAGGGATACAGGATGTCCGCCGCGATGCCGATGACCAGCAAAACGGCGATGACCGGGAGAAGAAGGCAATAGGCTCTGCTGGGCTTTTGATTCTTTTTGCTTTTTTTGCTCATGGTGTCCTCCTAGGTTGAGCGG
>JAUNPI010000156.1 GCA_030536875.1 Clostridia bacterium
TTCCCTTTTTGGTTTTTCTTTTTTTACTTTTTTCTATTGGAGGCTGAGTAGTAACACTTTTTTGAACGCTGCTACACAAGCCCCCCGTCCGGCGCGCTACCCTTCCAGCATGCTCAGGGAATAAAACGTCCCCTTCTGCGCCATCAGCGCGTCATACGTCCCCCGTTCGGCGATCCGCCCGCCGCGCAGGACGATGATCTCGTCGTAGCGCTTCATCAGGCTCTCTTCAAGCCTGTGTGTGACCACGATGCGCGTGAGGTTTTCGATGCCTAAAATGGCCGATGTGACCTCGTAGGCGGTCTGCGCGTCCAGCGCGGAGGTCGCCTCGTCCACCAGCAGCACGGGCGTCTCGCGCAGAAGGCTTCTGGCGATGGCGACGCGCTGGCGTTCCCCGCCGGATAGGCCGCGCCCGTTTTCGCCGCACAGATATCCCTCCCCCTTCTCCCGAATCAGGGGAAGAAGGCCCGCGCGCTCGATGGCCCTGTCCACGTCCTCCTGCGGAAAATCCTTGAACATCGTGATGTTTTCGCGAAGCGTGCTGGAGAAGACGAACACGTTCTGCTGAATGATGGAAACCAGGTCGTACAGCGAATCCCGGCTGATCTCTCTGAGCTCGTTTTCGTCAAAGGCGATGCGCCCCTCGTAGCCGTCGTAGCCGCCCATCAGCAGCGCCAGCAGCGTGCTCTTTCCGCTCCCGGAGCCGCCGACCACCGCGTAGCTCTTCCCCCTCTCAAAGAGGATGGTCACGTCGTCCAGCGCCCGCTTTTCCGGCCCGTAGCCAAAGCTCACATGTTCAAGGCGAATGCCTTGGCGCAGCACGCTCTCCACCTCTCTGCCCTGCGCCTGCCGGCTGCCGCAGGCCGCGCGGGCCAGCTTGTCAAGCAGCGCCTGCGCCGCCCGCCTTTGCGCCAGCAGTTCCGGCAGCGTGCGCACCGGCTCCACGGCCAGCCCCATCAGCTGCACGAACACGACGACGACGCCCGGCGTGATCCCCCGGCCCATGACCGCCATGTAGGCGCCCAGCAGGAACACGCCCAGCTGCGCGACGATGGAGGCCGCCTCGCTGATCAGCCGAATCAGGTCTTGGGTCATTTTGCGCTCGTACTTCGCCCGCTCCAGCCTGCGGTTCCGCTCGCCAAAGAGCGCGGCGATTTCGCGCTCGGCCTTAAAGCTCTTCACGACGGCGAAGCCCGACAGAATATCCTTGACGGTCGCGACAAACCGCTCGTTCTCATCCGAAACCGCCTGCTCCGCGCGCGCCATCCGCCCGCCGCACAGCAGCGACACGGTCACCGGCAGGGCCGTCAGCAGAAGGCCCGCCGCCGTGAGCATCGGGCTGTAGGCGATCATCATCGCCAGCGCGCCGACGAGCGTCACCGTCTGGATGATCAGGTTGAACGCCGAGAGCGCCAAGCCCGTCTCCACGCTCGCCGCATCGTTCGTCAGCGCGGAGAGATAGGTCGCCGTGTTCTCGCTGTCAAAGCTGGCCATGCCCTTGCGCGAGATGGCGTCGAACGCCATATCCCGGTATTGGCTCATCGCGCGGTACAAAAAGCGGCTGCCGGACGCGCGCCGAACCATGCCGATCGCCCCAAAGGCCAGCAGCGCCGCGAGCGAGCCCAGCGCCATCGCGATCACCGGCTGCGCGTCGCGGCCCATGCTCAGATCGGTAATCCGCTGCAGCATCCAGGAAATCAGCAGATTGAAGCCGGCCAGCAGCGTCAAACACACCGCCGTCAGCCAAAACGCGCCGCGATTCTTCCGATAAAAGGAACGCATCAGCTCCTCTCTCATGGCCTGCACATCCGTCCGCCCGTCATGGCTGCGTCTCATCGCGCTCCCCCTCCTCCTCGGCAATGCGTTCAAAGAGCCGGCTGAGCGCCTCGCTCCCCTGTTCCTTCATCAGGCCGCGCAGCGCGTCCATCGCGCGCTCGCCCACGTCGTCATAAAACGTGGGGGCTTTCCCGCGATAGAAGCGGATCGTCTGCGCGCAGCCGTGCGCCGCCGCCTCGTCATGCCGCCTCGCCTCGCGGATGGCCTCGCGCAGATACCGCGCGGCGTCGGCCTCGCGCCCCATGTCGGCGCAGATCACGCCCTTGGCGCCGATGAGCGTCGACATGAGCTTGCCCACAAAGTTTCCGCTGCCCTCGACGAGCAGCCCGCGCCCAAAGCCGATCAGCCAATCGACCAATTCCAGCGCCTCTTCGTTTTCCCCGATCTGCCCCAAGCAGTTCATCACGTCGACGGATGTGTTGAGCATCTGGGCGATCGCCTCGGCAAACGCATGGGAGCTCGCCTCCATCGCCTCGTCGATCCGCCCGAGCTTGCACAGGCAATAGCCGATCATCCTGTTGTTGATCTGCTTCTGATTGTGCCGGCGCAGGTGCTCAAGCGCCTTTTCGTATTCCCCCAAAAACACCCAGCATTGCCCGATGTCGCACTGGATCGTCAGCTCGCTGACGCTGACGTCGTCATTCTGCCCGATCAGCTCCAGCGCGCGCTCCAGCAGCTCCTTGGCCCTGCTCAGCAGCCGGCGGTCCCCGCGCGCAAAGCCCACGTTCATCATCACCTTGGCGCTCTGATAGACGACCGCAAAGCTGCCCGGATAGCGCCGAAGCCCCCGCTCCGCCTCCGCGCAGGCCTCGTCGTCCCGCCGCGCCTTGGCCAGCGACTGGATCCTTTCGGCGCATTCGCCCATGCCGCGCCTCTCCCAGCCGTAACCCAGCAGCACGTCCACGGACGTGCCGAAAAACTCCGCGATCTCCGGAATCAGCTCGACGTCGGGGTTGGACAGCGCGTTTTCCCACTTTGAAACCGCGCCGATGGATACGCCCATCGCCTCCGCCAGCTGCTCCTGCGTCATGCGGCGCGCCCGGCGCATCGCCTGAATGTTTTCGCTCAATTTGAGTTTCATACGCTTCCCTCCATGCCCCTATTGTAGCGAAAACGTGCCCGGCGGACAACCCACCAGTTCGACAGTTCGGAAAGAATTTATTTTATCATCGGTTGAATTCGCGGGTAAAAAAACGCCGCCTGCGAGGCGGCGAGTATATGGCAACCATCAACCGCCGGGCCCTTCGGCCCGCGTTTTACGCCTTTTCCGGCGAAATGATATACTTTCCCTTCGCGCGAAGCTCCGGCCTGCTCAGCACATCCTCAAGCTTCGAAAGCCCCGCGACCTCGCAGACCATGCTGCTCACGTCGATCCGGCCGGAGTCGATCAGGTCGAGCGCCCGCTTCTGCGTGTATGGATTGATGTAAGACGCTTTGAGCTCCAGTTCCTTCTGGAAGATCTGGTACGGCTTGACGGAAATGGTCTCGTCCGGCTTCGTGAGGCCAAACATCATCACAACCGCCTTGTTCCCCGCCAGCTCAATCGCCTGCTCGATGGTGGACGGACGTCCGACGCACTCGATCACCGTATGGATCCACGTCATGCCCGCCTCCTTCAGGCGCGCCTTCGCGTCCTCGCAAGTCGGGTCGATGCACACATCCGCGCCGAGCTTCCTTCCAATCTCCCGCTTGCTCTCCACGGGCTCAAGCAGCGCCACCTTCGCCGCGCCGGCAAGCCTCGCCAGCTGAACCATCAAAAGGCCGATCATACCTCCGCCGATGACCGCCACCTGATGCCCCGGGCGAATGCCGCACAGGTCGATGCCGTGCAGGCAGCATGCGACCGGCTCGGTCATCGCGCCCTGCTCAAACGTGGTGTGATCCCCCAGCCGGTAGACCTGCCTCTCGTCCACCGCGCAATACTCGGCAAAGCCGCCGTTTACGGTCGTTCCATAGCCGATCATGTGCTCGCAGTAGTGCGCGACGCCGTTTCTGCACGCCTCGCACGCCCCACAATAGCAGTTCGGATCGATGCACACCCTGTCCCCCACGCGATAGCGGGTCACCTGCGCCCCGACCTGCGCGACCACCCCGGAGAACTCGTGCCCCAAAATGGTCGGCGGCGTGACCTCCGCCGCGCCCTTGTCGCCCTCGTAAATATGCACGTCCGTTCCGCATACGCCGCAGGCCTTGACCCGAATCAACACGTCCTTGGGCCCGACCTTCGGCATCTCGCGCTCTTCTACCCGCAAATCGTGTTTCCCATAAAACACTGCGCTTTTCATCCCTGTCGCCTCCGTTGTTAAAAATGCTTTCTCCCTCTAGTGCGTAAGAATACCTTTCGTCGATAGCCTGCCTTCCCCTCTGGGGAAGGTGGCAGGCCGAAGGCCTGACGGAAAGGGCCGCCCCCCTCACGGCAGGATTTCCCCCTCCTGATAGCACACGTAGATATACTCGCGCGACTGATAATAAAAATCCGTGTTGTAATTGGAGAGTTCCTTGTCAATCCACGACGCGTAAACCTCCATGAGCCGGTCGATCACGTGCTCCTCGTCATCGCCGCAGACGTCTTCGATCAGCCGCTCATACACCTCGCCCATCGTCCAATAGTCCGGAACCGTATAGCGGCAGGAGGCCACATTGTCAAAATCGCCCTGCGGGAGGCTGCACCGCTCGATGAAGTCGTTCGCCGTCTTGGCGATCGGTTCGCAGTGGAACACGTCTGCAAAGTGATAGATCCGGGTGATGGTGTCCCTGCCCATCAGGCGCACCACCTCCGAGCGCCTGAGCTTCTGCTCCCTCCCTATAAACTCGATCAGGCTGCACACATAAAACAGATCGCTGTTATTTTTCATGTCGAACCTTCATTTCCTTCCCAAACGACAGTATCTTTTTTCCTCATCGCCTACTGCCATTTTACCCCAAAGAGCGAACAAAATCAACGCCCACGCGTTCCAAATCGGGGCGACGTCACGCGCGAACCAAAAAAACCTTCCCCGATTGGGGAAGGCACAGCTTGTTGACATAAGCGTCAAATCCGTTCATAACCATCTTGGTTTTCCAATGATTATAAGAATCTTTTCTCCCCCTTCGGGGGAGAGAAAAGCGCTTTGTCAACAGCCTGCCTTCCCCTCTGGGGAAGGTGCTGAGCGAAGCGAAGCGGAAAGGGCGGGCTACCGCTCCCCGATGGTATACACCCCTTCGCCCGCATAGGGCGCGCAGAGGGCTTCCACCCGGTAGAGGCGCAGCGCGGCGCTGGGCTCATAGAGCACGGCGGGGTAGGCCGTTCCCGGCAGGATGGTGACGTCGAAGCGCTCGGATCGATCCGGGAACGGCTCCGAAACCTCATCCGGCAGCAGGCGCAGCTCGCTGGGCAGCAGGCTCTCGCCCGCCTCGTTCACCAGCGCCACGGCATAGTGCTCGGCGAAGGTCTCCCGGTTCTCCGGCGTGATCAGCGTCTCGGCGTTCAGGCATACCGTGAGCGATTCCGTCAGCTCCGTCACCTCGAGCGTCTCCTCGCCAAGGCGCAGGAACACCTGAATGGTGAAGCCCTCGCGGCCGTCCTCCAGCTGCTGGGGGATCACCAGAACCTCGACGCGCGCCCTCGAGAGCTGGCTGGCGGTGAGCGCGGGTTCCGGCAGGGCGTCCCAGTCCATTCCGTCCAGCGAGACGCCGGAAAGCCCCTCCTCGAGCCCGAGCGCGATGAGCTTGGCCATCCGCCCGGTGTAGAGCTCGTCCATCTGGGCGAGCGCCAGCGCGCCGCCGTTTTGGAAGAGCAGCAGCGTCAGCTCGCTCTCCTCGTGCAGGCGCTGAATCTGTCTGGCCGTCAAAATCAGGCTGCGGCGAACAAACTGCCCCTCCTCGTCCGCCTTCGCGCGGATGAAGAGCTCGTCGCCCATCACGACGGGGTGCAGCTCATAGTCCTTCGGCGCGTATTCCGCGTCAAAGACGATGGACAGCTGGCCGGGGCCCATGCCCGTGCCAAGGTAATCGTCATAGAGCACGTTCTCCGCCTCGTCGTCCGGGTCGGCGGTGGCCGCAGGCGTGGCGGTCGCGGTCTGCGAGCCCGTCGGCGTCGCGGTCGGCGCGGTCGTGGGCGTTGCGGTCGGCGAGCTCG
>JAUNPI010000157.1 GCA_030536875.1 Clostridia bacterium
CTCTCCCATTTCCATCTTCGTCATTTTTGCGTCTTTTGTACGCGGCCTGCGCGCCCGCCCGATGCTCCGGCGCGCATCCTCTCTATCTATATAGACGTTCAAAGCCCGCGTTTTTTTACACATCCAATCCAATATTCCAAAATTTTTTTGCGTTTGCCTTCATCGCTTCGGCCTTACGGCGCCGCTTGAGACGCATTCGGAACCGGTTTTCAAGATGACAAACCGTTTGACACGCTCCCTCTTCCGCGCTACAATAATGCGGTAAACCGACCGACGCATGAGGTGATCGCTTATGGCTTCCTCCCCGTTTCAGACGATGCTCACCCTCCAGCTCCAGCTCTTCGTGTTTGTGCTTGCAGGCTTTCTGCTCACCAAGCTGGGCACCATCTCCCCGCAGGGCCGCAAATCCCTGTCCGATCTGCTCATCAACTTCATCCTTCCCTGCAACATCATCTGTTCGTTCCAGATCGAAATGACCGCGCAGGTGCTCGCCTCCTGCGCGCTGATGCTGGTGATCGCGGGCGCGGCCCAGCTGCTCTATCTGTTTCTCAGCCGCATCATCTATCCCGGCGCCGCGCCCGGGAGGCTGGCCTGCCTGCGCTACGCCACGGTCTGCTCCAACGCGGGGTTTCTGGGCCTCCCCATCATCGGCGGCGTCTTCGGCACAATTGGCACGCTGCTGACCTCCGTGGCGCTGATTCCCCAGCGCGTGGTGATGTGGTCGGCGGGGCTGTCGCTGTTCACGAAGACGGACGGCAAATCCGTCGTCCGCAAGCTGGCGACGCATCCCTGCATCGTCGCCGTGTACATCGGCTTTGCGCTGATGATCGGCGGCAACCCCGAGCTCCCCGCCTTCCTGCAGCGCTCGCTCTCCTCGGCCAGCGGCTGCACGACCTGCGTGTCGATGCTGGTGATCGGCAGCATTCTGGCCGGTGCGGAGCATATCGACGTGAAGGACGCGATGATGTGGTGGTATACGCTCGCCCGTCTCGTGCTCATTCCGCTGCTCGTCTTCGCCGTGCTCTCCCTGCTTAGCGTCGACAAGACCGTTCGCGGCGTGATGGTGCTCATCTCCGGCATGCCCGCCGGCTCCACAACCGCCATCCTCGCCGCGCGCTACGAGGGCGACGCGGCCTACGCCTCCTGCCTCGTGTTCGTCTCGACGCTGCTTTCGCTGCTCACCCTGCCGCTGCTCTGCCTCATCCTGTGAGCAGGCGCGCAAAGCGGGCGCGTCCCTCAGCCGGAAGCGCCCGCTCGTTTTTTGGTTTTCGTCTCTTGGCAACGCCTTACCAGCTCACGCTGTCCGTTGCGTCGTCGCCGCTCACAAAGGCCCACGTGCCGCCCTTCTCGTCCTCCACCAGATAGAAGCCGTCGATCATGTCGTAGACATCCATCTGCGCGCCCGCGCTCAGCTTGCGGATCTCGGCATAGCGGCTGCCGGGGCCCGTGCGCAGGCTCGTGCCCGACTGCACGGTCAAGCGCCCAAGCGGCTTGCTCGAGCTGTATTTTTCGCTGAAGCAATTGTCGTAATGCGCCACGCTCATGGGGATATAGGCCACCGCCGCGTCGCGCAGGTTCACGATGTAAAAGTCGTCGTAAAAGCCCACGACGCGGTAGCTCGTCTGCTTGGCCAGCGAGCCGACCTTTTTAGACGTTCTGTCCGGCGCGATAAACGCGGGCACGTTGCTCTCCATCAGCGTGATCTCCAGCGCGTTGCGCACGACGTAGGCCGCGTTGATCCACCCTTGGCGATTGTTGTAGCGAACGGCGTAAAAGCCGTTTTCGTTCAGCGCGTTCGCCGCGCCGTCGCTGGAAACCGTCTTCAGCGTCTCTCCATGCTTCGCCGTGCCCAGCTTGCCGCTGTTGGTCTTGGGCTGCTCCCAGACGCTGGCGCTCTTGCTGATCACCGTCACCGCGTCGACGTCGCTCGCGCCGAGCCCGTCGACCAGCTCGTAGCCGTCGTAGTCGCCCGCATAGAGGGCAAACGTCCCCCAGCCGCGCGTCCTGCTGGTGTACCCGTGATCGCCGCCGTCCGCCAACGCCCCTCCCGCCGCCAAGCACAGGGCCAAAGCAAGAACCGCCGCCCCCATTTTTCTCATCGTTTTTCCTTCCTTTCCCGGGACAAGACGTCCCTTTCTTTCGCATATGTAGACGATCCATCGCCCCGATTTGTTGCACATTTTTTGCTTTTTTGGAAAAAAACTATTCCTGCGCGCCCTCCCTCTCGTCGTTGAACACGAGATTGGAGAGGATGGACGCCATCCTCTCGTCCGGGTAATGCTCGTCGAAATAGGCCTCCATCGCGTTGCTCGGCGGCTCTCCCTGCCGGCGCTGCATCCAGCGCAGCGTGGTCAGGCCCGTCATCACGCTGTTGACGATCATAAACCCGGCCAAGAGGAATGTGAGCGGCTTGCCGACGCGGTTGGGAATCTTGAGGATCAGCTTCGCCATGCGCGGGTAGAGATCCTTGATCCACATGACGCCCAAAATGCCCCAATAGATCGCGTAGAGCAGGCAGATGCGCCCGTTGAGGTTGAAGGGCTGGTTCGAATAATCCCACGAGACGGAGCCGAACACGGTCTCCTGAAACAGCGAACAGGCGTATTCCACCGCGCTGCCGATCAGCGCGCCGCCGGCAAAGGAGAACACCTTGCTCCTGTTGCGGAACGGGTAGAGCGCCATCGTCAGCGCCCACGCGCCGATGCCGTAGACGAGGTTAAACGGCCCGTAAATCAGCCCGACGCGCGGCTCATAGAGCCCGTAGCGCACATAGCACCACGTCCTCTCCACGACGACGCCCAAGAAACACCCGATGAAAAACACCCAAAAGAGCTTGTAGAGGGACATTCCCTGCGCGAAGTGGTGCGTTCTGCGCTCGTCGCGGTCGATCTGGGCGTTGGTGGGCGCCAGCGGCAAAAGGTGAAAGCGCCGTTTTTTTCGGACGACGCGCTCGATTTCCTTGAGCCGGGTTTCTGCCTCGTCGATGAAGTTGGCCCCCTCCGCCATGTAGCCGATCATCTCGCTCTGCTCGGCCTTGAGCTGCTTTAACCGGTCCTGAATGTCCCTGCGGACCTGATCGCTCTGCTCGTCCGTCAGCTCGCCGCCTTCCAACCGGTCGAGCATGCCGAACAGCTCCGCGCGAATCTGCTCCGCGCGGCGTCTGTACGCGCCCGGCGCAAAGAGCAGTTCCAGCTTATCCATGTCGTTCCCCCTTTTTCCCCCTGTGCATCCAAAGGATCCCTTCCGAATCGATACCGAATCCCTTCTCGTCTTCTATGCGGCAAAGCGCCCAAAAAGTCCTGTGACAGTTTCTGCGTAAAGATAAAGGTTTCTTCACACCCGTCCGCTTTTCCTGCCTGCGGCAATTGACCCATGCAAAAAAAGAGCGGGCCTGTCGGCCCGCCGGGGAAAATCTGCGAAAGATCAGTCGATGTAGGTGACGGTCACGCTCGCGTCAACGGTCGGCTGGTTCTCGATGTCGGTGGAAACGACGATGGAGCCGTCCTTGATGCCCGCCAGCACCGCGTTGTAGTCGTCCATCGTGAAGGTCTTGAAGCACCAGGAAGTCTCGGCGGTCGGCAGGCCGACGTAATCGCCCAGCTGGAGGTTCAGCGTCTCGATCTTGCCGCCGATGTCCGCCCAGTTGCCGTCGAAGAACTTCGCCAGCGCGGTCTCGGTCGCGGCCTGCAGGCCCTTCATCGCGGAGGTCACAAACGGGTTATAGCCGTAATCCGCAACGGCCGCTTCGCCGACATAATGCTGGTCGACGTCCACGCCGATCACGTAGGCCTTGTGCGCCAGAGCGGCCTCAACCGCGGAGGTGTAGATGCCGCCGCCGCAGGCGAAGACGATCTCGGTGCCCTCGGAATACCAGCCGTCCATCTTCGCGGTGATGTTCGCATCGCCGAAGAACTGGCCGCCATAGGTGTACTTGATCTCGATGGGCGTGCCCATCTCGACAGCCGCGTCATTGGCGCCCTGCACAAAGCCGTAGCCATAGCGCTGCACGGCCGGAACGGCCATGCCGCCCAGGAAGCCGAGCTTGGTGTAGCCGTCCTTGACGACCGCATAGCCGGCCAGATAGCCCGCCTGCTCCTCGCCGAAGACCGCGCAGTACAGGTTTTCAAGGGCGTCGGTGTTCAGATCGCCGGCGGATACGTCGATGGCGATGAACTTGACATCGGGATAGAGCTCCTGAGCGGTAGCCACCGTCTCGCCGAACAGATAGCCCGGGCAGACGACGACCTTCGCCCCGTCGGAAACAGCCTGATCGATGGAAGCCAAGCGCTCGTCAGTGCTGTCGGCCGCGGGCTGATAGTACTGATAGCTCAGGCTGTTCGCCGTGGCATATGCCTCGACGCCCTGCCAGCAGGCCTGGTTAAAGGATTCGTCGTCGATCGTGCCCACGTCGGTGACCAGCGCGATATCCGCCGCCAGAGCGGAAGACGTCGCCAGAGCCAGCGCGGCCACAAGGACGAGCAGCAAGGAAAGAAGCTTTTTCATAACCTATTCCTCCTCGGTTGATCGTATGCGCCGTATCCGGCGCTGTGACAATTTTATTATATCATTCTGTACAGACTTTTGCAAACAATACTTTTGGCCTTTGCCCATATCCCATGAAACCTTTCTGGGCTCCTTGGCCTCAA
Organism: Clostridia bacterium; assembly: GCA_030536875.1. Classification (GTDB taxonomy): domain Bacteria; phylum Bacillota; class Clostridia; order Christensenellales; family Aristaeellaceae; genus Ventricola. The sequence continues at coordinate 4,647 of JAUNPI010000157.1, forward strand.
TCGATCCCGGCAAAGCCCTCGCCCAAGACCTCGTGTACGTCGCAGACGGTCACAAACGCGCGCGGATCGACCTCGGCGACGATCTTTTTGAGCTTGGGCGCCTCCATCCGCGGCAAAACGCACAGCAGCGCCCCGATCGGCTCGCCCGAATAGGTTCCGTGGGCGTCAAGGCGCGTGCAGCCGCGGTCGAGCTCCACGTGAATGCGGCGGACGATCTCCTCGCTCTCCTTGGAGATGATCATAAACTGCATCGCCGTGTTGAAGCCCTTGATCACCGTGTCCATCGCCTTGGAAGAGACGAACAGCGCGCACAGCGCCCACAGCCCCGCGCGGACGCCGAACACCGCCGCCGCCAGCAGCACGACCACGGCGTCGATGGCAAACAGGATGGTCGCAATGCTCAGCGAGCCGATCGCCTGATGGACGAGCTTGGCCGCCATATCCGTGCCGCCCGTCGTCGCGCCCGCGCGCACGACCAGCCCCAGCCCCGCGCCCATCATTACGCCGCCGAATACGCAGGCGAGCATTCTGTCCCCCGCCACGTCCGACGAGGGCAGCGTGTCGATAAAAAGCGACAGGAGCATCATCGCGATAAACGAGCGCACGGCAAAGCGCCAGCCGACCGAGCGGTACCCCGCCAGAAACAGCGGCAGGTTGATCAAAAAGCTGATCAGGCCCACGCCCGCTGGCAGCATGCTCGCCAATATGGTCGCAATGCCCGTCACGCCGCCCGGCGCAATGTCATGCGCAATGAAAAAGCAGTTAAAGGCCAGCGCCGTCAGCAGCGCCCCCAGCACGATCAGCCCGTAATCGCGCGCCAGTTGCCCTCCCTCTCGCTTCCAGTTGATTTCCCTCAGTTTCTGCATATGTTTTCCTTCCTCTTTTCAAGCTGTTTCCTAGAATAACCGAAAAGAAGCAGGGGCATGCCCCTGCCTCCTCCATGCAAACTCAATATATGCCCATCGCCGCCAGCAGCGCGTCGTCCACGCGGCGCAGCGCCAGGCCGTCGATATGTCCGGCCTTCGCGCGCAGCCGCCGCTTTTCCAGCGTGCGAATCTGCTCGCAGAGCACGAGAGAATCGCTCCTCAGGCCGCTGTCGCGCGAGCTGACCCACACATGCGTGGGCAGGTCGCTCTTGCCGAGCCGAGAGGTCATCGCCGCGCAGATGACCGTGGGGGAAAAACGGTTCCCCCG
>JAUNPI010000158.1 GCA_030536875.1 Clostridia bacterium
TTACGCGGCATCGGTTGAGGCCAAATAGGTTCCTGCAATCATGATGAGCAGCGCGGCGAAGAAGGAAAAGCCGGGCCACTCACGGAAGATGAGGAGGGAGAGCGCCACGCCGATGAACGGCGCTACGGCGTAATACGCGCTCGTCTTGGCGGCGCCCAATTTGCGCTGGGCATAGACGTAAAAGAAGATGCTCAGCCCATAGGCGACGAAGCCGAGAAGAAGAACCAGCGGAATATACGCCGGGTCGGGCATCGGCTCGCCGATGACCCGAGCAATGGCGAGAGAGCCGATGCCGGAACCGAAGCCTTTGATGATGACGATCTCCATAGGGTCGCTTTGGGACATCATGCGCGTGCAGTTGTTCTCAACGCCCCAGCAGACGCAGGCGAGCAGCACGAAGAGAGAGCCGACGGAAAACTCCAGACTGCTGGCATCCTCGAAGGAGAGGATCAGGCTTGAGAGCGTGATGAGGCCGATGGCCAGCCACAAGCGCCTGCCGACGGCCTCCTTGAAGACGAGCAGGGCAATCAGGGAGGTGGCGACGATTTCAAAATTGTTGAGCAAGGAGGCGTTGGCCGAGGTGGTATTGGCCAGCCCAAGCATGAGAAAGATGGGCGCGGCGATATCCAAGACGACCATGCCGACGGTATAGGGCAAATCCTTGCGGGTGAGGCGCTTTTCGTTGGTCTGCGCATGGGACAGCCTGCGCGCCATGATCAGCAGGAGCATGCCGATTCCCGCGCCCAAATAGAGCAGCCCCGCCATCATCGTGGGAGCGACCTTACGCAGCAGCAGCTTGGAAAAAGGGGAATTGACCGCGTACAGGGCGGCGGCGAGAATGGCCCACGCGACGGCGGGATCGACCTTGCGCTTCATGAGAGAGAGAGCCTCCTTTTTTTGAGCGGATAAGCTTACCAATAAGATAGCACAGAAGGAAGAAAAAAGGAAGAAAAAGAAAAGAAAAATTGCCGTGCACTGTTGCGGTACGCCTCGGTTTTTGATATAATATCCTCCATAGTAGTTTGATCCGGAGGAAAGAACAGTGGCAGACGCGGACGGCGACACAAGCGACAATTGTTGTCCTAGGATAAATCGCATCAGCATCGATAAGGCATGGCCAGACCCGAGGGGATTGGCTATGCCTTTTGCTGTCTGCTTAAGCCCGCGGAGGAAGGGGAAGAGCATGTAGAGGCGCATGGCGTTGAGCCTGTGACGGCTGAAGAAATGACGGAGAAGAGAAAGGAACACACATGGATAGCAACGGTATATCATGTCTGATCATTGGAATTTGCGTGGTCATGTCGGCGTATTTTTCCGCAACGGAAACGGCTTTTTCCTCCTTGAACCGAATCAGAATGAAGAACATGGCGGAAAAGGGCGACAAACGGGCGCAGCTCGTCGTGCGTCTATCGGAGAACTATGACAGCCTGTTGTCGACGATTTTAATAGGCAACAACATTGTGAATATCGCCAGCGCCTCTCTGGCGACGGTGCTCTTCGTCAGACTGCTCGGAGAGGAGGCGGGGCCAAGCGTCTCTACGGCTGTGACGACGGTTGTGGTGCTGATCTTCGGCGAGGTATCCCCCAAGAGCATCGCCAAGGAATCGCCGGAACGGTTTGCGATGTTTTCCGCGCCGTATCTGCGCGTGCTGATGGTGCTGCTGACGCCCTTTAATTTTTTGTTCAGGCAGTGGAAGCGGCTGTTATCCTTGATCGTCAAATCGCACGGGGACAGCTCCATTACAGAGGAGGAAATCCTCACGATTGTGGACGAGGCGGAGCAGGAAGGCGGAATTGACGAGCAGGAAAAGACGCTGATTCACAGCGCGATCGAGTTTTCGGAGCTCGAGGCCGCGGACGTGCTGACGCCTCGGCTGGACATCACGGCTGTGCCGCTCGATGCATCCAAAGAGGAGATTGCGGAGGTCTTCGCTCAGACGGGATATTCGAGGGTGCCGGTTTATGAGGAGACCATCGATCATATCGTCGGCATCCTCTATCAAAAGGATTTTCACAATTTCGTCTATCACAAGGACAAGGACGTGCTCTCCATCGTCAAGCCTGCGCTGTATATCACGGAGGGAAAGAAGATCGGAGAGCTGCTCAAAGAGCTGCAAAGGGAAAAGCTGCATATTGCGGTCGTGCTCGACGAGTTTGGCGGCACGATCGGCATTGTGACGATGGAAGACATACTCGAGGAGCTGGTCGGCGAGATATGGGATGAACATGACGAGGTCGTGGAGGAAATCCGCCAGATCGCCGACGGCGAATACGAGGTGCTCGGCAGCTCGAGCCTCAAAAAGCTGTTTGAGCTGCTGGATATCGACGACAAGCTGGATGTGGTCACCGTCAGCGGATGGGCGATGGAGACGATGGGTCGCGTTCCGGCACAGGGGGATTGCTTTGAATACCAAAACCTGCGGGTTTGCGTTCTTGAAATGGACGGGAAACGCGTGGATAAAATCCGCGTGACGGTCGGAAAAGAAGCTGAAAAGCAGGACGAATAAAAAGGGCGCCGCCTCTTTGCTCTCTCACGGACGGGGAAAGCGAGGAGGCGGCGTTTTTGACATGGCCAAACGATGCGGCTCAGCGGGCGATTGGACGGGCAATTTGGACGGAGGAAGCCGGCGCATGGGCTCGCCCCTGCCTAGCCTAGAATCAGTCGCGAAGAAGGCCCATGTCCCACATGAGCGCCTCGAGCTTTAAGCGGTGCGGCTCCTCCAGCGGCGTGAGCGGGAGGCGAAGAACCTCTTCGATCAGGCCGAGGCGGGCGAGCGCGGCCTTGACCGGGATGGGACTGACCTGAGCAAAGAGCGCGCGGATCAGCGGGAGCAGCGCGCTTTGCGCGTCGCGCGCCTGATCATAGCAGCCGGAGAGGCAAGCCTTGGTGATCGCACGCGTCTGAATGGGAACGACGTTGGAGACAACGCTGATTGCGCCAACCGCGCCCATCGCCATGAGCGGCAGGATGATATCGTCGTTGCCGCAGTAGACGGGCAGCATGCCCTGCGTGCGACCGAGAATATCGGCGCTCAGCGCGGGATCTCCGCTGGCTTCTTTGATGCCCGCAATCAGCGGATGGACGGCGAGCTCAGCCGCCGTCTCAGCGGAGAGGTTTACGCCCGTCCGGCCGGGCACGTTGTAGAGGATCATCGGCAGCTCGGCGCTGTCCAAAATGGCGCCGAAGTGGCGCACGAGCCCCGCCTGCGTGGCCTTGTTGTAGTAGGGCGTGACGCTGAGCTGGCCCGACGCGCCGAGTTCCTTGGCCTGACGGGCATACTCGATGGCGCGACGGGTGTCGTTTGAGCCCGTGCCGACGATGACGGGCATGGCGCCCGACTCCTCCATGCCGATGGCGATGATGCGCTCGCGTTCCGACATGGTGAGGGTGCAGGGTTCTCCCGTCGTGCCGAGCAGCACGAGGGCATCCATTTCGGCCTCCCGTTGGAGGGCGATCAGACGGCGGAGCGCGGCTTCATCGAGCGCACCGCTCTGTGTAAACGGGGTTACCAGCGCGCTGGCGCAGCCTGTGAACAGCGGATTTGTGAGCATCAACATGACCTCCCTGAACGAAAACGGATGGAAAAAGAAAACCGCCGCCCTTTGAAACAGCGCTATCAGTGTTTCAAAAAGCGGCAGTGTATATGCGCCGCGGCGGAGCGCGGCTCAAGGAGAAGGGAATGAACGGTTACTTTTTCGGGATATACCCTTGGGCGCAGAGCAGTTCGGCAATCAGCACGGCGCCGCCGGCGGCTCCCCTGAGCGTGTTGTGGGAAAGGCCGACAAAGCGCCAGTCGAAGAGGGAATCGCCGCGCAGACGGCCCATTGAAATGCCCATGCCTCGCTCAAAATCGCGGTCAAGGCGCGTCTGCGGGCGGTTATCCTCGTCGCAGTATTGAATAAACGGGTGGGGCGCGCTGGGCAGGTTCAGCTTCTGGGGCAGGCCCTCGAAGGCGCGCCAGCGGGCGATGATCTCATCCTTCGAGGCGGGCTTTTCAAAGCTCGCCCAACAGGTGGCCAGATGCCCGTCGGCGACGGCGACGCGGATGCAGTGCGCGCTGACGATGGGCGCTTTAGCCGGAACGATCACGCCGCCTTCGACGCGCCCCCAGATCTTGAGCGGTTCTTTTTCGCTCTTTTCCTCCTCGCCGCCGATATAGGGGATGACGTTGTCGACCATTTCGGGCCAGCGCGCAAACGTCTTGCCCGCGCCGGAAATCGCCTGATACGTGGAGACGACCACCCGCGTGGGATTCATGTCGCGCAGCGCCGTGAGCGCCGGAACGTAAGACTGAATCGAGCAGTTTGGCTTGACGGTGACAAAGCCGACCTTTGTGCCCAGACGCTTTCTTTGGTATTCGATGACGTCGGCGTGTTCCGGGTTGAGCTCGGGAATGATCATGGGAACGTCCGGTGTGCCGCGGTGAGCGGAGTTGTTGGAGACGACGGGCGTTTCGGTTTTGGCGTAAGCATCCTCCAGCGCGCGGATTTCATCCTTTTTCATATCCACGGCACAGAAGACGAAGTCCACGCTCTGTGTAACGGCCCGCACGTCGGAGGCGTCTACGACGATCATATCCTTTATGCGGTCGGGAATGGGCCAATCAAACGCCCAGCGGCCCTGCACGGCCTGTGCGTATGTCTTGCCCGCGCTGCGCTGCGAAGCCGCGAGGACAGCGATGTCAAACCATGCATGTTCGCTGAGCAGCGAGATGAATCGCTGCCCGACCATGCCCGTTGCGCCTACGATTGCGACGCGCCATTTGCGCTCCATATTGCCTCATCCTTTCAAAAGCCCTGTTTGGGTCTCCAACTTTGATCGAGGGTTACGCGCCCAAAACGCACGCGCGGCGCCGGAAGACCGGGCCCCGAAACGAAAGGGCTGAATGGGTTCATGATAGCATTTGCCCTTTAGAATGTCAAGTTCTGTTGACCCGTATGATAAAAAATACGCCGCGGCGGCAGGAAATGTGAACCGCTGCTTTTCATTTTTGCCCGACTGTGCTAAAATAAAGGGCAATGGCTTAAGGAGAGGCGAGAAAAATGAGTTTCAGCGAATATGTGGAAGGGATGCGCGGCTATCTGCCGCGCCTTGAGACGCACAGGCGCGCGCTGCACCAGATTCCCGAGCTGGGGTACCGCGAGCAAAAGACGCACGATTATATCATGCGGCACTTGCAGGCGCTTGCCCCGGACGACCTGCGCGTATTTGCACAGACGGGCGTGCGTGCGGTCTTCAGGGGCAGCGGCGAGGGGCGCACGGTGGCCTTCAGGGCGGATATGGACGCGCTTCCCGTTGACGAGGCGACGGGCTGCGCATTTGCTTCCCGGCACGCGGGCTGCATGCACGCATGCGGTCACGACGGCCATATGGCAAACCTCCTCACGTTCGCCGAATGGGTCGCCGAGCACAGGGACGCTTTGAAGGACTATGTGGTTCTGCTCTTTCAGCCGGCGGAGGAGACCGTCGGGGGCGCGAAGCGGATGATCGACGAGGGCGCGCTCGACGACCCGCATGTGGACGTCGTCTACGGCATGCACATGATGCCGGATGTGCCCAAGGGAAAGATCGCCTGCTGCGCGGGCCCGATCATGGCGCAGACCAGCGAGATCGACTTTGTCATTCACGGCCGGAGCGCGCACGGGGCGACGCCGCATCTGGGTGTCGACGCCATTACGGCGATGGCGCATCTGCTCA
>JAUNPI010000159.1 GCA_030536875.1 Clostridia bacterium
TTCAATAAGAACGAGGATTCATATTCCGCCGTCAGCTTTTCGGCGCCAGAATCTCCGTCGTCTCCACGCGCACAAAATACCCCTGCGCGTGCTTGCAGACCGGGCAAAGCGTCGGCGCCTGCGCGCCGATATGCACATGACCGCAGTTGAGACAGAGCCACTGTGTCTGCTCGCCGCCGGCGAACATGCGGTTTTCCTCCGCGCGCCGCGCCAGCTGCCCAAAGCGGTCGCCATGCGTCTGCTCGATGGCGGCGATCATGTCAAACGTCGTCGCCACGGCCAAAAACCCTTCCTCCCGCGCAACCTGTGCAAAGGACGGATACACGCTCTGCGCTTCCTCGTACTCGTTGTGCTGAGCCGAGCGCAGCAGCCTGTCCGGCGTCCACGCCGTGTTCTCCACCGGGTAGCTGCCCTCGATGTGGATGTTCTCCCCCTCGCACTGGGCCAGCAGCTTCATGAAGATCTCGGCGTGCTCCTTTTCCTGATCCGCCGTGAACTTGAACACGCGTTCCACCCAGTGAAGCCCCGCGCTCCTTGCCGCGCTGGCCGCAAACGTGTAACGATTGCGCGCCTGGCTCTCGCCCGCAAACGCGCGCATCAGGTTTTCCCTTGTCCGGCTCTCTCGGAACTCCATCAAATTCATCCCTCCCATGCGAGCATATTGCCCGCATGGGAGGGATTCTATTCTTCATGATTGAAAGAACGGTTTGAAATATCGATTGTTTTTCTAGTCTTCCAGATTCAAATTCACAAACGACCCCAGATTGCCGTCCTTCCAATGCTTGCGGCAAAGGCTGATGTATTGCGAGTTGCCGCCCAGCAGGATCTGCTCGCCCTCGCGAACGATCTTCCCGTTCATGACGCGGGCGTTGAACGTCGCCTTACGCCCGCACCAGCAGACGGTCTTAATCTCCTCAATGGTATCCGCCCAGCAGAGCAGCTCGCGGCTGCCCTCGAACAATTCGCCCCTGAAATCCGTGCGCAGCCCGTAACAGATGACCGGAATATCTCGCTCGTCGACGATGTCGACCAGCCGAAGCACCTGATCGCGCGTGAGGAAGTGCGCCTCGTCGACGATCACGCACGCGATGCCGTCAAGGCTGATGCTGTCCAGCTCCTCCACGAAGCGGCATTGCGCTTCCAGCCCGCAGCGGGAACGCACGATGGTCGCGCCGTCCCGGTTTTCAAGCTTCGGCTTGAGCATGAGCACCTCGCGCCCGCGCTCCCGATAGTTGTACTGCACCATCACCGCATTGGCGGTCTTGCTGGAGCCCATCGCCCCGTATCTGAAATAGAGCTTTGCCATCTTCGATCTCCTCGCGCGCCGGATGCCCGGCGTTTTTTCACAATGCGTCTATTATACCGCCTTCCATGCGGGAATGCAAGACAAACGCCGGGCTTTCGCCCGGCGCTAAGTGGGAAACTGTCAATCTTCGCTAAAGCGCGCATCCATATAGGCGCGCACCACGTCGACGCATTTGTGCTCATCCATATGCCCGGTGTTGAGGCACAGGTCGTAGAGCGCCGCGTCGTGCCACTGACGGCCGGTGAAATATTTGAAATAATCCGCCCGGCGCTTGTCGATCTTCTTGATCTTCTTTTCGGCCTCCTCAAGGCTCAGGCCGTCGTTCTCCATCACGCGGCGCACGCAGTCGACGACTGGCGCAGTCACAAACACGTTGGTCACATTTTCCCGCCCGCGCAGGATAAAGTTCGCGCATCGGCCGACGATCACGCAGTTGCGCGTCGCCGCCAGCTCGCGGATGATCTTTGCCTGATAGCGGAAGAGATTCTCGTTGGAGATAAAATCGTCGCTGTCCGGTGGGATCACCTCACCCGAATACAGCTCGCGGGCAATGCGAAAAAGCGGCATGTGCTGCCGGGTTTCATCAGCCTGATTAAACAGCTCCTCGCTGATACCGCTCTCGTCGGACGCGATGCGCAGGATCTCGCGGTCGTAATACTCGTAGCCTAGCTCCTTGGCCAGCAGGCGCCCCATCTTCCGGCCGCCGCTTCCGTAACTGCGCGCAATCGTGATCACACGGTTTTCCATCCTGATCCCTCCTGCCTCAATACTCCGGATGAAATGCCCTTTCTCCATCTAAAGTATACCAGATTTTTTAGGTAAGATCAACAGAAATAATCCATTTTTTTTACCGATGCGGCCGCTCTCAGTCGTGCGCCCCGCCGTCCTTTTCCGCCGTGCCAAGGCGCTGGCGGATTTCCTCCGCCGTCCTTCCCATAAACTCCGGAACGGCTTCCCTCAGGGACGCGCCCAGCAGGCGGAAGGCCTCCGCAATCGCGCCGCGCGTCTTGGCATCCATGCCGCCGGCGGCGCGCAGAATAGCCACCACATTGTGCGGCTCAAAAAGATCCGCTACCCTGCGTCCATCCGACACGCTGAGCACGGAATAGATGCCGTCGATCACCTGCTGCCGCTCGCCGGCGCTCAGATCCGAAATCCAGTTTTTGATCGTCTCCTCCGCCAGCTGGCTCGAGCTTGAACGCGCGTCCATGCGCGTAAACCGGCCTCCCATCAGCTGCCACGTATACGGATTGTGCTGCCAAACCCCCACGCCGTCGCTCCTCACCACGGCGAACGGCTCCGCATGCCAGAGCAGAATACCGATCACCGACGTCTGGGGCACAAACGTGTGAATCGGCAAATTCCTCTGCAAAAACGCTGGAGAGGCGAGCACGGCTTCATTGAATCCCGGCCCGTCGAAATTGTAAACGGCAACGAGCCTGTCTGCGGCCGCCTCGCCGGCGAATATTCCCGCGTAAACCGCAAGATTGCCCCCTTTCGAGTGGCCGCCCAGAATCAACTTGCCGGAAATATGCCGCGCAGCCTCCTCAGCATAGGCGACGGCATCTCGCTGCGAGGGCGTTTCGCTGGAAAAGGCCAGGTTGAAATCCTCCTTCCAGCCGACGACGGAATCATCCGTCCCCCTGAAGGCGGCAAACGCCGGCCCGCTCTCCGGCAGAAACGTCACCGCGGCAAACTGCTGTTCGGCTTCCCCATCCACATGGGAGGCATAGCCGGCCACGCGCATGCCGCCAAAGCGCGCGCTGTCGCGCAGCAAGGCTAAAAGCTGATGATCGTTCTTTTCGCTGTCCATAATCGCGCCGCCGCTCAATCCGCCGTCCAGAAGGCGCTGCGCCGCCTCGGCGAGCGTCACAGAGCCGTCAAACGACGGCGGCACGATGCCGTCAAAGGGCATATACGACAGATAGCTGAAAATCAGCGCGTCGATCTCCCCTAGGGGCGCCTGCTCCGTCGTCAGATCTCCGCGCCACGATACGTAATCAATGATATTCGCCATAACATTCCTCCTGACCGCCTTTTCCATCTTGATTATACCTTCGGCTTTACCATCTGTCAACCGGAGGAAAATTGCCGGAAAACCCGCTTGTTCCCCGCAGTTTCAATCCAAAACCGGCACAAAAATTCGCCAAAATGCTCCCCTGTGAATTGACAGACTGGCTTCAAAGTCTTATACTATTGAACACACGTGCAATACGCCGTGACGGCGGCGCGCACGCCGACACACTTTTGAATATACCAAAGGAGATACGCCGATGGAAATCCGCTACTTTAAAAACCACTCAAGCTGTCTGAACCGCGACATGGAATTCAAGGTCTACGGCCATCGCGGCAAGCCCGTGCTGTTCATCCCCTGTCAGGCCGGCCGCTTTTTCGACTTTGAGAATTTCCACATGGACGATGTCTTCCGGCCGTGGATCGACGCGGGCAAGGTGATGGTCTTTTCCATCGACACCATCGACGGCGAGACGTGGGCCGACAAGGCCGGCGACAACCGCCGTCGTATCGAGCAGCATGAACGCTGGTACCATTACATTGTCGACGAGATGGTTCCCACCATCCGTCACCTTGCGGGCGAGCGCAACTGGAACCAACAGCCGATCATGACCTTCGGCTGCTCGATGGGCGCCCAGCACGCGGCGAACCTCTTCTTCCGCCGTCCCGACCTGTTTGACAGTGTGCTCGCGCTCTCGGGCGTCTATGACTCCCGCGACGCGTTCGGCGGCTATATGGACGACCTCGTCTACGCCAACTCCCCGTGCGATTACCTGGCGGGCCTTCCGTGGGATCATCCCTACATCCGCATGTACAACGAGCGCAAGATCATCATCTGCGTGGGGCAGGGCGCATGGGAGGATGTTCTCAAGGAGAGCACGGCGCGGCTGGACGGCGTCCTTCGCGCCAAGGGCATCAACGCGTGGGTCAACTTCTGGGGGTATGACGTCAACCACGATTGGGATTGGTGGTACAAGCAGACGGCCTACTATCTCCCCTTCCTGATTCCGGACTGATTTCCGATTGATTCCCGATTGATTTGCACCAAACGATAAAGCAAAGGAGCGCTTCCCCATGAAAAACTTCATCTTCATTTCCCCGAACTTCCCCACCAACTATTGGAAGTTCTGCGCCGAGCTCAAAAAGAACGGCATGAACGTGATGGGCATCGGCGACTGCCCCTACGATCAGCTCATGCCCGAGCTGCGCGCGGCGCTAAACGAATACTACAAGGTCTCCTCTCTGGAAAACTATGACGAGGTCTTCCGCGCCGTCGCCTTTTTGACCTATAAGCACGGCAAAATCGACTGGCTGGAGAGCAACAACGAGTATTGGCTCGAGCGCGACGCCGCGCTGCGCACCGCCTTCAACATCACCACCGGCTTTCAGACCAGCGACATGGACGCCGTCAAATACAAGTCCAAGATGAAGGCCTACTACGCCAAGGCCGGCATCAAGACCGCCCGCTATCATCTCGTGTATGACTATGCCGGCTGCAAGGACTTCATCGCCGAGGTCGGCTATCCCGTCATCGTCAAGCCGGACAACGGCGTGGGCGCCTCGAGCACCTACAAGCTCAAAAACGACGACGAGCTCAACTATTTCTTCGCCACCAAGGACGATACGCTCTACATCATGGAGGAGTTCGTCAACGGCACGGTTCACACCTACGACGCCATCATCGACGCGCAGGGCAATTCCCTCTTTGAGACCGGCAACGTGACGATGAGCTCCATCATGGACACCGTCAACACCAACGGCAACTCCTGCTACTACATCGAAAAGGATCTTCCGGAGGCCATGCGCGACGTAGGCCGGCGCACGGTGGAGGCCTTCGGTGTGAAGAGCCGCTTCGTCCACCTCGAGTTCTTCGTGCTTGACGAGGACCAGCCCGCGCTGGGCAAAAAGGGCGACATCCTCGGCCTCGAGGTCAACATGCGCCCGTCCGGCGGCTTCAGCGCCGACATGTTCAACTTTGCCAACTCCTGCGACGTCTACAAGATCTGGGCGGACATGGTCGCCTTCAACCGCCGCACGGTGCCGGATGCCGGTGCGGAGCATTTCTTCTGCTGCTACTGCGGCCGCCGCGACGGCAAGCGCTTCGTCATGGATCACGACGCGATCATGGCCAAATACGGCGGAAAGATCAAGATGGCTCAGCGCATCCCGGAAGCTCTTTCCGGCGCGATGGCGGATATGATGTACCTGTGCAACGTCTCCACGCCCGAGGAGAAGGCGGAATACTACGCCTCCCTGTTGGAAGAGGTTTGATTAAAACCTCCCCCAAGTCTACAACCGCGGCCTGTCGGATTTCTCCGGCAGGCCG
>JAUNPI010000160.1:0-2260 GCA_030536875.1 Clostridia bacterium
TAGGTAGATTCCCGATTGTTGCTCAATTTCCCTTTGTCGCTTTGCCCGATGGCGCGCAGCGCGCGCTGCACATCCTTCTTGCTGAAATACCGATAGCCGACGGTCAGCACTTCCGCAGGGTAGGGCTCTTCGGGAACAGGGCAATCGATCAGGATATCGGTCGCCGTCTCGTTCTCGGTTCCGGCCATAAAATGCGCCGTCACGGCGCCGCTCATCCATCCGTCTTCCACGACGACATTTGCCAGAGGATCCTGCTGCGCAAGGCCGAAAGCGGGACAAAGCAGCAGCAAAAGCATGAATTCAGCGAGAATAGACTTGATCATATGCGTTCCTCCATTCCGCAAGACTGGGTGCGCTCACGCGAACGCTCAGCGTCCCCTGCTCAAGAAGTTCCCCGGTGGCATAGCTGCGCACGAAGACGTCGCAGGCAAGCTCAAGCGTGCCGTCCGGGCCAAGCAGCGAGGCGTATTCATCGGGCGTCAGGGTGCTCAAATCGATCTCGTCGAAGGAGCTTTCACCTTTCCCGTCCATCGTGCTGTCGTGGCTTCCGAAAAAATAGTGCTTGCCCGTATGCCAGCCTTCAAAATCATAGAGATACACATCCTTGCCGCCCGCCCATTCCTCGACAGGCAGAATTTCGCCTTTCCACCACACGTGATCAAAACGCACGCCGTCCGCGCCAACGTTCAGGGTATAGACGGTCAGCGCGTCCTCGCTCGTTCCGCCAAGGGAATAGGTGAGGTAGAGGCAGAGCAGCTGCTTATCCCACACCGAGTCGGTGATTTCCGCCTCCAAATACAGACCGTCGTATGAGATCTCGCGCACAGACCATTGGTCTGCGTCTGTGATTTTCATGGGATCGGCTCGTCGGTTTTTCAAAAACCAACGCACGTCCACCTTGCCCGTCCCGATAGCCGTTGCGGCGAGGAGCAGAAGCAACAGGAGGGAAACGAGAATCAATCGAAGGCGTTTTCGGGCGCGATAGAGGCGCATCTTGACGACATCCTCCGATTCCTCCATCATCGAAGCGATTTCGCGAAGGGAATAGCCTTGCTCATGGTGAAGAAGCAAAAGCTCTTGTTCTTCCGGCCGCATAGAGCCCATCGCCTCGCCAAGCGCGCCGTCCTCCTGCGTCGTTCCGGCGCTTCGCTCCGCAAGCGTCTGTGCGGCCTCCGAGGCTTGTTTTCTCTTTCTCAGCGTGTCCCGGCAGACGTTGGCCAGAATCTGCCTCAGCCACGCCTCAAAAGAGGCTTCGTCGCGAAGCTGAGGCAGCTTTTCCCATGCGGTGAGAATCGCGCTTTGCACAGCGTCCTCGCAATCGCTTTGGGGAAGCATCGACCTCGCTGCGCGCAGAAGCTTGGGGCGGCATGCGCTGACGCGGGAAACAAATTCGTCTCTGTCCATAAGCTCATCTCCTTGTGATTCCTTACACTATATAGATGGACAAACCTGCCTCCACGTAACGCGCGGAAAAAGAAAAGAAAATATTTCGCATGTCGTTTTACTTCGCCGCTTTTGTCAGCAGCGGCAGCGGCACGCGGTATTTGGCGTAGCGCTTTCCCGCGGCGTCGCGATACGCGCCTCTCGCGCTGGGCACCATGACCGTCGCCGTCTTGCCGACATAGGTGACGACGCCCGTCAGCGTCTTGCCTTCAAAGGAAAAGCTGACGCGCGCGCCGGGAACGAGGCCCTCTTTCGCGGCCTCGGCGCGGCGAGTCGGAAGGCTGTGGCGCGTCGCCGTGTGCCCGAAGAGGCCGTTTGCCAGCGAAAGGAAACGCTCGGAATGCCCCGTCGAGCCATAGAGCGCGGTCTCCAGAGCATGACAGAGCTCATGTTCAAAGACGACGAGGAACGCTTCCTGAGGCGTCGCGACGGTCAGGCCGTTCAGATTAAACGGCCCTTTGTCCAGCCGGGAGAGGAAGTCGCTCGACATGCGGATTTCCGCGCGCGCCATGCGGCGAGCCGAGTCGCGCGCATAGACAAACTTTCCCGCGGCGCTGATCAGGCGAGAGGAGAGCGTGACGTCGATTTTTCCATACGCCCTGCTAAGATAGCCGCAAAAGAACTGTTCGTCATACAGGCGGAGCATCTCATCCAGTGTGAAGCGCGCCATGCTTTCCACGGGCACGCAGCAAAAGCCCGGGTCGCGCGCGAGCAGCGCGGTTAAAATTCGGGCGCGGCGGCGCAGGATATCCTCGCCGGAAAGGGGAAAGGGGAAGGGAAGATTCATCACTGTACACCTCGAGCAATGAGCTTGATG
>JAUNPI010000160.1:2270-5616 GCA_030536875.1 Clostridia bacterium
ACGAAGGAAAGCCGAAACGAAGAAAGAGCTTCGGCAGGGACCGAGGCTCTTTGAAAATTTTGATCTTTACAGCGCAATCTCAACCCGAACGGCACGGCCCACAAATTTGAGCTCGCTGACGTTCACGGACTCCGCGCCGAGCTCACGATCGCCGCTTTGCAAAAGGATGTTCGAGTTGCCCAGCAGCTTCACGCGGCGCAGGCACCTGTGCGCGCCGTATTCGACGAGCATGATCGCGCCGTCCACAGGAAGGCCCTGCGGCACGACCAGCACGAGATCCCCTTTTTCGATGCGCATGGCCCGCATGGAATCATCCGACGCGAGGAAATAGACGACGCGGTCGGGTTTGGCGCCCTCGATCTTGCCATCCTGAATGGGCACCATTCTGCGCCCAACCTGAATCCACCCGGCGTTCATGACCGGCACGGGCTTTAAAACGCTGCTGAGCGCATCGAGCCAAATGCCGCTTTGCTCCTCGGGGCTTGCAGCCTTGACCGGCTCCTTTTTTTCCTCCGGCTTGGGCGCGGCAGGCTTGGGCGTCTGCGGCGCAAGCGTGCCCAAGTCGACGGTCGCCGCGATTTCATCGAGCGAGAATTCCGCCTCATTGCGCTGGCTGGTGCCCAGCGTTTTGAGAATACGGCGCGCCTGATCATCCTGAATAATACGCCGCCCCTCTTCGACATCCTTCAAATAGTTTTCGGAGACGCCGCATTTCTTGGCGACCTGCTTTCGGGTCAGCTTCTGACGCGAGCGCTCCAGCAAAATCAAATCTCCTAAACGACTCATCAAAATCCCCTTTCTTTTCTCAGCGTGCGAAAAAAACAAGCTCTTTGGTTTGAGAAAAACCGTCATCCGTGCGTGCGGTCCGTCTTCCCCTGTTTGTCGGTTTCATCCGTCGCAAAATCGGCTGGCGTCAGATTGCGCTCCCGCAGGCGCCGGCTTGTCGTCTCGCCCAGCAGCGTATAGACGATGGAGGTGAGCGGCACGGCGGTGATCATGCCCACAATGCCAAACATACCGCCTCCCACGGTGACGGCCAGCAGCACCCACATGGACGGCAGGTTGATGGAGGTGGACACCACGCGCGGATAGATCAGGTTCGTCTCGATCTGCTGCAAAACGAGGATAAAGACCACGAAACCCACGGCTTGCAACGGATTTTCAAACAGGATGAGAAACGCGCCGATGACACAGGAAGCGATTGCGCCATAGATCGGTATGAGCGCACAGAACGTCATGATCACCGAGATCACAAGCGCATGAGGGAAGCGGAAAATCAGCATGCCGACGAAGCAGAGCCCACCCAGAATCAGCGCTTCCAGACACTGAATGGCGACGTAAGAGAAAAACGTATGATGGGTCATGCGCGCCACACGCAGCGCCTCGTCGCAGAAATTCTTGGGCAAAAACGCATAGATCAGCTTTTGACATTGGCGAGAGAGCGAGGTCTTTTGCAGCAGCACATAGATCGCGAACACAAAAGAGATGATCACATCCGTCGCGCTGCCGAAAAAGGAAGAGACGGTCGATACGGCGTTTCCGGCGATGAGCCCCGCATACTTCTGCACAAAGGCGAGGAAAGCGGAGGCCATCTGGTTGACATCGGGAATATACGGCTCCACAATCGCCTGTATCTCGGGATAATCCGCCAGCCAGACGCGGAAATCGGCAATCCATTCCTGCGCCGTGGGAACAAAACGCATGACCGACCCTGCCAGAGACGAAACCGTTTCTATCAGCTGCGGCACGACGATCACGCCCAAGAGCGCAACGAGGAGCGCCAAGAGGAGAATAGAGAAGACCAGCGCAAGCGGACGCCGCTTTTTTTCCGAAAAGAGCGGACGGCCCTTTTTATCCTTGCGGCCCAGCAGGCGTTCGAACAGGCTCATCGGAACGCTGAGCACGAACGCCAGACAAGCGCCCACGATGAAGGGCATGAGCGTGGTCAGCGTGCTGGTCAAAAAGAAACCGATGCTCGGGAAATGCCGAACAAGCAGCACGAGCAGCACGGTAAAGGCCGATAGCCGGACGAAAAACCGTTTGGTATCCTTTGATAACTGCATGAAAGCGCCTCCAAAAGACGGATTTGTTCTATTATAACCTGTTTGGCGAAAAAAGGAAACAGGGGAATGAAAAAAGTCAATATTTGACTGCGCGGCCTATGACGGAGAGACAAATTCACGCAAGAAGCTTTGGAAAGGCGCTTGAAAACTGCCGGGTTTTGCGATATAGTAAAGGCGTATCGAAACATTCGGGGGAATATGCGCATGAGGGAAATCGAGGTTTCGCAGGTCGAAGAGACGGTATACGGCCTGTTTTTAAGCGCGTGCTGCGAAATCGGCGGCGACGTGCTCACACGGCTGCGTGCTCATTTGCAGACGGAGGAGTCCCCGTTCGGTCGGGAGATTCTGCGCCAGCTGATTGAAAACGACGAGCTCGCAGCCGAAAAGAACATGCCGATCTGCCAGGATACGGGCATGGCGGTTCTCTTTATGGAGATCGGGCAGGACGTACACTTCACCGGCGGAGATGTGAATGAGGCGATCGAGCGCGGCGTGCGCCGGGCCTATCGCGACGGCTGTTTCCGGGCAAGCGTGCTGCATCCGCTCACCCGCGTCAACACGAAGGATAACACGCCGGCCATCGTCCATATGCGCCTTGTGCCGGGGGACGGCGTGACGCTGATCGCCGCGCCCAAGGGCTTCGGATCGGAAAACATGTCCCGCCTGTTCATGCTTACGCCGTCGCAGGGGGTGGACGGGGTAAAGGAGAGCATTGTGGAAGCCGTCCGTCTGGCGGGAGGCAATCCCTGCCCGCCGGTCGTCGTCGGCGTGGGGATAGGGGGCACGGCGGAATGCGCTCTGCTGATGGCCAAGCACAGCCTGACGCGCGAATGCGGCCAGCCGTCGCCCGATCCCATGCTCGCAGAGATGGAGGCCGAGCTGCTTGAGCGCATCAACAATCTCGGGATCGGGCCGCAGGGGCTCGGCGGAAGGACAACGGCCCTTGCCGTCCATATCGAACAGATGCCTACGCATATCGCAGGGCTGCCCGTAGCGGTCAACATGCAATGCCATGCGGCTCGCCATAAGACGGCGACGATTTGACGCTTTGGGGCGCTCGCCCTCTGCATCGCCGAACCTTTTGAGGCAAAAGGGCCACTCGCCACTCATTAAAAGCATTTATCCCTCTTCATAAAACTATAGAAGGAACCGCATATGACGAAAACCATTCATGCGCCGCTTATTTCCGATGAAATCAAAGACCTTCGCGCGGGGGACAGCGTGCTGCTCACGGGAACAATCTATACCGGGCGCGACGCCGCGCACAAGCGCCTATGCGCCCT
>JAUNPI010000161.1 GCA_030536875.1 Clostridia bacterium
GTTCCGACATGATCGAAGCGGATCGCCGGGAAGACCACCTTGCCCGGGCCCTGCGTCACGGCGGAATAGGAGCCTCCTGTCTGCCCGGCCGGCATCGGGTTGCCCGCGCCGTCCGCCGTCAGCTGCACGGTAAAATCGTCCGGCTCCTTGGGAAGCTTGCCCTGCGCCGAGACCACCACCTCGAGCGACAGCAGCGCGGGG
The DNA here is from genome assembly GCA_030536875.1 of Clostridia bacterium. Taxonomy (GTDB): domain Bacteria; phylum Bacillota; class Clostridia; order Christensenellales; family Aristaeellaceae; genus Ventricola. The sequence goes on from JAUNPI010000161.1 coordinate 202, forward strand.
CTCAGTTCCGCCTCCGCCACGCCCACCGTCAGGGCCGCCATGAGCATCGCCACGGCGCAAAGGAATCTTGTTTTCATACCCCTTCATCCTCTCTCTCCGCTGGCGCATAGTCTTGCATCTCCGCCAGCAATATGGTTCGCGCATCGGTATACTCCGAGGAGCACGTCGCTAGCACGAGAATCTGCGGCGGTCGTCCCCCATCGGCGGCTTCGTTTTCCTCCAGCAGCCGCGCGATCATCGCATCGTCGGCATGCAGCGCGGTTTCGCGCGCGAGGGAAAGCGGCTCCTCTATATCATCCGCCCAGCGCTCCGGCGTGAAGAACACTTCATCGTTTGCCGGGGCGACCAGACAGGCTATGGTCACAAGCGAGTAGATTCTGTCCTCCAGAATCAAGGTTCCCGTTCGATTCTCCTCAAAGAACTTCGGGTCTTTATACAGGTCAAGGTCGCCGAACATCCGGCGTTCCGCCATGTGATGGCCGTGGATCAGCGTATACCGATCCCCGAAGTTCGGGTCGCAGCGGGTATCGGCAAAGATGCTGCCCGCCAAAGAAAAGTTGCCGTATACATCCGTATTCAAGTAAGAAAAATTCGTCGCCCCCTGCACGACGGGGTAATCGATCATCGTGTTGTCGAGGGTCAGCCACGCGCGCACGTCGGGGTTGATCGCGCGGAGTTCCGATAGCGTAGGGCCGCTCTCCTCCTCGCCGACCTTCGGCTTATAGAGGAGCATATCCGCCCGCACGTTCTCCGCGGCGGTATAAATCTGGCTGTTATCCCACAGCGCATAGCCCGCATACGAGCCCATTGCCAGCAGCGCCAACGCGACGAACGCACTGAGCAGCCGGTTGCAGAGATTCAAAAAAACGCGCGCCATGACACCGCCGGGCGCTTTCGCCCGCATCCTTTCTTCAAAACCAGTCCGGGGAAGACCCGGAGGGCGAGCGCCCTCCGGGCCCCGAACGCAGAGGCAGACCTTTAAAAGAAACCCGAGCTTACTCGTTCACGGTGCGCTTCTTCATGAGGAAGACCACAGCCGCCGCCGCGACGATCGCCATCAGCAGGATGTAGGGCATCGTGTCGGTGGTCACGCCGGTGTCGATTTGGCCCGTCATCGTATTGATTACGACGGCTGCATTGGGGGAGGTATTTGTTGTCGTGAGGGCCGCAATGCTGCCTGTTTGCTGAGTATAAGAAGCAGTGTAATCCTTCGAATCCGTCTCTTCTACCTTCCAGCTTGCGCCTGCCGGAACATTATTGAAAGTAACCACGTCGTTGTGACCGATATTGCTGATCGTGAACTCATAGTTTCCTTCGGTGGTTTTAGTAACCTCAGAGACAGAAACCGTATTCGACTCATCCGCTTTCGTAACAGAAGTAGAAACGGTGCTTGTGAGGCTCTTGCCACTCTCCGGCGAGAAGGTAACCTTAATGGAGAACTTATCGCTCATATCCGCCAAATTGCCAGCCAGTTTCTTCGTAACTGTAAGCGCTCCGGCAGAATAGGGATTCGAGAATGTGATGCCATCATTCGACTGCTTGTCATTACTTCCGCTCTTACGCACAGCAATGGCCGTCTTATAAACGGGATTTCCATTCTCATCCGGCTCATTGAAAACAGTCACTTTGACATTGTACTGCGTAGTGTCCTCTGCAATACCCTGAATATTGTTGGTTTTCTCGGTAATCACATAATTATACGTGACACCCGGCGTAGCAGGATAGCCATTCGTTCCGACGTTCGGAACCGTGACAGTCACAGATTTCGACGTATCTTCACCCTCGGTTGCATTAAAGGTGATCTTACCTCCATCTGAAATGGTCAAAGGATATTTTTGCTGAGTTTCATCATTCGTAACAACAAATTCAAACGTCTGTGCTGGTTTGGTTCCAGACGTCGCTTCATACGTCTTGGTAATGTTGAAGCTTTTCTCTTCCTGAGATTGGGTCGGCTCCGCCATCGCGACGCCGCTGACAACCACCATCAGCAGCGCCAAGAAAATTGCCAGAATCTTCTTGTTCATCTCAAATTCCTCCTAAATTGGTTTTGTATTCTATATCCCCCTCCCCGAAGGTTCTGGCTCTCCGGAGAAGACAATATACGGTTGGTTACAGGCCTCGCCGCCTGAGAATCGTGATCACCTTGCCCTCCACGCGTTCCAGCGGAATCGCGCCGAAGTCCCGGCTATCCAGCGTCTGCGTGCGGTAGTCGCCCATCAGGAACACGCAGCCCTCCGGCACGGTGTAGGGATAGGCGAGGCCCCCCTCGCGCGGGTAGGTCGGATAGAGGATGTCGCCGCTCTGCGGCGCATCGTTGACGGTGAGCTCGCCCTCCTCGTCGATCATCACGACGTCGCCCGCCGCCGCCACGACGCGGCCGACATAGCGCCCGTCCTCCTGCCTATAAGCGAGAACGTCGTTCTTGGCGTAATCCCCCTGCAGGCGAAAGACGATCATGAGATCGCCGTCCTTGAGCGCGGGGAACATGCCCTGCCCGGTGTTCTGCGCCACCAGAAAGACTTGCGTGAAGAGCACAGCCCCCGCCGCCGCCAGCACGAGCGCGCGTGCGATCAGGCTCAGGTATCCCTCGCGGATGATCAGCCGCTCGCGGCGCTCGGCAATGATGCCGGCAAAGCTCTGTTTCCTCCTTTTGCGCATCAGCGGCGTTCCTCCCCGAAGGCTTCCGGGTCTCCGCCCGCGGCGAGGTATGCGCGCCACTCCTCGAGCAGCGTGTCATACCGCGCGCGTTCGGCGGCCAGCGCCAGCTTATAGAGCTCGTTCAGCTCGCCGATCTTCTTCCAGACATCCTTCTCGCTCACGCCGAAGAGCGCGCGCCGGAAATGCGTCTGTTTCAGCCATCGCGCGACGCGGGCCATCTCTCTTCCGCCCGGCGCGCTCCGGCTCGCCGCGGCGGGGGCCTGCCCCCCGCGCGTGTCGCTTTGCGGTTCCTTTTCCATGCTTCCTCCGGTCAATCGTCCTTCCCGCGCCTGCTTCTCAGCGCCAGAAGCAGCGCAGCCGCGCCGCCCGCCGCAGCCAGCAGCAGGATATACGGGAGCATGTCGAGGTTCACGCCGGTGTCGATGGCGGCGTTTTTGGTGTTGGTGAAGGTGACGGAGGCCGTATCGGTCACCGAAGCAAGGGTGCATGCGTTCCCTTCTGTGCTCGCCCTATCGTTCACGGCGTAGCTCTCCGTGTAATCCGTATCCGCTTCCGTGATCACGACCGTCGCGCCATAGGGAATCGTCGTGAGGGTTTTGGTGCTGTTTGTGGAGCCGTTCAGCGTGAATCCGGTTTGGCAAATCTGCCAATCCGCGTCGCTCATATACGGCGGTTTCGACGTAATCTCGTCTCCTGCCGCATCATGGAGCTTAACCGTGAAGCTGAAGTCCTTACCGGCATCGCCCATGTTGCCCGCCACGCGCTTGGTGATGGTAACGCTCGCATGCGCGGGAATGTAATGCGCATAGAAGTTGACCGTGCCGTCCGCCAGCTCCTCAGTCCTCGGGTTATAGGGCCAACTGTCGTCGCTTATTTTCTCATTGTCTTCCGAATACCAGCCGTCAAACACATAGGTGACGCCGTCGACAACCTTCGTTTCCGGAATGCTTGCATTATTCGTATACCTGTCAATCGGATCGGGCACACCATTCACGATCTTCTTGTTCTGCAAGCTGACATTGGTGTAATCCGTGTCGCCCGGCATTTGGACATTGAAGCTGGCGACGTAGGACTTGCTGCATTTCACGCTGATCGTGCAGTCGATGTGCTTGTCCGGGGTCGTCCCGTTGTCCTTGGAAATCTTGTAGGGAATCAACGTGATGGACTCGATATCGTCGAGTTGCAGATCGGTAATATTCAGTTGGGTTTCAAGCTCGGTCTTGTAGGTGTCATAGACCGCCTGATAGACCGTATCCAGATAGTACTCTCTATTCAGCGTCCAAGAAGAGCCTTTCGTCGAACCGCTTGGCCAAGAAACAATCATCCCGGCTAGGTTGTTGTCTCTCCTAAATGCATTTTTATCGTCCGTCCAAACTGCTCCCGTCGTGTTTACGGTTGCGTTGGCTCCGTTGAACTGAACGACGTCCCCCCACTGGTCGGTGCTGTTGCTGTCCGGATTGCTCGTCGGCGACTTCAGGTAATATACCTGCGCGCCGCTGGTCGCCGTGACTGTTACTTCAAACGTTTCTGTGTAATAATAATTATATCTATGAGTAACGATCACCTTGCCCGGCGTTACGCCTGTTAGAGTCGCTTCATAGCCATTATTGTTTTGGCTTATCGTCGCGTCGGAGGAACTGTCAACCGACTCAACCGACCATTGATGATTACGATAACCTTCGCCCGAACCCTTCAAAGTAATCGTATCTCCAACTCCGACGGTACTTGGGCCGGAAATGGCGTAGAGCCCCACATCGTTCAGCCCTTCCAGAACGACGATGTGCAGATCGCCCGTGACGGCGTCCGTCGCGGGATCGAGCAGGGTTTCCTCGCCGTCTTCTCCGATGGCGAGGAGCGCGCACTGGCTCAGCATCACGCCGCTATCGAGCATCACCCCATTGATGACGTCAGCGAGCAGGGTTCCCTCCTCGGCCTGCGCCGTCCACACCCTCGGAGCTTCATTCCAAATGTATTCAAAGGTCAGCGTATACTTCCCGTCCGTCTCGCCGGAGATCGACTGGAGCAGCGCGCCGCCATCCGAAAGCCCGGGGATGACCGGGGCGGAGACGCTTTCCCCCTCCGCCGCCATGCCGCCGGGAAGAAGCAGCAATAGCATCAAAACGGCGAGTGCAAGCGAAACCGCCTTTTTCAGCCATGTGTTCATGGTTCCTTCTCCTTCCTCATCTGAGCGCCGCACGCCGCTCATTCGCAAGCCGTCACGCTCATTCTCCACGCCGTGAGCAGGTTATCCTCCGTCAGCTCGTAGGTAAAGGAGAGCGTATCCGTCTGCGCGGTCTGCCATTCTCCGATGATGTTGCCGTCGCGATCCGCCTCGGCATACTGCCAGTTGAAGGCGTAGCCGACGCCTTCATATCCGGCAAGCTCCGCGCTCAGCGTGATGTGGCTGCCGATTTGGAGGGTTTGCGTGTCGCTGTTCACCTGAATGTGTACGCTGCGCTCCGGCGCGGGCGTCATGGTCGCCTCAGGCGTCGCAGTCGCCTCGGGCGTCATGGTCGCTTCGGGCTGAGGGGTCTCTATGCCCTTGATCGGAATAAAGATGAGGTCTTCCTCTTCCGTCTCTTCGTTCTCCTCCGGCTCCGCGCTCTGCGCGGGTTCGGCGGTCTTCTCCGGGGCAAAGACGAGGTCTTCCTCCTCGGGTTCGGTCGTCTCGGCGGGCTCGGCGCTCTCCTCCGGTTCCGTCGTCTCCGTCGGTTCCG
>JAUNPI010000162.1 GCA_030536875.1 Clostridia bacterium
AGTGAGGAGCGCAAGAATGGATCTGAAGCAGGATGCAGAACGGCTGCTGCCGTGGAAGATCCTTCTAAACAAATAACGAGCAAGGGAGTGCCAAGATAAAAAGAGGCACTCCCTTTTCGTTTGCCTGATATGCATCTAAAAATGATATATCTATCCCGAAGCGTGTCCGAAGAGGAAATATCTATCCCAACCTCAACGTTTTGCGAAGGCTGGACTGACGATTAGGGTTGGTTAAGGCTTTGAAGTATTCTCGCATGAATTCTCAACAAAGGCAAGCCGTCCGGAGGGTTGACGCTTGCGGTGGACGCGATGGCCGAGCTGCAAAAAAGAAAACCTCCCCGTTAAAAGGGGAGGCAAGGAAAACGGCTGCCGAAAGGGCATCTCATTCTTCCGCTTGCTCTAGGGACTGTTCGATGAAGCCTTTGAGTGTGCCGCGGGAGAACATCTGGAGCTTTTGAAGCGGGGGAAAGCGATCGAGCAGCAGGCCGTCGTCAATCCAGCGCAGGACGATGCCTACCATGCCGAGGGTATACAGATTGCACAGCAATTCCGCATCCTCCGGCTGAAGCTTGTCGTAACCGGGCTCGCGGGCAAGCAGCTGAGTGACGGCCGGGAGAAAGAGCGTCGTCAGCTCGTGTTCGATGGCTGAGTGGCTCAGCGAATGATAGACGTTCAAAATCAGGGTGCGGTTGGCGTCCAGATACGCGACGATGCTGGCGAGCTCCTTTTCCCAATTGTCGAAATCAAGCTCGGCAAGCAGAAGGCGCGAGTCCTCGTTCATGGTCCATTCCAGAAGGTCGTAAATATCCTGAAAGTGATAATAGAAGGTCTTTCGGCTGACCCCGGCGGTCTGCGCCAGCTCGTCAATCGTGATATCGTCGAGCGTTTTGGTTTGGAGCAGCCGTTTGAGCGCCCCGGAGAGGGCAGCTTTTGTGATGGCGGACATGGTGATGTTCCTCCTCCTGTTCCCCATTCAGTTTACGTCATGGGAAAACGATTGTCAACGATTTTTAACGGCATAGTCAGTGGCGGCGAAGGGAGCGCCGGCCGTCTTTTTGAAAATTCACACCTGTGGTTCGTTGATCTTTTTTGACATCGGCGATACAATTGATATAAGAACGAGCGAAATAAAAATACGAAGGAAGGATGACGGCATGAACGGAAGAGAGCACGCGATGGTTGGCGTGGAGCCGTGGGAAATCTCCCGCGCGCTGCTGGAAAATGTCTATTATGCGGTGACGGCGGTGGTATCGCTTGACGGAAACGGGCGCATTATGAGCGTTCAGCTGTTTGACACGGTCGGATGCGATGTGTGCGTTCGGGAGGAAGCGGGCTGCGCGGAGGTCTGGCTGATGAGCCAACACCCGGAGGGAAGGGAGAAACTCTATGAGGAGGACGAGCGCCGCGCGGCTTACCTGCGCGCCCGGCTTCGAGGCGGACGCGTGCGCGTGTTTGTGACCGGGGAGGATTTGGGATGCGTGGAGATCGGAGCGCCCAAGCCCGAGGCGTGCAAAACGGAAGAAACTGAGGGGAAAGCCGACGCCCGAATCGGAGAAGAATAGGGAAAAACCCGGGCCGCATGGGCGACCCGGGCTGCCGACAGAAAGGCGAGTAGATTACATCTGACCGCTCATGGAGCGCTCGGCCTGCTCGATCAGGCGCTTGGTCATGTAGCCGCCGATATAGCCGGCCTGACGGGACGGAAGGTCGCCGTTGTAGCCCTGCTTGAGGTTGATGCCCAGCTCGCTGGCGATCTCATACTTCATCTGGTTGAGAGCGCCCTTGGCCTCCGGCACGACGGCGCGGTTGCTGCGGGAGTTGTTCTGGGTCTGGGCGCCCTGCTGCGCGCCGGCGTTCTGCTGCTGGGCGCCAAAGCCCGTGCCCTGCGCCTGATTCTGATTCTGATACATAGCGATCGAATCTCCTTTCTTTCAATAAACCTGCCGATGGGTTACGCCTGCTGGGAGGCCATCTGGCGCTCCGCCTGCTCAATCAGGCGCTTGACCATGTAGCCGCCGACGTAGCCCGCCTCGCGGGAGGTCAGGTCGCCGTTGTAGCCCTGCTTGAGGCCGACGCCCAGCTCGCGCGCGATCTCATACTTCATGTTGTCCAGCGCGCCGCGGGCCTGCGGCACGTTGATCTGGTTGCTGCCGCTCGAATTGCTTGCCATTTCGTTTCACCTCCGTTCGGTTCAGGACTATTGTGACGCTGCGGCGCTCGCGATATTCTGACAATAATCGTCTGTTTTTCCATTGTTGTCGTCCTTGGTATGGAAACGCCGGGCGAACAAAAAATGTTCTTTTCAATTCTGCGCGGATGGTGTATAATCGTACGGAACGCATTTCATTTTTTTGAGGAGGAAATCGAACATGGCAAGAGGCGGTTTTCCCGGCATTCCGGGCGGCAATATGCAGCAGCTCATGCGTCAGGCGCAGAAGATGCAGCAGCAGATGATGGAGATGCAGCAAAACCTCGACGCGCGCGAATACGAGGGCACGGCGGGCGGCGGAGCGGTATCCTGCCGCGTGAGCGGCAAGCGAGAGCTGCTTGAGCTTCATATCGACAGGGATGCGGTCGACCCGGAAGAGGTCGAGATGCTTCAGGATATGATCGTCGCGGCGGTCAACGATGCGCTCAAAAAGGGCGAGGAGACCCGCGAGGCGGAGATGGCGAAACTCGGCGGAGCGGCCGGCATGGGCGGCCTGTTCTGATCATGGCGGGTCAGATTGAGCCCATCGCCAGAATGGCGCAGCAGCTCTCGCGCCTGCCGGGCATCGGCGCAAAGTCCGCGCAGCGGCTGGCATACCACATCGTCTCCTTGCCGGAGGATCAGGTTCGCGAGCTGGCCACGGCCATCTGGCAGGGGCGCAAGGCGGTCAAATATTGTTCCGTCTGCGGCAATTACACGGTGGACGATCCCTGCCCGATCTGCGCGGACGAGCAGCGGCACAACGGCGTGCTCTGCGTCGTGCGCGACCCGCGCGACGTCGCGGCGATGGAGCGCATGCGCGATTTTAAGGGCACGTATCACGTGCTTCACGGCACGATTTCTCCGATGGAGGGCATCGGGCCGGAGGATATCCGCATTCGCGAGCTTCTCTCGCGCGTGGGCAGCGAAAACATTCGGGAGGTCATTCTGGCGACCAACCCGGACATCGAGGGCGAGGCCACGGCGGCGTATATCGCCCGGCTGCTTAAACCGATGGGCATTTTGGTCACGCGCATCGCGCATGGCCTGCCGGTGGGCGGCGACCTCGAATACACCGACGAGGTCACGCTGGCCAAGGCGATCGAGGGCAGGCGCGAGATGTGACGGGCGTGAGACGTGCCGGGCGCAAAGCGTAAAATTGTGAGTTGACAACGCCCCAAAACCACGCTATAATCTCCATATGTCATAGGTTCCCGTGGAGGAAGAGGAGTACGCGCAATTCGCCATCAGAGAGGGCGGGCCCAGAGGCTGAAAGGCCGCCCGGGAGAGAGGCGCGCGGAATGTCGCTTCGGAGGGCGCAGGGGTTGCAACCTGCGCGGGCGCGCCCGATACAGCGCAAAGAGGCGTCCGTTTTCCGCGCGGAGACGGATGCAAACGAAGGTGGTACCACGCGAGCGCCCTTGCGTCCTTTTGGACGAGGGCGCTCGCTTTTGACGTTTTGGAGGATCAGCGATGAATGTGCATGCCGAAATGATACCCGGGCTGGTGGTGCTGCTTGCCGGGGCGCTGATGGGCTTTTTCGCCAAGTGGCTCTGCCGGAGGCCGCAGAACGTGCCGCAGGTCAAGCTGTTGGGCACGCTCTTGGCGGCGATCGGCGCGATTTTGATTTTCCTGCCCTGACGGGGGGCGCAAAACCCGACGGGTATGAAAGAAATATGAAGGATGATTTTCCGCAAAGAAAGGATTTTGTCAGATGAATATGGACAAGGTGTATAACCCGCAGGCCATCGAGGGCGATCTCTATCGCCAGTGGGAGGAGAGCGGCGCGTTTCGGGCGCACCGCGTGAAGGGCAAGAAGCCGTTTACCATCGTCATGCCGCCGCCCAACATCACGGGCCAGCTGCACATGGGCCACGCGATGGACGGCGTTTTGCAGGACAGCCTCACCCGCTACCACCGCATGAAGGGCGACCCGACGCTTTGGCTGCCGGGAACGGACCACGCCTCCATCGCCACGGAGGTCAAGATTGTGGAGGCCATGCGCAAAGAAGGGCTCACGAAGGACGATGTGGGCCGCGAAGGCTTCCTCGAGCGCGCGTGGGCGTGGAAGAAGGAATACGGCGGGCGCATCGTTCGCCAGACGCGCCGCATGGGCAACAGCTGCGACTGGAGCCGCGAGCGCTTCACGATGGACGAGGGCTGTTCCAAGGCGGTGGTCGAGGTCTTCAACCGCCTGTATGAGAAGGGGCTGATCTACCGCGGCAATCGGATGATCAACTGGTGCCCCTGCTGCCAGACCTCCATTTCCGACGCGGAGGTCGAATATGAGGAGCAAAACGGCCATTTCTGGCACCTGCTCTACCCGGTCAAGGAGACCGGCGAGCTGCTGGAGCTGGCCACGACGCGCCCGGAAACCATGCTGGGCGACACGGCGGTCGCCATCAACGCGGAGGATCCGCGCTACGCCCATCTGCACGGCTGCCATGTGATGCTGCCGCTGGTGAACCGCGAGATCCCGATCGTCTGCGACGAGCATGCGGATATGACCAAGGGAACCGGCGTCGTCAAGATCACGCCGGCGCATGACCCGAACGACTTTGAGGTCGGCCAGCGCCACAGCCTGCCGCTTGTGCGCGTGTTCACCTATGACGGGCACATGACGGGCGCGGCGGACAAGGCGGCGGCGGACGAGCTCTTTGAAAGCGGCAAGGCTGCGGTCGGGGAGCCGCGCGTGCTGGACTGCGGCAAATACGCCGGAATGACCGCCAAAGACGCTCGCAAGGCCATCGTCAGCGACATGGAGGCCTTGGGGCTGCTCAAAAAGATCGAACCGCTGACGCATGAGGTCGGCACCTGCTATCGCTGCCACACGACGGTGGAGCCGATGGTCTCCAAGCAGTGGTTTGTGAAGATGGCTCCGCTCGCCGGCCCCGCCATCGAGGCCGTCCGCAGCGGCGAGACGAAGTTCGTGCCGGAGCGCTTTGCCAAGACCTACATGAATTGGATGGAAAATATCCGCGATTGGTGCATCTCCCGCCAGCTCTGGTGGGGGCACCGCATTCCGGCGTGGTACTGCCAGGACTGCGGCGAGACCATCGTGGCGCGCACGGCGCCGGAGGTTTGCCCCAAGTGCGGCGGCGCGCATCTTTCGCAGGACGAGGACGTGCTGGACACGTGGTTCTCTTCGGCGCTGTGGCCGTTTTCCACGCTCGGCTGGCCTGAGCAGACGGAGGATCTCGCCTATTTCTACCCGACGAGCGTGCTGGTCACGGGCTACGATATCATCTTCTTCTGGGTGGCGCGCATGATCTTCTCCGGCTGTGAGCAGATGGGGAAGAGCCCGTTCCACACGGTGCTGATTCACGGCCTGGTGCGCGACGCGCAGG
>JAUNPI010000012.1 GCA_030536875.1 Clostridia bacterium
ATGAAAAAGGAGAGATCTCATGGCACCCTTGATCTTGGAGGATGGCTCCCGCTACGAGGGGACCCTGTATGGGCATAAGGCCCCGGTGACGGGCGAGGTGGTCTTCACCACGGGCATGACCGGCTATCAGGAGACGCTGACCGATCCGTCGTATTGTGGGCAGATCGTCTGCATGACGTATCCGCTCATCGGCAACGTGGGCATCAACGATCTTGACGACGAGAGCGAGGGCGTCAAGATGCGCGGCCTGATCGTCTCCGAGCTCTGCGACACGCCCAGCAACTGGCAGACGAAGAAGACGCTCGACCAGTATCTTTGCGAGCAGGGGGTCACCGGGCTGTGCGGCGTCGATACGCGCGCGCTGACCCGCCATGTCCGCGTGTTCGGCACGCTGCGCGGGCGCATCGTCGAGGGGGAGGCGACGCAGGAGGACCTCGCGCTGGCGCAGGGGTTCGAGATGCACGATCAGGTCGAGCGCTGCACCTGCAAGGAGCCCTACACGATTCCGGGCGACGGAGATCTCACCATTGCCGTGATGGACTTCGGCCTCAAGCGCGGCATTTTGCGCTCGCTCAGCCGCCGCGGCTGCACGCTGCGCGTGTTCCCGGCGGACACCGGCGCAAAGACCGTTCTGGAAAGCGGCTGCGACGGCGTCATGCTCACCAACGGCCCGGGAGATCCGGAGGATAACCCCGGCGCGATCGCCGCCATCCGCGAGCTGATGGACGCGATGCCGGTGTTCGGCATCTGCCTTGGGCATCAGCTGATGGCGCTGGCGATGGGCGCGCGCACGGTCAAGATGAAATACGGACATCACGGGGCGAACCACCCGGTCAAGGATCTCTCGCGCGGCACCTGCTCCGTCACCCCGCAGAACCACAACTACACCGTCGATGCGGCCAGCCTGCCCGAGGGCGCGGTGGTCAGCCATGTGAACTGGAACGACCAGACGGTCGAGGGCGTGCGCTACACGGACAGAAAGGCGTTTTCCGTGCAGTTCCATCCGGAGGCCTGCGGGGGCCCGCGCGAGACGAGCTACCTGTTCGACGATTTCTTGAACATGGTGCGTAAGAGCAAGCAGGGGACGAAGGAGGGCGAGGGCAATGCCTAAGAAGAGTTGGATCAAAAAGGTGCTGGTCATCGGCTCCGGCCCCATCGTCATCGGTCAGGCGGCGGAGTTTGACTATGCGGGCACGCAGGCCTGCCGCGTCCTCAAGGAGGAGGGCGTGGAGGTCGTGCTCGTCAATTCCAATCCGGCGACCATCATGACCGATACCGACATCGCGGACAAGGTCTATCTGGAGCCGCTGACCGTGGGCTCGCTCGAGCGGATTATCGAGCGGGAGCGCCCGGACAGCCTGCTCGCCTCCCTCGGCGGGCAGACGGGGCTCAACCTGGCGATGGAGCTCGATGAAAAGGGCATTCTGAAAAAGTATAATGTGCAGCTGCTGGGCACGAAGATCGACTCCATCCGCCGGGCGGAGGATCGCGAGGACTTTAAGAACATGATGCTCGCCATCGGCGAGCCGTGCATCGACTCGGTGATCGTCCACGACGTGGAGGCGTCCGTCGACTTTGCAAACCAATACGGTTATCCCGTTATCGTCCGCCCGGCGTACACGCTGGGCGGCACGGGCGGCGGCATCGCGGAGGACGAAAGGCAGCTGCGCGAAATCTGCGCGGACGGCCTGCGCTCCTCGCGCGTACACGAGAACCTGATCGAGCGCAGCGTCGCCGGCTGGAAGGAGATCGAATACGAGGTCATTCGCGACGGCGCGGGCAACTGCATCACCGTCTGCAACATGGAGAACTTCGACCCGGTCGGCGTCCACACGGGCGATTCCATCGTCGTGGCGCCGAGCCAGACGCTGCGCGACCCGGAGCACCAGATGCTGCGCAGCGCCTCGCTCAACATCATCTCCGCGCTCGGGATCGAGGGCGGCTGCAACGTGCAGTACGCGCTCTCGCCGGACAGCATGCAGTATTACGTCATCGAGGTCAACCCGCGCGTCTCGCGCTCCTCGGCGCTGGCCTCCAAGGCGACGGGCTACCCGATTGCCAAGGTCACCACGCGCATTGCGCTGGGCTACACGCTCGACGAGATCGTCAACGGCGTGACCGGGCAGACGTACGCCTGCGCCGAGCCGACGCTCGACTATGTGGTGCTGAAATTCCCGCGCTGGCCGTTTGACAAGTTTGTCTACGCCGACAAGCACATCGGCACGAAGATGAAGGCGACCGGCGAGATCATGTCCATCGGCCTGAACTTCGAAAGCGCGCTGCTCAAGGCCGTGCGCTCGCTGGAGATGGGCATGGACAGCCTTGTCGTTCCGTCGCTGGAGGCGCTTTCCGATGAGGAGATTGAGGCGCGGCTGCACGAGATCAACACGGAGCGCTCGTTCGTCGTCGCCGAGGCGCTCAGGCGCGGCGTGACGATGGAGCACATTCACGAGATCACGCGCATCGACATCTGGTTCCTCAAGAAGGTGCTGAACATCGTTCGCATGGAGCAGGCGATTCGCGCGCTGCCAGGGCAAGCCGCGCTGACGCGGGGCATGCTCCTTGAGGCCAAGAAGCTGGGCATGGCGGACAAGGCCATCGCGCGCTTTACCGGCTGCGCGGAGGCGGACATCCGCCGGATGCGCAAGGAGATGGATATTCTGCCCGCCTTCCGCATGGTCGACACCTGCGGCGGCGAGTTTGAGGCCGTCAGCCCGTATTTCTACAGCGCCTACGGCGTGGCCACAGAGGCCCAAAACAGCGGCAGGAAGACGGTCGTCGTCCTCGGCTCGGGCCCGATCCGCATCGGTCAGGGCATCGAGTTCGATTACTGCTCCGTCCACTGCGTCTGGGCGCTGAGGCGCGCGGGCTTTGACACCGTCATCATCAACAACAACCCGGAGACCGTCTCCACCGACTTTGACACCTCCGACCGCCTCTATTTCGAGCCGCTGACGCCGGAGGACGTTTGGAACATCCTGGAGATCGAGCAGCCGGTCGGCGTGGTCTGCCAGTTTGGCGGGCAGACCGCCATCAAGCTGGCAAAGGCCGTGAAGCAGGGCGGCTATCCGATCCTCGGCACGGATCTTTTCGACATCGACGCGGCGGAGGATCGAGAGCTGTTCAACGAGCTGCTCACCAAGCTGGGCATTCCCCAGCCCAAGGGAACGACCGTCTTCACCGCGGATGAGGCCGCCGCGGCGGCCCGCGAGCTGGGGTATCCCGTGCTCGTGCGCCCGAGCTACGTGCTCGGCGGTCAGGGCATGGAGATCGCCTACGACGAGAAGCACATCCGCGAATACATGTCCATCATCAACATGAACGTGCAGGAACACCCGATTCTCGTGGACAAGTATCTGTTGGGCCGCGAGATCGAGGTGGACGCCATCTGCGACGGCGAGAACGTGCTCATCCCCGGCATCATGGAGCACATCGAGCGCGCCGGCATCCACTCCGGCGACTCCATCTCCGTCTACCCGCCGCAGCATCTGGCCCCGCGCATTCAGCGCATGGTGACCGATTACACGATGAGCATCGCCCGGAGCCTGCACGTGCGCGGCCTCGTCAACATCCAGTTTATCGAGTACGCCGGCGACCTGTACATCATCGAGGTCAACCCGCGTTCCTCGCGCACGGTGCCCTATATCTCCAAGGTGACGGGCATTCCGATCGTCGAGCTGGGCGTTCGCGCGTCGCTGGGGGAGAAGGTGCCCGAGATGGGCTTTGGCACGGGGCTCTATCCGCCCGCGCCGACCGTTGCCGTCAAGATGCCCGTCTTCTCGTTTGAGAAGCTGCCGGAGGTCGAGGTCTCCCTCGGCCCGGAAATGAAGTCCACCGGCGAGGCGCTCGGCCTCGCGGAGACCGCCGAGGAGGCGTATCTGAAGGGATTTGCCTCCGCGAAGATGGCGATTCCGAAGCCGGAGGAGGGCGGCGTGCTCTTCTCGATCGCCGATCACGACAAGCGCGAAGCGCTTGAGCTCGCCGAGACGTTTGCGGCGCTGGGCTTCGAAATCTACGCCACCAGCGGCACGGCGCACATGCTCAACTACAACTATGTCGGCGCGCAGAGCGTGCCGCGCCCCGGCGAGGACACGGACGCGCTGGCAAAGCTCTTTGATTCCGGCAAGATTCGCCTGATCATCACGACGCCGACCCACGGGCGCGACCCGCAGCGCGCGGGCTTCCGCCTGCGCCGCATGGCCGTCGAATACGGCATTGCCTGCGTGACCAGCATCGACACGGCGAAGCTGCTCATGAAGTGCGTCAAGCTGGGCAAGAAGGAAGAGGATGTGCCGCCGCTGGGGCTGCATGACCTGATCCTGTAAGAATGGATAGATAAGGGAGAGCCCCGTCAGGCTTCCGAAAAGGGAGGAAGCTTGGCGGGGCTCTTGGTTTATGCCTATAGGGGAGTTTATCCGCCCCTGCAGGGCGCCTTCTCCAAGGAAGGAGGCTTTCGTATTGCCATGCTCATTCGTATGCCGCGAGCCCGGAATCGTAGAGGATGTCCTCGATTTCGCCATTGATCATGTTGACGGTGACGACGTAGATGCCGTTTTTCTGCGCGTCTTCGCCGCTCAGCGAGAGATGATAGAAGAGAGACACCGTCGGGCGGCCTGCATCGATCTGATAGTTGGTTTCTTCGTCGTGGAGAGCGAAGCCTTCCGCCTGCTGAGCGGTGAGGTCGTATTCGCTTGCAAGCGCCGCGCTGGCGAGCTCCTTGGCCTGATCCAAAGTAAGGATGGCGGCCTCCTCTACGCGCTGCCGGTTTTGCGCTGCCAGCGCTTCATATTCCTGTTCGGAGAGAGGCGGCGTTTCGCTGACCCGCTCGGACAGGGAAGTGCGATAGGCTTCTGAGTGATTCCACAGATGATTCATGACTGTGTCGTAGTCCGTGATCATCTGTTCGAGCTGCGCCGAGCCCCATGCCTTTGCGTCAAGGCCGCCGGAGGTGTCCGCGCCGTCGAGGCTCCAGGAGGCCTCTGCCTTTCCACGCCGGATAGAGACGGTATAGATACCAAAGGGATTGCCGTCATAGCGAAGGGCTTTCTCTATGGGCGCATAGATGATCGTCGTGCTGCCATCGGCGTTTTCCATTATCTCACGGGAAAAGAGGGTCATCATCCTTTCTGTAAGGCCATATTGGGCTTGAAGCGCTTCGTTTGCGAGCTTGGCGGCGTCGTAGCGAGGGGAGAAGGCGAGCCCGAGCGCTAAGGCAGTGGAGACGGCGAGCGCGAGAAGAGCGGCAAAGGCCAGGCTGGCCCAGAGCTTTCTTTTCATGGGTTTTGCTCCTTTCGATCGAGCGATGATCCGCGCGGCAAGCAGGGGATCGCCTTGCAGAGCGGCAAGGCGCTGATTGACTGCGTCTTGAAACCAGAGCTTTTGTTCCTGTTCGGTCATGGAATGACCCTCCCTTCCAGTTGATTGCGGAGCTTTCTGCGCGCTCTGAGCAGTCTGTCTGAGACGGAAGAGCGCGCGATGCCCAGCGCCTCGGCAATTTCGTTTGTATCCATGTCCTGATAATAGTACAGCAGAACGGTCTCTCGAAGCTTGGGCGGCAGGTTCATCACGGCGACGATCAATTCCTGACCGAGTGGCTCATAGGAAACGCTCGCCTCGGGGAGCATTTCCGGCGTCACGCGGCGGTCGACATGGCGGAACCAATTCGTTTTGCGCATGTCATGACAGATATTGACAGCGATTTTCATTAGCCACGTTTTTTCGCTGCATGCACCGTGAAAGCCGTCGAGTTTTAGATAGGCCTTGAAGAACGTTTCCTGAACCGCATCCTCTGCCAGCGCTCTGTCGCCCAGATAGAGATAGCATGTGCGCAGCAGGGCGGTTTGGTACTGGTCGACCATGCGTTCAATGGTTTGCTTTTTCTGCGGCGAAAAAGCGGGCGGTTTACCCTCGCTCATTGCTATTCACCTCCTACACCTATATAGACGACTCAGAGGATCGATTTGTCGGATGATTGATGATTTTTTGGTGAATGAAAATGACAAAAAGAGGAATGTCCTTATAGGATACTCAAATCCTATAAAGGCATTCCTCGTGGTCGGAGTGGCGAGATTCGAACTCGCGGCCTCTTGAACCCCATTCAAGCACGCTACCAAGCTGCGCTACACCCCGTTAGGGCGAACCGCCCCCAAACAATATTATTATAGCACAGGATTGGAATTTGTCAAGGGCTTTTTTCCTTTCCTACAGGTTGATGAAAAAAACGACAGAAAAGAAGCGCGTTTCATAGAAAAATGGCAGGTAAACCATATTGTTTATTAATAAAATGGACAAAGAAATATCGAATACACGGGGAAAACGAGATGATAGCACATAAAAACGAATAAATTCTATGAAAAATATACATAGAACCTCTTGACGTGGACAAAGAAATGTGATAATGTTTAGTAAACAAAAAGAGACGAGCGGGTGAAACAAATGAAATTCGTTTTGTTTGGCGCAGGCCAGCGCGGCATGATTTACGCACAGCATGCGCACGAGCTGGGGCATGAGATTGTCGCCGTCGCCGAACCTGTCGCGGCGAAGCGCGAGGCCGCGCGCAACGCGTTTTCGATTGCCGAGGGAAACTGCTTTGAGCGGGCGGAGGAGCTGCTGGAGCGCGAGCGCATGGCGGACGCGGCCATCATCGCGACGATGGATCGAGATCACTGGGGGCAGGCGATTGCGGCCGTTCAAAAGGGTTATCATCTGCTTCTTGAAAAGCCGATCTCGCCCATACCGGAAGAGACGCTGGAGATTGCGGAGGCTGTCAAAGCGTGTCACCGCCATGCGGTGGTCTGCCATGTGCTGCGCTATTCGCCGTTTTTCCGGGAGATCAAGAACATCATCGACTCCGGCGAGCTGGGCAGGGTGATCTCCATCGATCACAACGAGAATATCGGCAATTTTCACATCGCCCATTCCTTTGTGCGCGGCAACTGGCGGCGCAAGGACATGGCTAGCTCGCTGGTTGTACAGAAATCCTGCCACGACATGGATCTGCTGGTCTGGCTGGCAGGCAGCGGCTGCAAACAGCTTGCTTCCTTCGGCGGCCTGACCTATTTCAAGGCGGAAAACGCGCCGGAAGGGGCGGCGGAGCGCTGCGTCACCTGCCCGCACAAGGACAGCTGCCGCTTCAGCGCCTATAAGGCGTATATGCCGGTGATGGGCAGCTGGCCCGCCACCGTGCTCACCGAGGATCAGACCCCGGAAGGCATGGAAAAGGCGATCGCCGAAGGGCCGTACGGGCGCTGCGTGTTTCACTGCGACAACGATGTCTGCGACCATCAGGTCACGGCGTTGGAATTTGATAACGGCGTCACCGCGACCTTCAACCTCAGCGGTTTCACCAACCGCATGGCGCGCACGATCAAGATCATGTGCGAAGACGGCGAAATTCAGGCCTCCGAATTCGAAAACACCATTCGTGTCATTCGGTTTGCCGCCAACGGCGTGGAGCGATGCGAGTCCAAGGTCATCGAACCGATGCTGACCAGCAGCGGTCACGGCGGCGGAGACGGCCAAATCGTCGAGGATTTTCTGGCGCTGATAGAGGGCAGGGCAGATGGTGCGGGTTCCGACATCGCGTATTCTGTCGAAAGCCATATGATGGCCTGCGCGGCGGAGGAATCCCGCCTCAGCGGAGAGGTGATCCGAATTGCAGAATACCGTGAGCAGCACACAAGGAGGCGGGAAGGATGACGAAGGAAAGACTGGCGCAGCTTCTTGAGGTTACCGGCCCCATCGCCCCGGAGGGCATTGAGGCGGTGATTGGGGATTTGACGGCGGAAGGCGGAGAGATGATCTCCCGCGAGACCATCGCTTTTCAGCTGGATTGGAACCATGTGCCGCAGCAGATGCAGGAGCCGCTGTTTGAGGCGCTGGAGACGATCAACGGCATTCCGGAGCTCGTCGAGCTTGCGCAGGTGCTGGCCAAGGACTGCGTCCGCGCGCTGAACCGCAATACGGCGGTCGGCTATAGTCAGCCCAAACCTGCCTGCCTCACCGGCTTTGCCCGAGATGCCTATGCGTTCTTTTATACCCAGTTGTGCGTGCTGGAGGGCAAAAAGGCGCTCAGGGCCCGCGGTATTCCGGAAAAATACGCCTATGACATTCCGGAGCGCATGACGCGCAGGCAGCTGTCGAAGTATGTTGAAACCGGCGACATCAATTTTGACGACTACGGCTGGGATCAGAATTTCTATTGCTGCGATATCTTCCTGCTGGACAGGTTTTACTTTATCCTGTATCGCTGGGGCGATACGCCGCAGGCTTGGCGCAATACCCGAAGCGGCGAGGTCATCGCCCTGTGGAAGGGCGGCGAGCGCGTGCGCAGGGACGGCCAGCTTGACGGCGTCAACGGTATCCGCGACGAGGAGGCTTTTGTGACCGTTTGGGCCGAGACGCGAAAGAGCGTCACGGCCAACCCCGTCGATCCGAAGGGCGTCATCATGGCGGAGCCGGTGACGCTTGACAAGTCCGAATGGACAAAGGCGCTGGGCGAAGGCGATTACACCATCGCGCTGCACATCCCGGGCGGCCGCGGATATACGCCCGAGCGGGTGAAGCATTCCTGCACGCTGGCGCTGGATTTTTATGGGAAATATTTCCCGGAGTACGATTACAAGGGGTTCTGGAGCGAGTCGTGGCTGTATGATCCGGGGCTGGGCAGGCTATTGGGGCCCGAGCGCAACATCACCCGTGTGCAGCGGCAGTTTTACAACTACCCCACGATGGAGGGGGACGACATGGCGCGGCGGGAGGTGCTGCATGATCCCAATGCGGATTACCGCCGGATGACGCCGAAGACAACGCTTGAAAAGCGGCTTTTCGAGGCGTGGGATCGCGGCGAGCGGTTCCACACCACGGGCATGTTCCTGCTCAGAGAGGAAGTCCCGCTGGTCGGCGCCGATCCCTATCGGAAGGAGGGATGACGTATGCGGCCTAAACCGATTGCCAGGCGCGGATTGATATGGGAGATCAGGCACAATGCCGCGCTGTATATCATGTGCGTTCCGGCGCTGGTCTTGTTGCTGATGTTCAGCTATCTTCCGATGGGCGGCATCTACATGGCGTTTACCAAGTACAACGTCGTGGACGGGATTTTCGGTTCCCCGTTTGTGGGCCTGCAGAACTTCAAGTATTTCTTTACGGGCAACCCGTATGCGTGGCGGGTGATCAGCAATACGCTGATCCTCAATTTCTGGGGCATCGTCTTGGGGACGATCCTGCCGATCTCCATCGCCATTTTCATGAACGAGATCCGAAACGAGCCGTTCAAAAAGGTTGCCCAGAGCGCCATGTTCTTCCCGTACTTCCTGAGCTGGGTTGTCGTCGGCGCGATCCTATACGGATTTCTGACCTCCAACTTCCGTCTGGACAGGACGACCGGAGAGGTCATCCTCACCGGCGCAAACGGCGTGGCGAACCGTTTGTTGATCGCTATGGGCGCGACGCCGGTTCGCTGGTATGCGGAGCCCAAGTATTGGAAACCCATCGTCATCTTCCTGAACGTTTGGAAATGGTCGGGCTATAACTCGATCATCTACATGGCGGCTATGGCGGGGTTTGACGGTTCGCTCTACGAGGCGGCGACCATTGACGGAGCAAGCCGCTTCCAGCAGATCACGCATCTGACGATCCCGATGCTCAAGCCCAATGTCGTCGTGCTGACCCTGATGAGCATTGGACGCATCTTCTTTGGCGATACCGGCATGATCTGGGGCCTTGTCGGGCAGAACAGCACGGTTCTTGACGCGGTCAACGTCATCGATACGTATGTGTATTCCTCCATGCGCACGATGGGTTTCGGGTTCAGTACCGCCATCGGCCTTTGCCAGTCGATCATGGGTCTGATCATGATCTGCCTGGCGAACTGGGCGGCCAAGAAGATCAATGACGGGGAGGGATTGTTCTGATGCAAGCCAAGAAAAAGCTCTCTGCGGACGGGCACATCATTCAGAGCAAGAGCGATCGCTGGGTCGTCATCATGGCGTATGCGGTGGTCGGAAGCTTTGCCCTCATCTGCCTGTATCCTCTGCTGCTGACCTTGTCCGTCGGCTTTACGCCGGAAAGACTCATCGCCAAGGACGGTTTCAGGCTGATCCCGGAAGAGTTCGCGCTGGATACCTACGTCTACATCTTCGCGCACAGCGGCGCGCGGATTCTGCGCTCCTACGGCGTGACGATTTTTGTGACGGTCTTCGGCACAATAGGCTCCATGCTGGTGACCTGCATGATCAGCTACGCGATCTCCCTGCCGGAGTTGCGCTATCGCAACGTGATCGCCTTCGTTTGCAACTTCACGACGATCTTCTCTGCGGGCCTTGTCCCGTGGTACGTCGTATGCGTGAACTGGTACGGGCTCAGGGACAACATCATGGCGCTGATTCTGCCCGCCATGTTCAGCGTGTGGAACATGTTCCTTATGAGAACCTACTTCAAGAACATCTCCGTCAGCCTCTATGATGCGGCGAAGATCGACGGCGCAGGGCACTGGAAGATCCTGTTTTCCATCGCACTGCCGCTCTCCAAGACGGCGATCCTCACCGTCGGCCTCATGTATGTGCTCAGCTATTGGAACAATTGGTGGAATGCGCTCATGTTCATCAGCGACCGCGATCTGTATCCGCTTCAGTATTACCTGTATTCCATCGTCTCCAATGTCAACGCGATTTCCTCGGGCCGTGTGCCTTCCGGCGCGGCGGCGTCCATCAGGCTCCCGTCTGAAACGGTCAAGATGGCGGTCACGATCATCACCATCGGCCCGATCATCTTCCTGTATCCGTTTATTCAGCGCTTCTTCGTTCAGGGCATCATGACCGGCGCCGTCAAGGAGTGATGCGGCGCAAAATCATATCTTTCGCCGGAGAAGAGCGGGCCGGACGCTTCTTCGGCATGCGAGACCGACGCGCTTGCGCAGCGCGGGACATCGGCCGTCACAAGTCACTTCGGCGGAGCCATCCGCTGAAAAATAAAAAGGAGGATTTCACATGAAAAAGAACCTGCTTCTGGTGCTGGCGCTCGCGCTGGCGATGATGATGGCGCTTCCGCTGCTTGCGCACGCGGATGAGCTGGAAGAGATCACCATCCTCTATCCGGGCGAGGAAACGGACGAGATGGAAGCGTTCCTGGAAGGCCCCTTTGCGCAGAAGGTCGCCGAGGAGCTCGGCATGAAGGTCAACTTCACATGGCTGTCCTGGTCGGATTACTGGGATCAGAAGACGCTCAAGCTTGCGGCCAACGAGCCCGTCGATCTCTACTGGGACGGCTTGAGCAACCTGCCGGGCATCGTCAACCGCAAGGAGGCCCAGCCGCTTGACGAGCTGCTGGCCGAATACTGGCCGGAATCCATGAACGACATCCTGCCGCAGAGCCAGCTGGCCGGCGGCAAGATCAAAGGCGAGCTGTACGGCATTCCTTCCGCCTATACCGCGTCTTCCGGCATGTACCAACAGGTGGTCGTCCGTCAGGATCTGCTGGAGGCTGTCGGCATGACCGAGATCAAGACCGCCGAGGATCTGCGCCAGTTTGCCGAGCTCGTGCAGGTGCAGTTTCCGGAGTACAAGGGCCCGGCCGACGTCATTTTCAAGCCGCTGACCCGTTACTTCGCCGACGAGCAGCTCTTTACGCTGGGCAACGACTACATGATCGTCTTCGGCGAGGAGAGCAAGCAGGCGTATTGCTTTGCCGAGACCGAGGCCTTCAAGAAGGTGGCCGAGTTTAACCGCGAAATGTTCCTCGACGGCCTGTACAGCGACGAGGTCGCCATCAAGTACAACAAGCGGGACAGCCGCATGCAGACCGGCCTGTACCTGTGGGTTGAAGGTTCCGTGGGCAAGGATCAGGAGATCAGCGGCAGCGTGCGCACGGCCGATCCGTCCGCCCGGCTGGCCAGCTACATCCTTGCGCCGGAGAAGCCGCGCTACATCAACGCCACCGGCGGAGAGGTTCTCTGCATTCCGTATTCCGCCAAGAATCCCAGCGGCGCCGTCAAGTTCTTGGCATGGCTGTGGGGCAATCAGGACAACTACATGTTCTGCCTGTACGGCGTGGAAGGGCAGGACTGGGAGCTTGACGAGAACGGCCGTTTGGTTCTGCTGTCCGACACCGCCCGCGGCGACGGCTACTTCTACGAGTGGATGTTCCGCAACTACAATTACAAGGTCTTCACGGCCGATGTTTCCGACGAGTACATCGAAACCTACAAGCACTGGGATGACGAGGCGATTCCGTCCGCCATGCTGGGCTTCGCGTTTGACAACACCGGCTTTGAGGCTGTGGAGACGGCCGTCCAAGAGGCGTGGAAGAGCATGACCCCGATCCTCTACGGCTATGTCGATTATGAGACCGAATACCCGAAGGCGCTGGCCGAGATGGAAGCCGCCGGTATCCATGAATATGTCGCGGAATACAACCGTCAGCTCGAAGCTTTTCTGGCCCAGTAACCGTTGAAGGTTGGCTGTAAGCAGAACCGATGACAAGCTGAGGATGGCCCGGGACAAGGCGTCATGGGCCGTCATGGGCTCGGTATTCCGCCAGAAAGAGAGGGAGCGCCGGCATGACGTCTGGCGCTCCCTTTTTCAAAGCCCAGAGTCGTTTGAAAACGAGGGGGAGGCAACGCGAAATGAAGTGTGTAGGATGCCGGCGCTGCGCAAGGAACCTGACCAATGTCGAGATCGCGCTCAATCTCAAGATGCGCGGTCGGTCGGTTAGCGCATTCTACTGCCTGAGCTGCCTCGCGGACGGATACGACATGGACGAAGAAAAGCTTATGGAGTGGGCGGCGTTTTATGAGGAAAACGGCTGCGAGCTGTTTTTAAGGCGGTATGTGGACGACGAAGAACGTAAAGGGGGATAACCGTTGTGAGGATAACTGTAGAACCCAAGATCCTCGATACCCTGCTGTGCAACCCCGGCATAGGGTTTATCGCTGCGCCGCAGCTGATGGGGGACCCGGAGATCGTGCGCGACAACCGGGGCAAAGAGGTGGAAAAGTACAGGTTTAGCGAGGATGCGAAGACGTGGAATCATCCGGATTCCGGGCTCTCCTATGCCGGCGCGCCGTGGAATGTGCTGGAGCCCGAGGAAGGCCGGTATGACTGGAGCGCGTTGGACGAGAAGCTTGAGCGCGTGCGCCTCATGGGCTGCAACGCGGTGGTGCGCGTTTCGCCCTATTCGCTCACGGAGGACGTTCCGGCGTGGATGCGCGAGCGCTGGCCGGAGGAACCGGAGTTTCCGTTCTGGCGCGTCGATCCGAATACCACGGATTTCTGCGAATGCTGGGCGCGCTTTGTGAGGGCGTTTGCCGCGCGGTATGACGGCCATCCCTTCATTTCCTCCGTCGATATGGCGCTGATGGGCGCATGGGGCGAGGGCGCCGGCTCCGAATTCGTGGAGGAAGAGAAGCTGGACGGCATCATCCGCGCCTACTGCGAGGGCTTTAACAAGACCCCTCTGCAGTGCCTGCTGCATGATCCGGTCTCCGTTGGCGCGATCCGGCGCTATCGCAAGAGCGTGGGGTTCCGTGTGGACTGCTTAGGCGACATGGGCGGCTTTCATGGCGAGGAATGGAGCCACATGCAGGACTACTATCCCATGAACATCGAAAACTTCCACATGCACGATGCATGGGAAAAGGGGCCGGTGATCTTTGAGGCATGCTGGCACATGAACGACTGGTATCTGGCGGGGTGGGACATCGATTACATCATCCGCGAATCCCTCAAGTGGCATATCTCCTCCTACAACGGCAAGCAGACCACCGTGCCGGAGGCGTGGAAGGATGCCGTCGCCGCATGGGTGAAGAAGATGGGGTATCGCTTTGAGCTGCGCCGGGCGACGGTCGAAACGGAGGGCGACGTGCTGAACGTGCGCCTGCTCTGGGGCAACACAGGCTGTGCGCCGTGCTACAACGCCTATCCGGTGGTGTTGCGCCTGCGCTCGGAGACGAGCGGCGGAAGCTGGACGCTGACCGACGATATCCGCGCATGGCTGCCGGACGAGGATCATCTGTCCCGGGCGGAGATCAAAACCGGTCTGCCCGCCGGCGAGTATACGCTGGAGGTGGGCATCGACACCTGCGTTGCGGAGATCGGGATGCTGAATCTGGCCATTGAGGGCAGAAACGAAGACGGATTCTACCCGCTCTGCCGGGTGACGATCGCGTGAGGGGAGGTTTGAAAATGGGCAAGTATTCGCTGGAAAGCTTTGAAAAATACAAAGTGCTTCGCATGCGCCCGCAGGAGAACGAAGAGGCGGTGCACACGCCGGATTCGCGCCGGTTTCAAACGGTGCGCTTGACGCTTTTCCATGACGTTCCCGCGCTCACGGAGCCGTCGCTTCTGGCGGTGAGCGTGCCGGATGCCTGCGGCGAGCGCATGGCCGAAACGGAAAGCGGGCTGTGTGCCTTGGCTGCCAAGCTCTATCGCGACCCCCATGTGCTGGGGGTGACGCTGGAGTGCGGCCTTGACGAGATGAAAAAGCGCCGCCTCTGGGAGATCGCGGCGGAGGCCTTTGCGCCGAAACGGTATTATGTACCCGTTGCCGACGGGGCACAGCTGGATTACATGCTCAAGCGCGGCATGGCGCGCGGCCTGTATGTCTCCGGAGGGGTGTACGACGCCTGCGAGGCCTTCGCCCAAAACAACGCGCAGCAGCTCTACAAGCAGATGCCGGTTTTGGTCAGCTTACCGAAGGACGGCGCGGAGTATGCGAGATTTGCCGAGGGATGGCACGCCCAAGCGGTGGAGAATGCCGAGGCGAACGCGGGGTGGAACATCGCGCTGCGCCGTCTGATGGCGCCGAAGGCGATTACAGCAGGGGGATTTGCGCCGCTGCGCTTCTGGTGGACCAACCGCGGCCCGGCGTACTGCCACGAGGCGACGCAGGTGAAGCTGCGCCTTGTCGGCGGCGGCACGGCGGCGGAGATGGAGCTGTCCGACAGGCCGGCGTTTATCCATCTGGCGGACAGGGTACACAATGAAATTGTCCGCGTGCCGCAGATCAGCCCGGGGGTATATCGCCTTGAATTCGGCGTGTTCACCTTGGAGGGAGAATCCCTGCATCTGGCGCATGACGGAAGAACCGAGGACGGAACTTACTGCGCGGGCGAGATTACCGTGGACGACGTGCCGCGCCCGGAGTTTGAACACATCTGGGACGATTATTTCCCGGACGGCTATTATCCGCTGGAGGATCCGAAGGTGCCGGGTTGACCGATGTAAAAAGCTATGAATACAACGCATATTCGGGAGGCGCGGGGCCGGCGGTTTTATATCGCGGAAAATGCGCTGGCCTCTTTCATCTTTTCGCTGGGCACCGGAAGCTTTATGGCGGGGCTGCTCAGCTATATGGGCGTATCTCCGGCAGCATGCGCGCTCATCGGCGCGTTTCCACAGCTGGGCTGCATCATGCAGCTGGTCTCGCCCTTTCTCTTTGAACGGCTGGAACGGCGAAAGCCCAGCATCATTTTCTGCTGTTTCTGCTTTCGCTTTCTGCTCGGGTTTTCCGGCGTGTATACGCTACTGACCAATGGCGGCGAGCTGACGGTGATGCCCATCTATCTGGCGGCGTTCCTGATGGCGGGGTTCGTAACGCCGGGGCTCAACCAGTGGAACATGTCCATCGCGCCGCAGGAGCGCCGGGGGCGTTTTTTTGCCACGCGGGACATCGTCAGCGCGGTGTGCAATGCAGCGGCCATCTTCGCGGTGAGCCGGGCGCTGGACAATCTCATCGCGTCGGGGCGCGAGCGGGAGGGCTACATGCTGGTTTTCGGCGCGGTGCTCGTGCTCTCCGTGGTAGACGCCATCCTGCTCATGCAGGTGCATGAGCCGCAGGGCGGAAGAATCCACAAGCTGACGCCCGGGGAGCTGCTCGTCCCCTTCGGCAACAGGCGCTACAGGCCGATCATCGCGTTCATCGTCCTGTGGTTCTTTACGCAGAATCTCTCATCGGGCTTCATGGCGGTGTATCAGCTCACGGTGCTGAAGATGGATTACAGCACGATCGCGATGATGACGATGATCTCGTCCGCGGTTTCCATCGGTATGAGCTGGGTGTGGGGCCGTGTGGCGGACAGGATGGGCTGGAAGCGGCTGCTGATGGCCGGCTGTCTGCTGATGCTGACGGGCTATGCCGGCTGGAGCGTTCTGCCCGGCACTCTCATCGCTTTGGCGCCTGTGCTGCAAAGCCTTACGACGGCGGGCAGCAGCGCATACAACATGTCCAGCCTCAATATTCAGTACGCCCTCAGCCCGCGGGAGGGGAAGACGGTGTATCTCGGCCTGACGGCGGCGGTCTCCAATCTGACGGGTTACGCGGCGGTGTGGATCGGCTCGCAGGTGCAGCCCGCCCTTGCCGGCGTGCTGACGCGACAGGGCATTCCGGCCCTTTTCGCCGTGAGCGCGGCGGGCTTTTGCCTCTGCGCGCTCTATGCGCGCAGGATTGCCGACGTCTGAATGATTTTCTGAATGCTTTGCGGAATACGGTATAGCATGGATATGGATGCTGTGATGCTCGACATGCGATTCGGTGGCGTGCGGAGCATGACACGGAAATGTGGGATGTGATTGCTGACGGTCACGACGGCACTTTATATGGCTAGAACGGCGCAATAAGGGGGAGAAGACGATGAGAAAGACGACGGTTTTTCCGCTGGAGGCCGATTATGCGTTTCCCAATACCATGAAGGGGCAGCGCGGGCAGATTGGCGCGGGCGGGCACATCTGGCGAAAGGGACCAAACGACGTTTACGCGCGCGTCTACAAGATGTATTTCAACTGGAACGAGCTGGAACGCACCATCGAGGATGACGAGGAATACATGCGCGAGGTCTGCGAACGCCGCTATGCGGATTGCCGCGACCACAACTGCCGCATCATTCCGCGCATCGCGCTGCAGTGGCCCAACGATGGAGACCATACGAAGGCCACGGAGATCAAGGGCTGCTTTGCCGCGGATATGGCGCCCTCTACGCTGGACACGCCGGAATTTTTCTTTCGCGTGCGGAACCTGATAGGCAAGCTGGGCCGCGTCATGAACGGCGACCCGCGGGTCGCCTATATCGAGGCGGGGATTTACGGCCTCTGGGGGGAGGAGCATGAGGATTCCCTGAGCCGCGCGGCGCAAAAGAACATGGCGGATGCCCTTCACGAGGCCTTTCCGGACAAGCTGGTGATGATCCGCTGCCCGCGCGACTGCATGGGCGAAGGCTTTGGCATGTACTGGGATTCCTTTGCGCACATCGACGAGGAATTCTATGCGAGGGACTGCGCGCGCTTTATGGATTGGCGAAGGGCGGTCATGGGCGGCGAGGTGGCCCATAACTGGGGACGCCACTGGATACAGCCGGGCGACGACATGAACGACACATTCACCGCGCCCGAGCATCTGGAGCGCTTTTTGGACTACGTCTTCTGGCAGCACAACAACCATCTGGGCATGTGGATGGAGCGCGACGGCCGGTATGAAAGGGCGCTGGCCGGTTTGGCGCAATACCAGAAATGCGCCGGATACCGCTATGTGCTCAAGCGGGTGACATACGGCGCGGAGAACGGCAGGATGGACGTGAGCTTCGATGTGAAGAATGTCGGCGCGTCGCCATTCTACTATCGTTGGCCGGTGGTCGCCGCGCTGCTGGACGAGGCGGGGCAAGCGGTCTATCAGGGCGAATTTGACGCGGATATCCGCAACTGGATGCCGGGCGACCGGTGGAATTTCGAGCGCAGGGCATACGATGAGCCCGCGAAGACCGTTTGCGTCAGCGGCAGCTTCGATATTTCCCGAGTGCCTGCGGGCGTGTACACGCTGGCGCTGGCGATCCTCGATCCCAGCTGCGGCAGGCCGAACGTGTTGTTTGCCACGCGCCAATATCAAAACGGCGGCTGGCATCCGATGGGCAGAATCGGCGTCGACGCTGAGGTTTCTGATCCCATCCTGCCGGAGGACGGCTTTGATGACCAGCGCACGGACGACACGCTGCGCTACTGAGAGGGGGACATCCATGAGCATACAGACACAGCAGCTTCGCGCGGTCATCTGGCCGCTGCTCAACCCCGAGACCGGCTTTCTCCATCTGGACCGCATCGCATGGCCCGAGCTGGAGCGGAAAGCGGGCGAATATGATTTTGCGCCGGTTCGCGCGGCGATTGAGCGGGCGAAGAGCATCAAGCGCTATGCGATGATGAGCATCGAGCCCGTGACGCCAGTATGCTGCGCGGACGCGATCGGCGGATATGTTCGCCTGATCGAAGCGATGGGGCGCGAATTCGGCGGCGAAGCGTCGATCATGGGGGTCGACGTGTGCTGCCCCGGCGGCGAGGCGCTCCGCGGGCGGGAGGAGCTGACGGCCGTCGCCCGGGCGTTTGCACGGGCGTTTCCAAAGGCGAGGCTGTTTGTTCCGGCGGGAAGCAGGCTGGACGACGCCGTCTGTGAAAACAAGGGCCTCATCGTCACCCCGGAAAACATCGAATCGGCGCAGGGCGCGTGGCGGAATACGCCGCTGCGCATGGCCGTCGACCCCACCGACGAAAAAGCCGTGGCCTTTGCCGTGGAGCACCATGTCTCGATTTTGGCGTGCGAAACCCTGACGGGCTGCAACGCGCCGTCGCATGCCGGGCATCGCTTTGCCGTCCGCAGCGTCAGGGTCGACGACGGCGAAAGGGCGTGGGGAAGCGTCCGCGTTTCCGTGACCGTCGCCAATGCCGGCGCGCTGCCCTGCTATCAGCCGGCGAATTTCATGCTCAGGCTCAGCGGATCCGACGTGGCGGACGCAAGGGAATACCCGATGCCGCTTTGCGCCGCGGATGTCGGCCCGGGCTGCGAGAGGACGGCGGACGTGACGGCGGATATCGCGGGCCTGTCCGGCGGCGAATACGACGTTCATGTCGGCCTGTTTATGGAGGGCACGAGCTATTCGGTCAGCTTCGGCATCGAGGGGCGGATATCCGACGGCTACTATGAGGGGCGTCTGATTCTGACGCTGTGAAGGGGGAGCATAAGGCAATGAGCTGCACACGGATACTGAGCATGCTGCCCGGCGAGTGCTGGTGGGGCGCGCTGGCGCATTGCGGCCATAGGATGCCGCTGGACGCGAGCAGCAGTGTGACGATCGACCCCTGCGGCGGGCAGGATTTGGACGCGGGCGCTCCGCTCTTCCTTTCGTCAAAGGGGCGCTTCCTTTGGAGCCGGAGCGCGTTCTCCCTTGAGGCGGATGGGGGCAGGATGATCTGCCGCGGCGCGGATGAGATCGAGCTGGAGGAGGGGCACGGCACGCTGCGCGGCGCTTATCGGGCGGCCTGCGCGGCGCATTTTCCGCCCTCCGGCGCATGGCCGGACAGCCGTTTTTTCAGCCGCCCGCAGTACAACACGTGGATGGAGCTGGGCACGGACCAGACGGCCGACGCCATCGTGAAGTATGCTAGGAGCATGGCGGAGCATGGCATGCCTGTCGGCATCCTCATGATTGACGAGGGGTGGGCGCAGGAATACGGCGTTTTCGAGTTCAACCTCAGGAAAATTCCCGATCCGCGCGGGCTTGTGGACGCGCTGCATGCGCTGGGGTTTTCTGTGATGCTCTGGGTGACGCCGCTGGTGGCGGCCGCCGGTGCGCAGTTCAAAAAGCTGAGCGCTAGGGACATGCTGCTGAAAAGCCGCGAGGGCGAGACCGCCATCCGCCAATGGTGGAACGGGTACAGCGCCGTGCTCGACCTGACGAGCGGACAGACCCGGGACTGGTTCAGCGGCGAGCTGCGCAGGCTCATGGACGAAACGGGCGTGGACGGCTTCAAGTTTGACGCGGGAGACCGGTATTTTTACCGGGATGACGACCGCATGTGCCGCCCCGTGACCGCCAGAGAACAGACGAGGATTTACAACGAGCTTGGCGCGGAATATGCGCTCAACGAATTCCGGGCGGCATGGGATTTCGGCGGCCGGCCCATCGTATCTCGCCTTCAGGACAAGCTGCACAGCTGGGGAGACGATGGCCTCGGCGCGCTCATCCCCAACACGATCATGCAAGGGCTGCTGGGATATGCCTTTTGCTGCCCGGATATGGTGGGCGGCGGCGACATCGCCAGCTTCGATCGGGGCCGGCCGCTCGACGGCGAGCTGTTTGTCCGCTGGGCGCAGGCGAGCGCCTGCATGGGAATGATGCAGCTGTCCATCTCCCCTTGGCGCGTGCTCAGCCGGGAGCATGCCGCGCTGGTCATGGAGGCCGTGCGCCTCCACGAGGAGCTCTCCGGAGAGATCTGCGCGCTGGCGGAACACGCGAGGCGGACGGGCGAGCCCATCGTGCGCGCGCTTTGCTATGTGTTTGCGGACGAGGGAATGGAGCGCGTGAACGACTGCTTTATGCTGGGCGATGATCTTCTGGTTTGCCCCGTGCTGCGCAAGGGCGCAACGCGGCGCACGGTATACCTGCCCAAAGGCAGATGGCTCAGCTGGCGCGGCGAGGAGATAGAGGGCGGCAGCCGCATGACCTTCGACGTCGGCCTGCGCGATATTCCGCGATTCAGACGGCTGTGATCGTGGGCTTGATCGGCGGCGCGGCGTCGCTGAAACGGCCCGCGCGCGGCAGAGGCCAAAGGCTTGGAGGGAATGCCGCCGGCAGCATGCCGGTTTGTCTTGAAATACTCATGGACATGAGGTCTTCTTTCATGGTATACTGGATCTGGATAAATATGGTGAAAGAGATACGATGAATGTGTCCGATGTCTGCGTAAGGCAGAGCCCGGGCCTTGCTGTGCGATGGACCTGCCCAAAGGAGGGGATCCGGTCAGCGGAAGGCTGGGCCTTCGGAGCAGGAGGGAATAATATGAGCAGTATTCGTGACGTTGCCAGACAGGCAGGCGTTTCGCCGGCGACGGTTTCGCGCATTCTGAATAACGATCCGACGTACAAGACGACCGCCGAAACACGCCAGCGTGTGTTAAAAACGGTTACCGAGCTGGACTATAAGCCGCTGGTCAAGCGATGCAGGAAAAACAAGCCGCAGAGCGATGCCAAGAGGCTCTCCATCGGGTGTGTGATCGTCTCCACCAAGGGGCGTTACAGCGACCCATACTATATGGCGATCCTCAGCGGCATCGAGCAGGAACTGGAAAAGCTGGGCGGCGCCGTGACCCTCGTGCGCACAGCCCAGGAGCTGGCCAATCGGGAGGTGCTCGACGGGCTGCTGGATACGCCGCTGGACGGTCTGGTGCTCATGTGCCAGGTCAACGAGGCGCTCTTTGAGAGGCTCCATCAGAAATTCCCGCATATCGTGGGGATCGATACGGGCTATATGCCGATCGACAGCGTCGAATACGACCACAACCGCGTGAGCCGGATGGCCGTGGAATACCTGTACGGCAAAGGGCATCGCGAGATCGGCTTCATAGGCGGCGGCAGCCTCGACAAAGACGTCACGAAATCCCGCCGCTATCGCAGCTACTGCGAGACCATGACGGACTTGGGGCTCACCGTGAACCGGGATTGGGTGGTGGACTGCGCGTGGGACGACAAGCTCTGCATGAAGGGCGTCAGCCGCATTCTGAGCTCCGGCCGCGTGCCCACGGCGTTTTATGCCGCCAGCGACCTGATGGCGATGGCCGCCCTTCGCGCGCTGTATCTCGCGAAGGTTCGCGTGCCGCAGGAGGTTGCGGTCATCGGCATGAGCAACATCGAGATGAGCCAGTACGCCAATCCGCCGCTGACCACGATCGACGTTCCGACCCATGAGCTGGGCGTTGTGGTCGCTCAGGTTTTGACTGCCAGAATCAACGGGGATACGTCGCTGCACAAACACATTCTGCTGCCTTCCGAGCTCATCGAGCGCGATTCCGTGTGAGGGGAATGAACGATGCTGATCCACAATTTTTTGGATGCCGATTACAGGCTGGAAGAGGTTCACGGGGGCCGCGGCCTGTGCAGGAACGCGCGGGTGTTTGCGGACGAGGAGATCCCGTCGCCGGTTCGCTTCATCTACTATACGGTCATGCCGCCCAAAGCCAGCTTCGGCCTGCACAGACACGGCCGTGACAATGAGTTTTACATCGTGCTGGAGGGAACGGGCGTTTACACGCAGGACGGTGTGGAGACGCCGGTTCGCGCAGGCGATATCATGATGAACGACGCATGCGCCGAGCACGGCATTGTGAACACCGGCGAGACGGACATGCGCCTGCTCGTCTTTGAAGCCGTAATCGAGGGCTGAGGCTGTGCCGGATGACGCTTAGCCTGGCCTCATGCCGCCGGTTGCGGGATTGTTCAGCAGCTTGCCGTCGTGCGTGAAACGGGAGCCGTGGCATGGGCAGTCCCACGAGTGTTCCTGCGCGTTCCATTTGAGCGCGCAGCCCATGTGCGGGCAGCGGGGGCGAGTGGGCGTGAGCAGGCCGGCGGCCGCGTCAAACCCATTGACAAACAGCTGGCCCCGGAGCATGGAGCGCGAGGGGGAGAGCAGGCGCACGCAGCGGTTTTCCCGGCCCAGAACGAGATCGCAGAGCACCTGCGCGGCGAGCATGGAGGAGGTCATGCCCCACTTGTTGAAGCCGGTCGCGACGAGCAGGTTCGGCGCCTGCCTGCCGTATGTGCCCACGTAGGGCATGCCGTCGAGCGTCATGCAGTCCTGCGTGGCCCAGCGGCAGACCTCTTTCGCCTGTGGGTAATGCCGGCCGGCAAAGGCCTCCAATTCGGCCCAGCAGCCGCCCGGCTTGCCGGTGCGGTGTGAGCCGCCGCCCAAGAGCAGCAGCTCGCCGTCGTTGCGCAAGGACAGGCCCTTCTCCTGCTCGTCCACATACATGCCGCCGACATCCGCGGCGTCGCGCAGCGCGATCACATAGGAGCGATGCTGATACAGCTTGAGGAAGTAGGCACCGTGTTTGTTGAAGATCGGGAAATGCGTTGCCACGACGATCTTCTCAGCGGTGATTCGGCCGCCGTCCGTGAGGATGGAGCGCCCGTCGTAGGCCAGCGCGCGGGTTTGCTCGCGGATGTTCAGCCCCCGGGCGATGCCCGCGGCGAACCGCAGCGGATGAAACTGCGCCTGCCGGGGAAACGCCACCGCGCCCGCGATGGGCATGGGCAGCGGCAGGCGGTCGGCATATTGAGCGGGAACGCCGATGCGCCGCAGCGCCGTCATCTCCCACTCGATGCGGTCCGCCCTGTTGAGCGAGTAGACGTAGCCGGTCTTTTCTTCAAAACCGCAGTCGATCGTCCGGCAGAGCTCCCGGTAACGCGCGAGCGCCTCTTCGTTTGCCTCCCAGTACAGGTGCGCGTTTTCCGGGCCGAAGCGCCGCAGCAGCGTGTCGTAGATCAGCCCGTGTTGGGACGTGATCTTCGCCGTCGTGCGGGCCGTTACGCCGCGGCATATGCGGTCCGCCTCGATGAGCAGGCAATCGACGCCGGCCTCGGCGAGCGCATGCGCGCACAGCAGCCCCGCCAATCCGCCGCCGATCACCAGCACATCCGTCTTGACGCTGCCGTCCAGCTTTTCAAAAGAGGGAAGCTCCGCTTCCCGCATCCAGATGGAATCCATGTTGATCACCCACGGATAGTATGGCCGGGAAAATGCGAAAAAAACCTTGACAAACGGAAATGCCATGCTATAATGACTCTGGTTAAGGGGAGCGATTCGGCGGGGAACTATGCCGCCGGCGGCGGGCTTGAAGGGGGTTCAAGAGGCTCGGAGTTCGCTGTTTGGGCTGTTGTGAGGGGGATGTTGTGGTTGCAGCATCTCTTTTTATTTTGGCCATTGCCCCAAAGGAGAATGATCATGAGCGTTTTGATGGCGATTGCCGGCCTGGTTTTGCCGCCCTCCGCGGCGGTATACGGCATGTATCACTTTGCGCGGCGTCGGCCCTCCCGGGGGGGAAGCGCTGGGCGCGTGGGCGGCTGTGGCCCTGATCGGGCTGATGCTGCTGGCGGTGTTTTTCTGGCCGATCGGGCGGGTGACCCTCGTCTATATCGGCCCGGTGCCCGTGGCGGTCTGCGGAAGCGTGGCGGCGGCGGCATACACGGCTGTCGCCGGATTGCTGGGCGCGTGGATGGGCAGGCGGGGCCGAACGGTCGAATGCCGCGCGGCGGAAACGCAGCCGTGCCGCTGTCTTCCGCTCCGCTTGGCGCATCTGGCACTCTCGGCGGCCGGGCAGATATGGGTGGGGCTGAGCCTGCTGCTGTTTATCGCCTGCTTCTGGGCGATTCGGACCTACGAGAACATTTCGCTTGAGGAGGTCGTCTTTTACGCCAGCATGCCGCTTCAGGGCACGTCGCAGACGTTTATCCACGACGTGACGGTCAACGTCATCGTGCCGTGGGCGGCAGCGTTCGGCGTCTTGGAGGCGCTCATGCACATCCGTCCCCGGAGGCCATACCGGCTGACGGTTCGGGGTATGAAGCGCCTGTGGGTGCAGCCTCTGCCTCTGCGGTGCTCGGGCTGGGCGCTTGCCGCGGTATCCGTCGCGCTGTATGCGATGATGTTTGTCTGCGCCGACAGGACGATGGACGCGGGCGGGTTTATCGCCAGCCGGGTGCTCAGCTCGCCGCTGATCGAGGAGGAATATGTCGACCCGCGCTCGGTCGATATCGTTTTCCCGGAGGAGAAGCGCAACCTGATCTGCATCTTCATCGAGTCTGCGGAGACCTCCGCGCAGGACAGGGAGAGCGGAGGCCTTCTGGAGACCAACCTGATTCCGGAGATGACTGAGCTCGCCCGGGCAAACGTCAGCTTTTCGCAGTCGGAACGGCTTGAGGGCGCGGCGATCGCCCCGGCCTGCGGCTGGACGATCGCGGGTCTGCTGGCGGAGACGGGCGGCCTGCCGCTCAAGCTGTTCCGATATGAGGACTACGCAGGGGAAGAACGGGCGGGTACGGACAACATGGCGGATTCGTTTGCCTATTTCCTTCCCGGCGCGACGACGCTGGGCGATCTGCTCAAAGAGCAGGGCTACCGCAACGTCTTTATGGCGGGATCCGACTTCACGTTCGGCGGAAGGCGGCTGTATTTCACCCAGCACGGAGACTATGAGATTTGGGATTTGCTCACGGCGCGCGAGTTGGGGAAGATTCCGCAGGATTACGAGGAGGGCTGGGGGTTTGAGGACCAGAAGCTCTACGCCTTTGCCAAGGAGAAGCTGCTGGAGCTTTCCGAAGGGGAGCAGCCGTTTCATTTCTGCATGCTGACCGTCGACACGCACGATCCGGGTTACGTCTGCCCTCTGTGTCCGCAGGGGTATGACAGCGACTTTGCCAGAGTGACGGCGTGTTCCTCCAAGCAGGTGGCGGAATTTGTCGCGTGGTGTCAGGAGCAGGACTTTTACGAGCATACGACGATCGCCATCATGGGCGACCACGCGTCGATGACGGGGGGGTTTTACCCGAGCGGCGAGGGATATGACAAGCACAACGGGAGCAGCA
The DNA here is from genome assembly GCA_030536875.1 of Clostridia bacterium. Taxonomy (GTDB): domain Bacteria; phylum Bacillota; class Clostridia; order Christensenellales; family Aristaeellaceae; genus Ventricola. The sequence goes on from JAUNPI010000012.1 coordinate 25,390, forward strand.
GCCGTCTGGTGTACAACGCCTTTATCAACGCGGCGGCGGAGCCGCTGAACGCGCAAAACAGGCTGTTTACCACGCTGGACTTTTTCCCGACGCTGCTCGCATCGATCGGCGTTAACATTGAGGGCGAGCGCCTCGCGCTGGGCGCCAACCTGTTTTCGGACGCACAGACCCTCGCGGAGAAATACGGATACGAGGAGCTCTTCCGCGAGCTGGGCAAGAAATCCATCTTCTACAACCGGGAGCTGCTCTACCCCTAAGAGGAAAAAGAAGGGAAATACAAAGAAGCGGCGCGCGCAGGCCTTTCCAATCGGTTTGCGCGCGCCCCCTCTTTGCACAATTGACAACCCCCCGCAACTTCCCTATAATAGGAGGAGAGAAGCGCGGGGGGAACGATCAACGGTTGATGCCCAGCACGATGGAGGAGACGGTCATGTTCTCCGGCTCGACGGTGTAGATGCAGTAGACATGCTCGTAGCTGCCGTAGTTGTCCAGCGTTCCTGCGGGATAGGCGGCTGTCGGCGCCAGAAGCGTCACGACGATCATGCCGCCGTCGACGGTGAGCAAGCCGCGCGGGGGCAGGGCGGTCATGACGCCGTTCTGATTTTCGAAATAGCTGGCGCAGTAGAGGATGATCTCCTCGAGCGATTGTTCGCCGGTCAAATCCGTCTCGGGCTGCAGCTCGGTGAAGGTCGAGGGGTAGCGTTCCAGCAGCGTTTCCAGCGAGTCGCCGATGCTGATGCCGCGCGGCCCGTCGCTGACGCTCATGCGCCCCTGCGAGCGCAGCTGGGAGAGCTGGGCGCTCGTCAGGTCGCTGACGGTAAAAGGCGAGGAAGCGCTGTAGGGCAGCGCCGTGCTCTCGGGCGCGGCGGGCGTCTCCTGCCGCGGGCGAACATCGAAAAAGACGAGGCAGAGGGCGAGGCTGAGCAGCATGGCCCCCGTGCCGCCGAGGATGCACAGCAGCGTCGTCGTGCGCTGTTTGCGCTTCATGAGGTTTTCTTTTCTGCGTCTTTGGGCCATTGTATACCTCCTCTGCCCAACGGGCAAGATCATTATAACACATTATAACACATTTGCCTCCGGCGCGCTACTGCCGCCGGAAAATGAGAGGAAGCGTGGATCGAGTGGGGATCATGGAGAGCATTTGGGGCTTCGCGGAGGGGTTTTCCGCGCAGCAGCTGACGCTGGCGCTGGTGGCGCTGTGCCTGATGCTGGTGCTGCTGATGGGCGTGGCGCTGCTGCTGACGGGGCGGCGGGCCAGACGCGCGGAGGCGCAGATGGACAAGCTGTCCGGCGAAATCCGCGAGAGGCTGAGCGCCGCCGGCGAGTCTTCCGAGCGCAGCGGAGAGGAAGCCAGACGCGAGATGGGCGAGGCCGTGCAGTCCGTGAGCAGCACCGTCCTGCGGATGATGGGCGAAATGACGCGCACGCAGCAGGGGCAGATGGATTCGCTCGGCGGTCAGCTCCGCGCGGCGGGCCGGCAGGAGGAGGAGCGCATGGAGCGCATCCGCCAGACGATGGACAGGCGTCTTGGCGCCTACGAGGAGCGGCTGTCCGGCGTCAGCCGAACGCTCGACGAAAAGCTCGCCGGCAACGAGGAGCGCATGGAGCGCATGCGCCAGACGCTCGAGGGCGGGCTCTCGCGGATGAACGAGGAAAACCGGGCCCAGCTGGAGCAGATGCGCCTTGTGGTCGACGAGAAGCTCAGCGCCACGGTCGACAAACGGCTGGAGGCCTCGTTTGAAGCGGTGACCAAGAGACTGGAGCAGGTGACGCGCAGCCTTTCGGCGATGCAGTCCCTGGCCGGGAGCGTCGACGAGCTGAGCAGGACGCTGGGCGGCGCGCAGCCGCTGGGCGCTTGGGGCGAGGTTCAGCTGGGGGCGCTGCTTACGCAGATGCTCGCCCCGGAGCAATACGCGCAGCATGCCAGCGTGCGCCCCGGCGGGGAGCCGGTTGCGGATTTTGTCGTCGTCATGCCCGGGCAGGGACACGGGCACACGGTCTACCTGCCCATCGACGCGAGCCTGCCCATGCGCGAATACACCGAGCTGCGCGCCGCGCTGGAGGAAGGCACGCGCGAGCAGGTGGACAACGCGCGCGGGCTGCTCGAATCCGCCGTGCGCATGCACGCGCGCCGCATGTCCGAAAAGCTGATCGCGCCGCCGTATACGACGGATTACGCCGTGATGTTCCTGCAGAGCGAAGGGCTGTTTTCCGAGGTGCTCCGCATCGGCGGGCTTGCCGAGCGCATCCAGCGGGAGAGCCGCATGGTCGTGGCCGGGCCGACGACGCTGGCCGCGCTGCTCACGAGCCTGCAGATGGGGTTCCGCTCGCTGGCCATCGAGCAGCGCACGGAGGAGATCGCCGCGCTGCTGGGCGCGGTGCGCGCCGATATCGGCGGCTTTGCCGGGCTGCTCAGCCGCACGCAGAAGCAGCTGCGCCAGGCCAGCGAGAGCATCGAAAGCGCGCAGCGCCACAGCGAGCATTTGGCCAAGCGCCTCTCCGACGTGGGCGAGCTGCCGCGCGAGCAGGCCAAGCGCCTGCTCGGCGAGGACGCGCCGGAACCGGCGGACGACGAAAGCTGGGACTGAGAGCCCCCCAAATCCTGTCTAAACGACGGCGTTTTTGTCCGTCGCTTTTCTTTTTTTGCGCCGGGGAACGACAGTGAAAGAGGAGAAAGCGCTATACAATGAGCCTATAAACGTTCATGACGTCGGGAGGGCTTGAAATGGCGCAAAAAACGATGACGCTGCACCCGCGGGAGGAAGCCAGGCGCGAGGCGGAGCAGGATGGGCGGCCGCGCCTACCAGCGGGCCGCGCGCTGGAAAGCGGCTTCCTTTCGGGAATCGAGCGGTCGCTTGCCGTGCGGGGAACGGCCATGCAGCGCGCGCTCTGCGCGCTGATGATGGCGCTGCTCACGGCGGCGCGCCTGCCCGGCGGCGGCTTTTGCTGCCAGGTGGCGATGTTCGCCGTGCTGCTGAGGCTCGGTTTTCTCGTGCCGGCGGCGTTTGTGGGCATGATCGCGGGCTTTGCCGTCTGTTACGGGCTGGGGGATCTCGCGGGCTGCTGGCAGCTGTCCAGCGCGACGCTGCTCTGGCTGCTTTCGGGGCTGTGGGTGCGCCGGGACAGCCGCTTGACGATGGCGGCCGCCGTATTCGGCATTCAGCTGACGGCGGGGTTCGTCTCCGGCATCGCCTCGCCGCTGGAGGCCGCCGTGTTGCTGGCGACGGCGGCGGCGGGCGCGGGGCTTTCCGTCCTCTACGACGGCGCGGCGATGAGCGTATGCCACAGGGACGAGCTGGACGGGGAGACGAGGCCGCTGTGCGTGATGGCCGTCTGCGCGTCGCTGGCGGCGGGCCTGCTGCCCCTGCCCGGCGGGCGGATCATGGCCTGCGCGCTGGCGGCATACCTGACCCTTGAGCACGCGTATGTCGGCGGCGGGGCGCAGGCGGTGCTTTGTTCCGGCGTGCTGGGCTGCGTGCTCTCCCTTGGCATGGGCAGCGCGTGCCCGCTGGCGATGCTTCTTTGCGGCGGTTTTCTGGCCGCGGAGATTCATACGAGCCGCCGGAGCCTCTGCGCGCTGCTGATGGCGATGGGCATGGCGGCCGCAGCCGCCGTGATGGGCGGCGGCCTTGGCGAGTGGCGGCTGATGATCTACGCGCTGCCGGGACTTTTGCCGTTCCTCGTGCTCTCGCCCGCGCGCCGCTCGGCGGTGACGGGGCTGATCGAGCGGGCCGTCCCCGAGGAGATGACCCAGTCGGAGGCCGTCGCCGTCCGCTGTGCGTCGATGATCCACTCGTGGGCGCGGCTCTATGAGGACACGGCACGGATGATGGAAGGCCTCGGCGCTTCGCAGCAGGAAAGCCCGCAGGTTGCCCAGTGCGTCCAGCTGCTGCGCAAGACGAGCGCGGCCGCGCATCAGGTCTGCGAGCGCACGCTTGGGGAGATCCGGCCGGACGACGACGCCTACCGTCGGGTGCGCTATGCGCTCGTGCGGGAGGGGCTTTCGCAGGTGCGGGTGGCCTATGCGCTGCGCATGGGCGAGCGGATGGAGGTCATGCTGCTCAAGCCGGAACACGTCGCGCCGGTATCCATGCAGCGCCTTGTGAGCGCGGCCTGCGGCGTGCCCATGCGCGCCTGCCTGCGCGAGGGCATGCTCAGCACGCAGGCCGTCTACGAGCAGGAGGCGGAGCTGGCGATGGAAATCGGCGCGGCGACGCGAAGCCGCTCCGGCGAGGATGTCGCGGGGGACAGCTACATCTCCCGCGCGCTGCCGGGAGGGCGGCACGTGCTCGCGCTGTCGGACGGCATGGGCAGCGGCGTCAGCGCGCTGGAGGAGAGCCACGCCGCGCTCTCGCTGATGGTGGAGAGCCTGCGCGCCGGGTACACGCGCGCCCAAGCGCTGGATGTGGTCAACGCGCTCATGCTCATGTGTACGGGGCGGGAGATGTATGCGACGATGGACCTATGCGTCTGCGACCTGCACACGGGCGAGACGGCGTTTGAAAAGCTCGGCGCCTGCGCGTCCTATGTCGTGCGGGAGGGGGAGGTACGCGCCATCGGCGCGGACACGCTGCCCGTCGGCGTGCTGCCGGACGTGGAGGCGCGCTCCCTGCGCATGACGCTGCGCCCCGGGGACACCGTCGTTATGCTCACCGACGGCGTGCTGGACGCCTACCCCGGCGGCGAGGAGGCGCTGCGCGAGGCGATCCGCCGGCTTTGCTGGCTGCATCCGCAGGCCGTCGGCGAAAAGCTGATCGCGCAGGCGCTTGGCGGCGGCGAGGCGCGCGACGACATGGCGGTGCTCTGTGCGAAGATACAGAGGAATATGATTGAATGACTGGCGGGGGATTGCGCTTGCACAAAGGGGATTTATCCGGTATACTAAAGATACCGGGAGGTGAGAGGATGGGGAAGGGGCTGGCCTATGACCTGCTCAAGACGATGGTTTTGCATTGGGATCCGGACTTTACAAAGCTTACCCCGTCCGAAGCGGCGCAGCTTGAGGAAGCAGAGGCTGATCCGGAGACGGTTTCCCTTGACGAAGTGATGCGCGAAATCGAAATGAAGCGGGAATAAGAAGGATGGAGTTTGTGATTTTTTCGATATCCAAAACGTCCGGTTAATCCGGGCGTCTTTCGGGTGCTCAGA
>JAUNPI010000163.1 GCA_030536875.1 Clostridia bacterium
CGGGGTTTCCGTCTCCTCGGGCGTCGGCGTGTCCTCCGCGTTCGGCGTCGGCACGACGATGATCATCGTCGGCGATGCGGACGGCTTGCCGTCGGGCGTCCCCTCGGACGGGGTCGCCTCCTGCGCGGTCATCTGCACGGGCAGCACGCCCCAGAGCATCAGCGCGGCAAGCCCTGCGCTCAGCCTCTTAGCCCACCGTTTGTTCATATTCTCTATCCTCCTCCGGCGAACGCGCCCGAATCCGGCGCGGTTGAGATGGAGATTGCTTACAGCGATCTTCCTAATCACCCATTGTTGTGAGATCATTTTATACCCCCCCCCCCGCCCAAAAATCAAGGCTTTTTGCGCGAACGCGGGGGTTTCCCGCGCGAATCGCGGTCTTTCCCGCGTGGATGACGCGCGCTTTTCCTCCACGCCCGCCGGTTTTTGTGCTATACTGATAGGCGAGAAATGTTCCCGAAGCGAGGGTGAGGAAAAGCAATGCTGCTTCGCATGGCGATTGTCGATGATACCGTTCAGGACGCCGTCCGGCTGGAGGCGGATCTGCGGCGCTGCGCGCGGGAGCCGCTCGCCCTCTCCTGCTCCCATTTTGGCAGCGGGGACGCGCTGCTCGCCGCTCTCTCGCCCGGCGCATACGACCTCCTCTTTCTGGATATCTGCATGGAGGGGACGGACGGCATCGAAACCGCCCGGCGCGTTCGCCAGCTGGATCCCAAGTGCCTGATCGTGTTCGTCTCCTCCTCGGGGGAATACGTGTGGCAGTCCTTCAGCGTCCACCCGTTCGATTACCTGCGCAAGCCCTACGAGCCGGAGCAGATCGCCCACGTGCTCTCGGAGGCCGCCCGCGCGCTCAGCTTCGCGGAGCCAGAGATCGAAATCCGCGTCGCGCGCAAGCGGGTGCTCCTGCCCTTCAGCCAGATCTGCTACGCCACGGCGGAGAACCACTACGTTTCGGTGATGACGCCCTCGGGCGAGCAGCGCGCCAGCCTCACCTTTGCGGAGCTGCGCCAGGCCCTCTCCGCCGACCCGCGGTTTCTGCTGTGCAACCGGGGTATCCTCATCAATATGGACGAGGTGCTCAAGTTCGAGCCGGGCCGCGTCCTCATGAAGGACGGGGCCAGCTTCCCCATCCGCCAGCGGGATAAAAACGGCCTCTTCAACACGTTCACCCAATACCAGTTTCGCCACATGAGAAGGGAGCGATAGCCGTGGATTGGTCGCTGCTCGCCCGCTACGCGCTCGAGTTTGCGCTGCTCTACCCCGCCGCGCTGCTGTGCTATCTGCCCATGCGCGGCTGCCTGCGCGCGCGAGCGCGCGCCGTCGCGCTGGCCGCGCTGGGGGGCGTCACGCTCTTCATCGCCGCGGCCTCGCTGCTCTGCGCGCATTTTGCCCTGTCTTCCAACGCGCTGCTGCTGCCCGCCGTCGTCCTGTGCTTTTTCGCCTACCGGCGAACGGTGAGCGTGAGCGCGGGCAAGGCGCTCTTCGCCTTTTCGCTCGCCTGCGCGCTCTCCGCCTTCTGCTCCATTCTCACGGCCATCCTCTTCGCCGGGCGGGAGGTGGGCAACGCCCAGCCGGTGTGGACGTTTGCCTCCTGCGCGCTGTGCCTGGGCCTTTCGGCGCTGATGCCGCCGCTCTATGCGCTCGTCCTGCTCTCCGACGTCCGCTGGCTGCTTCAGGATTTTGACGCGGAGCGCATCTGGCGGGGCGCGTGGCTGCTTCCCGCGCTGTTCACGGGCCTGTTCGTCTTCCTGAACCCGGAGTATCCGGAGACGATTTTGGTCAACCGCGTCCAAACGCTGGGCGTGCTCATCGTGATCGTCTTCCTGCTCATGCTGATCTTTTTTGTCAAGCTGTTCCAAATGATCGCGTGGGAGGTGACCGTCAACGCCCGTCTGGCGCAGGAAAACCAGCTGCTCTCGGTGGAATCCAGCCGCTACGCGGAGCTGCGGGCGTATATGGATGAAACCGCCCATCTCCGCCACGATTTCCGCCAGCATCTGCACGTGATCGCGGGCCTCGCCGAGCAGGAGAACCTTGCCGACCTGCGCCAATACCTGCGCGCCTACGAGGGCGAGCTGGGCGAGGAGCGCGTCTCCCTCTGCGCCAACGCCGCGGTGGACGCCATCGCCGCCTATTACGCCCAGCTGGCCCGCCGGCAGGATGTGCCCGTCGCCTGGCAGCTGGATCTGCCGCCCGATCTGCCCCTCTCGGAGGTCGATCTGTGCATGCTGCTGGGCAACCTGGTGGAAAACGCGCTGCACGCCAGCGTGCGCCTGCCCCAGCCCCAGCGCCGCGTGCGGGTGATCTGCCGGATGCTCAGCCCGGCCATGCTGGGCCTGATCGTGGAAAACGCGTTCGACGGCAAGCCGCCGCGCGAGGGCCTTCCCCGCCCCGCGGGCCGCGGCGGCCGGGGCATCGGCCTGCTCTCCGTGGAGGCGACCGTGCGCCGCTACAACGGCAAGCTGACCATCGAAACGGAGGGGAACGTGTTTATCGTCAGCGTGCTGCTGAATGTGTAAAAAAAAGCCTCCCCCGCGCGCGGGGGGGAGGGTGGCCGAAGGCCGGGAAGGGCTTCTCCCGCAGACTTCATGCGGTTTTGCTCCCCGCCTCCAGCTTCAAAAACGTCTCCTTGAGCTGCTCCATGTCCACGGGCTTGGCGATGTGGGCGTTCATGCCCGCCCTCAGCGCTTCGCGGATGTCCTCGGCAAAGGCGTTGGCCGTCATCGCGATGATCGGGATGCTCGTGGCGAGCGGATGGCTTCCGGCGCGTATGGCGCGCGTAGCCTCGTAGCCGTTCATGACGGGCATCTGGATGTCCATGAGGATGGCGTCGTATGCGCCCGGCTGGGACTGCTCAAACCGCTCCACGGCCTCCCTGCCGTTGACGGCGACGTCGCACGCCGCGCCCTCCATGTCCAGCAGCTCCACGAGGATTTCGGCGTTGAGCTCGTTGTCCTCCGCCGCCAGGAAGCGCCTGCCCTCCAGCGTCGCGCGTCCGGCCGCCTGCTCGCCCTCCGGCGTCTTCCCCCTGTCGATCTCCTCGAGCGCCTGCATAAAATGGCTCACGAAGAACGGCTTGGGCATGAACCCGCTGATGCCCGCCGCGCGGGATTCCGCCTCGATCTCGTCCCAGTCGTAGGCCGTCAAAATCAGGATCGGCACGTGCTCGGGCAAAATCTCGCGGATGCGCCGGGCCGTCTCCACGCCGTCCATCTCGGGCATCTTCCAGTCCAGCAGCACGAGGTCAAAGTCCCTTCCCTCCCGGTCGGCCTGCCGGGCCATCTCCACGGCGCTTTCGCCCCCGAAGGCGCAGCGCGTCTCGACCCCGGCGTCCTCCATCAGCGCGGCGGCGCTCCGGCAGAGCTCCGGCTCGTCGTCGACGATGAGCAGGCGCGTCACGCCGTGCCTCTGCCAGAAGTCCTTTTCGACGTCCCGCTCGCGGATGCGCAGCTCCAGCTCGACGGTGAACGCGCTGCCCTCGCCCAGGCGGCTCTCGACCGCGATCGTGCCGCCCATCAGGTCGACCAGATTCTTGGTGATCGCCATGCCCAGCCCCGTTCCGGGGATGCCGCTGACCGTGCTGTTCGCCTCGCGGGTGAAGGGCTCGAAGAGGGTTTGGCAAAACGCCTCGCTCATGCCGATGCCGTTGTCGCGGATGACGAAGCGCAGCCGGGCGTAGTTCTTGCCGCTCTGGGGCATCTGGCGCACGATCATCTCGATCCGCCCGCCCGCGGGCGTGTATTTGACCGCGTTGGAGAGGATGTTGATCAGCACCTGGTTGATCCTCAGCCGGTCGCCGAGCAGGTGCTCCTCCGTCACGCCCTGCACGCTGACCTCGAAGCGCTGCCCCTTGGCCTTGGCCTGCGGCCGCATGATCGTGACCAGCTCGTCCACGATCTGGGCGAGGCTGATCTCGGCGATGTGCAGCGTGGTCTTGCCGCTTTCGATCTTGCTCATGTCCAGCACGTCGTTGATCAGCCCGAGCAGGTGCTGGCTGGAAGCCGTGATCTTGCGCGTGTATTCCTGCACGCGCTCCGGGTTGTGCGCGTCGCGCCGCAGCAGCGTGGCCAAGCCCACGATGGTGTTCATCGGCGTGCGGATGTCGTGGCTCATGTTGGAAAGGAACGTGCTCTTGGCCTCGTTGGCCACGCGCGCGATCTCCAGCGCGTCCTCGAGCGCCTTCTGGTTCTTGCGCTCCTCCGTCCGGTCGGACAGGGTGACGATGATCCGCTCGCTCTGCTCGATGTTCACCCGATAGGCGTTCTCCACAAACCAGCGCCTCTCGCCCGTCTTGCGGTGGATGCGCTCGCCCTCGTGGGCGAGGGTTCCCTGCCGTTCGAGCGTCTCCAGCCACGCGCCCTCCTTGAGCGTGCCGTCCGTGCCCGGCGCGCCGAGCACGTGCAGATCGCTCATCACCGCCTCGCGCTCGACGCCCAGCACGCGCTCCACGTTCGGGCTCACATATTCGACCGTCCGCTCCCCCCTGGAGAGCATGAGGTATACGTCGTTCGAGTTGCTCGCCAGGATCTTGAACAGCTGCTCGCGGTAGCGGATCTCCTGATCCTTCTCCTGCTCGATGCGCCGTCTCTGGCGGGCCATGTATGCGAGCGCGGCGGCCATGAACAGCCCGGCGGCCACCACAAACGCGAAGATTTGGGAGGTTCTGAGCACGCGCTCCGCGCTCTCCATGATCGCCGCGTTCGGGATGATGGAAATCAGGTGCCAGCCGCTCGTGCCCCCGACGGGCACATAGGCGAAGATCTTCTCCTCCCCATTGGAGAGGAAGCGCGCCACGCCGCTGCTTCCGGCGGACAGGCTTTCCCGGAAGACGTCGAGCTCCGCCTGCTCGTTCCCGCTCCGCTCGATCACGTCGTAGATGTTGAGCGCCGCCCGGTTGCTGTTGGGGTGTACGGGGCGGATCAGGATGTCGCCCTGCGCGTTGACGATGTAGGAAAACGCCGTGTCCCCGTAAAAGGACAGCGAGAATTCCTCGGAAATATCCGAAACCAGCTGCCCCTTCTGCACAAGGCCGCTCATGCCGTCCGCAAAGACGAAATGCTCGTAATAGCCCAGCGTGCTCAGTCCGTTGTAGCCGTTGCAATACGGCTCCCGGACGCCCCGGTTCTGCAGCGCGCGATAGACGCCGAGCTCCTCCTCGCTCAGGGTCAGGCAGCCCTCGATCCGGTTGGAATACGCCATGCCCCGCACCAGGTCGACCACGGTGTAGTTCGCCTTTTCCTGCCCGAACAGCGCCAGGATGTTGTCGATCGCCGCCGCGTCGCTGGATTTCACCTGCTTTAGGTTGCTGGTCAGGTTGCCGAGGATCTCCATGTCCTTTTCGATGTAGACCTCAAAGGCGTGCGCGCCCTGCGCCGTCACCTCCAAAATGTCCGATACG
>JAUNPI010000164.1 GCA_030536875.1 Clostridia bacterium
AACAAAATAAGAAAAAAATTTAATCAGAATCAAAGAGCAAGTGGCAAACTCCGGACGGACGCGCCGGAAATGGCGGATTGAGGTTTTGGGCGGAATGTGATACAATCAATTCGTCATCCGGCATGCTGCCGGAGGCATTGCCGGCGAGACCGTGTACATTCCGCCGCTTTGCGCCCGAGGCCGGGACCGAGCAGAGGAATTTACATAGTAAACCGGCATGCTGCCGGAGGCATCACAGACGATCAACAGAACAAAAGCGAGGCGAACAGACGATGAACCCTTATGGAAAGCGCCGCGAGGCGGTTTTGAGGCAGATGGAGGCGGAGAGCCTGCTGATCCTCTACAGCGGAGAGGGCGTTCCCGCGTCGATGGACGAGACGTTTCCCTTTGAGGCCAATCATCACTTTTTCTATCTGACAGGCTTGCGCCGGGAGAACATGGCGCTTGTTCTCAGCCGTTCGACGGACAAACCCCGGACGGTGCTCTTCATCGAGGAGCCCGTCCCGGACATGGAGCGCTGGACCGGGCGGCGCGTGACCCTTTCGGAGGCGAAGGAGATCAGCGGCATCGAAGACGTGCGCTACATCGACAGCCTCGAAGCGTATATCGGCCGCTGCGCGGCGCGCGAGACGGTCGGCAGCGCGTATTTCGATTGCTATAGAAACGCCATGCCGGATGCGGACAGCTACAACATGGCGAAGGCGAAGGCGTTTGCGGCGGCGTATCCGGCGATCCGGCTCAGGAATGCGCACGCCATGCTCGCCGCCATGCGCATGGTCAAGGACGAGACGGAGATCGCCGCCATGAAGAAGGCCATTGCGCTGACGGATCAGGGCCTTCGCCGCGTGCTCTCGCGCCTTGAGCCGGGGCAGATGGAATATCAGGCGCAGGCGGACTTTGAATACGCCATCCGCATGGGCGGCGCGGAAGACACGGCCTTTGCGACCATCGCCGGCAGCGGCCTCAACGGCTGCATGCTCCACTACGGCACCAACCATTGCCGCATGGAGGCGGGGAGCCTGCTGCTCATGGATCTGGGCGCCAAGGCGGACGGCTATTGCGCCGATATCACGCGCACATACCCCGTCAGCGGGACGTATTCCGAGCGCCAGCGGCAGATTTACAATATCGTGCTCGCAGCGAACCGCGCGGTTGCCGAGGTGGCGAAGCCCGGCATGACGCTCGGGGAGCTCAACGAGGTGTGCAAGGGCGTGCTCGCAAAGGGCATGATGGAACTGGGCAAGATCGAAAAGCCGGAGGAGATCGGGCGGTATTACATGCACGGCGTCTCCCACCACCTGGGCATCGACACGCACGACGCCGCGGTGGACGGCGCAAAGCTTGCCCCCGGCATGGTCATCACCGACGAGCCGGGGCTCTACATCGACGAGGAGGCCATCGGCATCCGCATCGAGGACGACCTGCTGATCACGGAGGAGGGGTGCGTCGTGCTCTCCGAGGCGATTCCCCGGAAGGCGGAGGAGATCGAGGCGCTGATGGAACGAGACGGATGACGAGGTGAGAGGCATGCATCTCAACATACAGGCGAGGGCGAAGATCAACTGGACGCTCGACGTCGTCGGCGTGCTGCCCAACGGCTACCACGATCTGGACATGCTGATGCAGTCCGTCACGCTCTGCGACCAGATGGCGATGGCGGAGGCGCCGGAATTGACGCTTTCGGTTCGCTCTGCGAGCGGCGTATTCGTTCCTGCGGATGAAAACAACCTCGTGCTGCGCGCGGCGAGAGCCTTGCAGCAGGCGGCGGGCTGCGCGCGCGGCGCACGCATTACGCTGCAAAAGTATATTCCCGTTGCGGCGGGGATGGGCGGCGGCAGCAGCGACGCGGCGGCGACGCTCAAGGGGCTCAATCGCCTATGGGATCTCGGCCTCAGCGACGGAGAGCTGGAAGCCATCGGCCTCACTGTCGGAGCGGACGTTCCCTTCTGCATTCGCGGCGGGCTGCAGCGGGCGCAGGGCGTCGGCGAGCGGCTGACCCCGCTTGCGCTGGGCAAGCCGCTGTACCTGGTCGCCTTCCAGCCCTGCCGTGGGCTGTCGACCAAGGAGGTCTTTGCCGCGCTGCACGAGCAGGGCATCCGCGACGAGGACAGACCCGACAACGAGGCCGCCGAGCGCGCGCTCAAGCGAGGCGACGTATCGGCGCTGGGCAGGAGCTTGGGCAACGTGCTCGAGCCCGTCTCCCGCCGGCTGCGCCCGGAAATCGACCGCGCCCTATGCGCCATTGAGGCGTCGGGCGCATGCGGCGCGCGCATGACAGGAAGCGGCTCCGCGGTCTTTGGCGTCTATCGCCACGCGGGCGCGTGCCGCAAGGCCGCGCGGGAGCTCGCGCAGCAATACCCCGCCTGCCGCATGATGCGCACGGCGGATTGCGGCGTCGCCATTGAGGAAAGCTGAGCGGCGCGCCTTGGCTCTGCGCCCGATAAGCGAAGAAGCACGAAGCCCAAAACGAATCAAAAACGAATCGTCAGGCGATCCTTGTCTTAACGCTTTCAAACGGAGGGGTAGACATGGATCGCTTTTTTGCCGTCGCGCTGCTGGCCGTGCAGCTGGCCCTATGGACAGGGAATGGGGAAGGGAACACGCAGAGCGTGTTTTTCAGCCTGCTTTTTCCTCAGCTGATGCCCCAATACGAGCATGCGCCAAGCGGCGAGGATTGGCCCTTCCGCCTGTTTGAGCACGATGCGGGGGAGGCGACCTTGCTGTGACAAGACGGGGGTTTTTCACACGCTTTGCCGCATGCCTATTGGCGTCGGCGCTGATTGTCATGGCGGGCGTGCCGCAGGCGAGCGCGGCGGTCTACTGGGGGCAGTCCGGCAATGAGGTGCGCCGCATTCAGCAGAAGCTCAAGCAATGGGGCTATTTCACCGGCACGGTCGACGGCGTGTTCGGCCAGCAGACGTATGATGCCGTCGTCCGCTTCCAGAAGAAAAACGGGCTCACGGCGGACGGCGTCGTCGGCAGCAGCACGGCGGCGGCGATGGGGCTGAGCCTTGAGAGCAGCGTGTCGGCATCGGCCTCCGCCGGGTCTTCGTACTCCTCGGATGTGGATTTGCTAGCACGGCTCATCCACGGCGAAGCGCGAGGAGAGCCCTATGTGGGCATGGTTGCTGTCGGGGCGGTTGTGCTCAACCGCGTGAAGAGCAGCAAGTTCCCGAACACGCTGGCTGGGGTCATCTATCAGTCGGGGGCGTTTGACGCGGTTCGCGATGGGCAGATCAACCTGACGCCAAACGAACAGAGCCGCCGCGCCGCGCGCGACGCCATGAACGGCTGGGACCCGACGGGCGGCTGCCTCTACTACTATAATCCGTCCACGGCGACGTCGTCGTGGATTTGGTCGCGGGAGGTTCGGCTGAACATCGGCGATCATAGCTTTGCGATTTAGGTTCCGATTGGCGGGGACCGAAGGGGCGTTGAAAGAGGCGTTTCAAGAGGAGGTTGAACATGAGGCGGTATACGGTGATCCTCGCCGTGCTTCTGTGCCTATCGCTGGGGGTCAACGCAGCGCAGAGCGCGCAAAACCGGCGGCTCTCCGCGCGGATCAGCACACAGAACCAACGGGAGATGAGCGATGTCCTTGCCGCGATGGCGGACATCGAGGTCAACCTATCCAAGCTGCTGATCGCCTCCGGCGCGCAGCAGAGTGTGACGCTGCTGGGCGAGACGGCGCTGCTGGCGCAGCATGTGGAGAGCGGGCTTTCCAGGCTGCCGCTGCGCTATGAAACGGCGAGCGGCGCGATGAAGTTCGCCGGGCAGATCGGCGACTATGTGATGACGCTGGCGGCGCAGGTTTCCGGCGGGGGCATGCTCACCAGCGGCGACGAGCGCCAGCTGAGCCAGCTGCTGGACGCCTGCCACGCCTTTGGCGAGCATTTGGCCGGCATCGGCGAGCAGATGGCCGCAGACCCCACAATCGCGCTGGCGGACGAGGGCATCGCCATTGGCGCGGCGGAGGGCGAGGAGGCCGAGGGCGGCGAAGGCTCCATCGAATATCCGTCGCTGATTTACGACGGCCCCTTCTCCGACGGGCGCGTGCCGGGCAAGGCGCTCGCGCTCACGGGCGAGCGATTGACGCGCGAGCGGGCGAGGCAGGCCGCCGCGCAATACGCCGGAACGACGAGCGACCGCGTGACCGACGCGGCGGACAGCGGCGGGCAGTTTGAGGCCTTCGGCTTTACGGCGGATACCGACTTCGGACGCCTCAGCGTGCAGGTCACCGGCCAGGGCGGACATCTGCTTTGGATGATGCCGGAGCAGGCGGAATTCGCCGTGCGCCTCGGGCAGGACGAGTGCCTGCGCTCCGCCTTGGTTTGGCTGGCGGATTCGGGCTTTGGGGAGATGGAGCCCTGCTTCGTGCAGCAGTATGACGGGATGGTGGTCGCCAATTTTGCCAGCGTGCAGGAGGGCGTGCTGCTCTATCCCGATCAGGTGAAGGTGCAGGTCAGCATGGAAAGCGGAACGGTGGTCGGCGCGGAATGCACGCAGTATTTGACCAACCACACGCTGCGCTCCGATATTGCCCCGAAGATCGACGAGGAGGATGCGCGGCAGATGATCTCCGAGCGGCTGGAGATCACCGCGTCGCGGCTGTGCGTCATCCCGCAAAACAGCGGGGAGCGGCTCTGCTGGGAGTTCGCGGGCCTGTTTGGCGGGACACAGTACCGCGTCTATATCGACGCTAAGACGGGCGAAACCGCCGAAATCCTCTGCGTGGCGCAGACGGCCGACGGAGAGACCGCGATTTAAACAAAACGGAAGGACGACGGACAAGCGAACAGCACAATGGACTGCCAAGTTTCCCTGGCAGTCCATTGCTTATGGGTTTGATCAGCTGCAGCAGACCGAGCAGGCGGCGCAGCCGCAGCCGAAGCCGTGGCAGAGGCGGCAGAGCCGCTTGCGGTTGACGATGGTCACAACCGTCGGCGCGCAGCTGCCGGTCAGCATCACGCAGCGGCCGCAGACGGGGCCGGTGATCGTGGTGATATACTCGTTGGGCGTGGAAAAGATCTCCTCGATTTGGTATTGACCGGGCGTGAGGCCGCTGATGACCAGCGGCTCGTCGAGCTCGAGGCAGCTGCCCGCGCGCAGGGTGAAAACCTCGCCGCTTGGGTAGCTGGGGCCGGTTACGCGAATGCTGAAGTTCTTGGGGGTGCAGCTCTGGTTGCCGCAGGGCTCCAAGACGATCTTGTGGATGACGAGCGTAGCGCCGTTTTCACTGCCCGCGCAGCAGAAATG
>JAUNPI010000165.1 GCA_030536875.1 Clostridia bacterium
TACCGCTTCGCCGAGCTGCTGCTCGACGGTGGGCGCATTTTGCCCCTCTTCCCGCCCTTGCGTTCCATCCAGCAGGTCGAAAAGCTCGTCCGGCCGGGGCAGCTCCGCCAAGCTGAGCGCCAAGGCCAGCACAGCGCAAAAGACGATTTTTTTCATCCCACACCTCTCATTTGACCGGCAGCTGCACGGTAAACGTCGTTCCCTTCCCACTCTCGGAATGAACCGTCACGGATCCCGCATGCAGCCTCACAATCTGCTGAACGATGGATAGCCCCAGACCCGTTCCCCCCGTGTCGCGGGAACGCGCCTTGTCCACGCGGTAAAAGCGGTCGAACACGTGCGCCAAATCCTCTTGGGGAATCCCTACGCCGTTATCGGAAATTTCCAGCACGGCGTCGCGCCCCGCGCGGCGCAGGCTCACGCCGATCGTTCCGCCGTCCGGCGTATATTTGACGGCGTTTTCAATGATGTTGTAGCAGACCTGCGAGAGCTTCCCCGGGTCGGCGAACATCTCGCATTCGTCTTCGATGCGCATGTTCAGCGTCTGGGAACGCTTTTTGACCAGCGGCGCAAGGCGGGAAACCGTCTCCCTCACCGTGTCGGCGAAGACCATCATCTCGCGCCGGAGCCTCAGCTTGTGGCTGTCGATGTGAACCAGCGTGAGCAAATCGCCCACCACCGAGGAAAGGCGATCGATCTCTTTGTCGATATCCGAAAGGAATTCGCGGCGCAGCTGCGGATCCATCTCGTCCTCATACATCATGGATTCCACGAGGATCTTGATCGTCGCCAGCGGCGTCTTGAGCTCGTGGGAAGCGTTGGAGACGAATTGATTGCGCGCCTCGTCCAGGTTGTGAACCTGCTCGCTCATCTGGTTGAACGCCTCCGCCAGCTGGGCCATCTCGCTTTTGCCCGGCACGTGGACGCGGTGCTGATAGTCGCCCTTGCTCATGCGCTCGATGCCCGCGCTGAGCTCGCCGATGGGCCGCGTCACAATCCGCGAAATGAGCCCGGCGAGCACGAGCACCAAAGCGAGCGCCGCCATGCAGATGAGCGCCATCCTGTCGCGGATGGAGACCAGCGAATCGACCGTCTCCTGCACGGAGGCGACGAGCAAAAGCGCGCCGTCTCCCCCCTCCAGCGCGGAAACGAAGCAGCCCACGCACACCTGATCCACATCTCGCCCGGTCAGCCGGTCGAAGATCGACGGAGCCTGGCGCTCGCCCTCGCGCCTTTGCCAGTGAAAGCCGTAATCCGTGTCCCGTTCGCCGGAGAGCACCTCATAAACCTCCGAAAACGCCAGCCGCGTACCGCAGCGCTCGTCAAACGAGTCGAACTGCACCTTGCCGTCCCCATCCACGATTAAAAGGCGACCGCTTGCCAAGCGGGCCGCCTGTATGAGCTCCGTGTAAAACGCATCCGCCGTCTCGCTTTCAAGCCTTTCGCCCAAAGATACGGAGAGCTGGGTCACGCTCGCCATCTGCGCGCGAACGGTATCCTCGAAAAGGGAATCGCCGACAAGGCGAATCGTCGAGGCCGCCACCAGATAGAAGGACACGCCGATGACCAAGAGAAACGCGACCAATATCTTCGTGCGGACGGAGGAAAACGGGTTAATCCCTGTCCGTAAAATAGTAACCCACTCCCCATTTGGTCAGGATAAACTCCGGCCCGCTGTTGTCGCGCTCGATCTTCTCGCGCAGGCGGCGAATATGGACGTCGACCGTGCGCATATCGCCCATATAGTCGTATTTCCACACGGTCTCCAGCAGCGCCTCGCGGCTGTACACCTTGCCGCGGTGGGTGATGAGCAGCTGGAGCAGGTCAAACTCCTTCGCCGTCAGGCGCACGCTCTCCCCGCCCAGCGTCACCGTCCTGCTCTGGCAGTTGACCTCAAGGTCGTGAACGCGCACGATGCGCTTCTCCTCCACGGCCTCCTGCGCAGGCTGGCTGCGCCGGAAGATGGACTTGATGCGCGCCTTGACCTCCAGAATATTGAATGGCTTGGTCATATAATCGTCCGCTCCGTACTCAAGGCCCAGAATCTTATCCATATCCTCGCCCTTGGCTGTAAGCATGATGATGGGCACATTCGAACGCTCGCGGATGCGCTGGCAAACCTCGATGCCGTCCACGCCGGGAAGCATCACATCCAGCAGAATCAGATCGTACGCGCCCGAAAAGAATTTGGAGAGGGCTTCCTCCCCATCCATCGCGGACTCCGTCTGATATCCGTCCTGTTCCAAGCTGTATTTAAGGCCCTTGAGGATCAAGGGCTCGTCGTCGACCAACAAAATCTTCTTCGCCATGCTGCTTCATCTCCACTTGCCGCGCCGGACGGCGCCATTCTCTTCTGATTCGATGCATTCTATTGTAGCGCATTTTGGCAACAAAAATCAAGCTATTGGAAATATTTTCCACTCTTTTTTGTAACAAATACGATTTCGAGACACAGTTTCGAAACAATTTTGACGGCACGCGGGGCTGTTTCCGCTCTCGCTCTGTACATTTTTCGTCAAAAGTGGTATAGTAAAGAATACAATTCTGCGCTGCCCCGCGGCATCCTGATCCGCCGCGCTTGCCTTTCCGGCGCGCATGACCATTCAAGGATGGAGGGAATCCATGTCCCGTCGCTTTTACGCGCTTTTGCTGCTCTTTGGGCTGATGAGCGCCGTCTTGTCCGCGCCCTCCCTCGCGGAGGATGCCGATGACGACACGCCCCGCTTTGTCGCGCCCACCTATCCGCCCGACGCTATCCCCTACGACGAGAATCACCCCGACCTGCTCGACGAGGATATGCTCATCGCCCACAGCGCCATCTTGATCGAGGCGAGCACGGGCGAGGTGCTCTTTGAAAAAAACGCGGACGAAATGATGTACCCGGCCTCGACCACCAAGCTGCTCACCGGCTATATCGCCATGCAGATGGCGGACCTCGACAACGATATCGTCACGGTTTCGGAAAATGCCATTGCGCTCGTACCCGACGGCTACCAAAAAATTCCCCTCGTCGCAGACGAACAGGTGCCCATGCTCGATCTCGTCTCCGTCATGCTCATCCGTTCGGGCAACGAGGCCGCCAACGCCGTCGCCGAATACCTGAGCGGCAGCGTCGAGCAATTTGCCGACCTCATGAATCAAACGGCCGAAATGCTCGGCTGTTCGGAGAATACGCACTTTTCCAATCCCACCGGCCTGCATGAGGAGACGCACTACACCACCGCGCGAGATCTTTCAATCATCGCCCGCGCCGTCTGGCAGGACGAGCGCATGATGTCCATCCTCAGCCAGACCTCCTACGACATGCCGGCCACCTCGCTATCCGGCGGCGGCGCCGCCCATCCCCGGCGCACGATCGTGGGCAACACGAAGATTCTCAATCCCGACAGCTCTTCTTACTACCGTTACTGCATCGGCGGCAAGACGGGCAACACGGTTCCCGCCGGCTACTGCTTTGTGGGCTTTGCCAGCAAGGGCGGCATCGACCTCATCTCCGTCGTCCTCTATTCCGGCGACAACGGGCGCTATACGGACACCAAGCGCCTGTTTGAATACGGCTTTACGCAGATCGAATCCATCAGCCCCGAGGCGCTCTACGCCGAGGATCCGCGCGTCATCGACATCACCGGCTTCGCGCTGGATGACAGCCAGCACGGCGAGCTGACGCTGGGCATCCGCGCCGTCGACGAGTCGAAGGATATGACCATCATCGGCAACCAGACGAAGATCGATCTGCTGCGTGAAAACTTCTCGCAGATCTCCTCTATCCGCTGGACGCGCGATTTCCGCGCCCCCGTGAACGCGGGCGACACGATGGGCATCCTCACCTTCTATGCCGAAAACGGCGACATCGCCGAATACGAGCTGGTGGCCACGCGTTCCATCGCCATGCGCGAAGACGCGCCGCCCTCCCTCGAGCAGATCGAGGCCTATACCGCCGCGGACGAAAGCCCGTGGCCCCGCTTCTCGTGGGATATGCTCGTTCCTCCGGTCGCCGTCATGCTCGCGCTGCTGCTGCTCATTCGCTTCATCAAGCGCCACCGCAAAAAGCGATACAAAGCCCCGGATATCAAGCCGATCAAACGCAAATTCATCCGGTGACATTCAGGCAATCAGGCATTCAGATACAAAAAGCGTGTTCCTCTTCTCGTCGGGCGAGAAACACGCTTTTTTGTGCGCCGCACATATCCTTTTTTTCATCAAACCTTTTTTCATGAGGCCCTCGGCCGCCGCCCTTACGGCATCCTTGCGCGCGTCAGGCGCCCAAAGAGCAGCGCCGCGCAGACCGTCTGCACCGCGCAGGCCGCCGCCATCACGCTCTGCACCCTTCCCGTAGCGATGCAAAGCGCGCCCACGGCGATGGGCAGAAGCATGCCCGTGAGGATGGACAGCGTCACAGACAGGCTGTTTTTCACCACATTCATCTCTTTTTCCCAGTCAAAGCGCGGGAATGCCAGATTAAACGCGAGCCCGAGCACGCCGCAAAGCAGCGCGCTGCTCAGCGGGAAAAGCAGCAGAAGCATCGCCTCTCCTCCTCTCAGCTTCAGCTTGGCGGAAAACACCGCGCAGCAAATCCCCAGGACGGGAACCGCGCTCGTCAGGCTGAGCAGCAGCTTGGCGCCGAGCCAATCGCGCATGGCGACGGGATAGGAGCGCATCACCTCCATCTGCCTCCCCTCCATCGAGATTGAGCAGCCCGTCGTCTGCGACATACCCGCCATCAGCGCGGGAACCAGCGGAAGGAGCGAAAAGAGCGGCATTTCCTCCGGCAGGGCCGCGCGCAGCAGCGCCGTCACGCTCTCCACATTCGTGAGCGCGATACATCCGGCGGCAAGCAGCAGCATGAGCCACCCGGCGGATGTGTTCATCAAATAGATCGAGCTGGATGTATAGCGCCGCACTTCCTTCTGGTAGAGCGCTAGCAGCGGCGCCTTGGGGCGAATCGCTCTCGCTCTCCCCCGCCCCGCCCTTTCGCCTGCGGCAAGCGCGTCCGCGATGCGCGAAAACCCCGACACGGCGGCCGCCGTCAGCAGCGCAAGCGCCGCCAATGCCGAGGCAATCATCGGCAGCCATGCGCCCGCGCGCCCCGCCGCGGCCTCCGCCGCCCAGTCCGCCGGCGGATAGAGGCCCGACAGCAGATCCCCAAAGCGGCGCATAAATACCGTCACCACGCTCTGCGAGAGCATCCCCCTTGCGGCGGACATGCCAAGCGCGGATATACCGATCATCACGGC
>JAUNPI010000013.1 GCA_030536875.1 Clostridia bacterium
AAATTTTCAAACCACGCCCCCCCCGCGGGGTGCAACGACAGCGTTCCTGTGGCTGCACGTTTGTAGACGCATTTCAATCCACGCACCCCACGCGGGGTGCAACGCCGGTCGGCGTTAGTGAAATGTGCCACTTCAAATTTCAATCCACGCACCCCACGCGGGGTGCAACAGCCGTCTTTGCAGCCGGGGCGTTTCTCCTTCTCATTTCAATCCACGCACCCCACGCGGGGTGCAACCGCGAAAAAACACAAAAATATTTTAATATCTTCATCCTTTTCCGCCAATTCCAGCATATACCCCTGTTCCCTCTCCCTCTTCATGGCAGGCATATATGCCCAAATCATGGTGCGAAGCCCCTAAGAGAATCGCGGTCGCTTCAGGTTCGCACCGCTAAATCATGAGTATGCCTTCCGGCTCGTAGGTCGCCTTCGCCCCCACATGCTCCACTTTGGATTCATAGCGGTTCCCAAGTTCATAAAAGCGCAGGCTGTCTTTCTGAGCATCAATCAACCGGCTGAGTTCCGCCTTGAGGAGCCTGTACTGCGCTGCATCCAAGAGACATTCAAACACGGAATTCTGCACACGCTGCCCATGCATAACGCATTTCTTGGCCACCTGTCTCAACCTTCTCTTGCCGTCTGCATCCGTCGTATTGACATCGTAGGTAATCAGAACCAGCATATTCCCTCACTTCCATAAAAACGCGGGATAATCATCCAAATCGCCGCGAAGCGCCCGGCTGAGCAGCAATGCCTGTACATAGGGAACAAGGCCCCAATACATCTTTTCCTTCAGATAGGGGTGCGTGATCTCCTCTCGCTTTCTGCTCTGCCAAGCGGATAAAACGACTTTTCTTCCCGCATCGTTGAGCAGAACAGCCCCGCTCTCTTGGCGGACAAAGTGTTCCCTGCGGACAGCCTTCGTGTTGATAAGCGTCAGCACGAGGCGGTCGGCAAAGACGGCTCGCAATTCCTCCATCAGGTCGAGCGCCAAGGAAACCCTTCCCGGTCGGTCGCGATGCAGAAATCCGACATACGCGTCTAAGCCAACGGCCTCCAAAGCAGCCGCGCAGTCGTTGGTCAGTAGCGTATAGACAAAGGAAAGCATGGCGTTCACCCGATCCATCGGCGGCCTGCGGCTCCTCTCTTCATAATGAAAGACGTCCTTCTGATTGAGAATCAAGTCGTCAAACCTTCCGAAGTACGCAGCGGCGTTCTGCCCTTCTATGCCGCGAAGCGCGTCCAGATCTGTCTGATTCAATATAGGCTCCAAAGATGCCGCCAGCAAGCCGGACGCTTCTTTCATTTTGTCCACGTCGATGCGCATCGCATGATCGCGGATCGCGCGCTCGAGCACCCATCGGCTATTGTAGGTTTTCCCAAAGATCATGCATCGGGCTATGCGGCAGCTCTCTTCCGGGCTGTCCGATATCCGGTATTGCTTCTTGCGCAGCAGCACATTGCCTCGCTCTTCTCCGCAGACGCGCGCCAAGAATCGCCCATTCGGGGTCATGAAGCTGAGCTCCACACCCCGCCGGGCGCAGGCGCCCATCAGGGCCGGACTGGCGCCTTTATAGGAAAAGGAGATGATACCTTCGAGCATAATCAGAGGAAATTGTCCTTTTCTCTCCTCCCCGGCAAGCACGATGACATTCTCATTTTCCAAGGCGAGGTACACGTCCTCCGATGTGACGAACAGCGTATTGAGCAGCTTTCTCATGGCTCTTCCTCCCGCACATGGGCTCGGAGATAGGCGCCGGCGGCAGGCGCCTTCTGCATCCCCGGAAGACAGAGCTCTTTGAGCGAGCAGGCGCTGCAACCCTTATGCCGCCGCACTTTAGGCGTATAGCCGCGCCGAAAATACTGGTGCATTTCCTCCAGCATCTGCGTCACCTCCGCGCGCAGTTCCTGCGTCAGCGATACGCGAACCCGCCTGCGCGTCTCTCCATAAAACAGGCTCCCCTCGGGAATTTCGCTTAGCAGCATTTCTTCCAAGCACATAGCCTGCGCGCACAGCTGCAATTCATCCGCCTGATGGGCCTTTGGCGCGCCCTTTTTGTATTCGATGGGATAGACGCTAAAGCGTCCCTCACGCCCGGCAAGCGTCACGCCGTTTTCGCACCGATGAAACTCCACCACATCGCATATGCCGGATATGCCCAACCGTTCCGACTGCACGCGCAGCCCGCGCACGATCAGCGTATCCCCCCGCATCTCCGTTTGGGTTTCGTCATGAGCGCGCCTGTGGAAGACGTCCCCCTCCGCTGTATGCAGATTCTCCGCCCATTGCTGTTCAACATGAATCAAAGCCCACTGGCGGCGACAAAAGGCGAAATGCTGGATGCCGGAGAGCATGAGCATTTCATGCTCCATTATTCAATCATCCTCATGCAGGTCACATTTTCCGGAATGGACTGCTCGTCAATGACCACATCATAGTCCAAGTAGCTTCTTGGGATATCCACATGCTTCTTGACATGCACAGCATCGAAAAGCTTATAAGCGGGGGCGCCGCCCAGCTCACTGTTGTGCTTAAAGACGATCAGCTCGCGTACAGCCATCTTGCCGCGTGCAGCAGACCGGTCTTCCTCGAACATATGAATGATCGCATCCCAAAGCAATGCCAAATCCTCTTCGCTAAAGCCCGTTGTCTTGCGTGCCAGGTTCGCGGATACAAATCCTTCTGCACGATACAGGCCATAAGGCACAATGTATTTGCGTCCCATCTCCGTCCCCTTTCGCTCGGCGTCCGCTTCTGTCGTGATCGCCACGCGCGTAATCGTCACCTCTTGAGGAACAATCGGGTCGATGCTGCGCGCAAATCCCAATTGAACAGGGCCTCGAACCTGACCGCAGTTGAGCGCCGCTTTAACAAACGTTGTCATCACAGCGCCAAAGGTGCGAATATCATAGAAATTCTCGCACA
The DNA here is from genome assembly GCA_030536875.1 of Clostridia bacterium. GTDB lineage: Bacteria > Bacillota > Clostridia > Christensenellales > Aristaeellaceae > Ventricola. Next base: position 2,926 of record JAUNPI010000013.1, read on the forward strand.
TAAAATCCCGAATTTTTCGATCCAGCTCTGGATCCTCCTTTTTGGCCTTCTTAACGTCTGTCACACCCAAATACTCGTATGCGCGCGCATCGCTGCGATTGAGCGGTACACTATCTTTGATGTAAATACCAAAGCCCGGTTCATTCTCTTTGATTATCTCCACATAGTTGCGGATTTTGCGCTTCAGACATACATCTGTCACCAGGCCAAGTCCGGTTTCCGGATCGATCCTCGGCATATTGCCGGCATCCGGGTCGCCATTCGGGTTTCCGTTCTCCACGTCAAAAAGAATGATAAAATCATAGCGATTCTTGATTGCCTCAGACATTACCGTTATCCTCCTTTTTCTCGTAGCGCTTCTGCTTTTCGTGATAATAACCAAGTTGGAAAATACCCTGATCATTCAAATTAAGCCTGCTCGGATATGCTTCATCCAGCATACCCATCAGCCCTTGAATCTTCTTGTGCATGTACACACTCTGACCACCTTCCAGCTTTTTGATATGTGCTTGCGCAAGCCGGATCAGAATCGGGAATACCACAGCGGGCGTGCAGCATGCAGAGTTGAAATATCTGTCTCTGATCGTCGTATTAATACCCGGATTAGCCTTTTCCTGAAGCTCTTCTAGGACTGCAAACAACCTGCCAAGTACATACGGCGCATACCGCGTCTCTTCGTTAAGTTTCACCTGAGCCACCTCCGAAATGATTTTCTTCATTTCGCCCTCTGGGGCGTTTTGAATCAAATAAGCCTTGATAATCGCCGCCTTTCCACGCGACACCTCATGCTCGGCACGAATGCGCATCTGCACTTGATTGAAAAGCGTCGCCGGGTATTTGCCTCCGGTCAATATGGCGCGCAGTACATCGCCCGCCATTTGCGGTGAAGCATCCGGATTGCTGGCGTTGGGATTCACCGTTTCCTTCAACATAGCGAATATGGGAAGCGTGGGCCACGGATCATAGGCCGGACGCACGATCTCCATGCGTTCGTGATGTTCCGCCAGCCGCTTAACCATCTCTCCAAACCGATCTTGGAGAAAAAAGCGAACCGACAACCGCGCCGCATTGGGGGCAAGACCGAGGACATAGAAACGATTATCCGGATGAACCGGCATTCCCTCCCAATTTATCGCCTGTCCGATCTCCAGCTTACGCATGACGTCGAGCAATTCTCTGCCAGAAATGGCGTTATCTGCCCCCATCAGCGCCGCGAAGACATCCGCACAGGGTTCCTCCGGTTCTTCGGCCCAGAAGACAACCGTCGTATCGCCCAAGTGAATCCTGTGTTCCTTATCCGAAATCAAGTCATTCAGCGCTGCGCCGTAGGCAAAGGCAGCCCATTTCCCGACCGGCGCATTCATCCCCTGCTCGCCGTCATGAGCATAGGATTCAAATGCCGGTGCATTGAAGGATATCAGTGACGCGCCCATCGTCTGTGCGCCTTGAACGCCCTTGATCGCAGGATGCAATCGCGCAATTTCAGTCAATTCGCCCGTCACAAGGCATCGTGATTTCTGCGCGTCTTCCGGCACATCGTCATAACGCTTCTGCCAAGCGGCTTGAATCGCCGCATCGTTCTGCGCATACTCAAAGCCCACTTTGAAGACGAAATTCGCTGCATTCATCTCCTTGACAAGCGGTTTAACCAGCGGATGCTCCGCCGCGCACCCGGGATCCCATGTATCAAAGAAGCCCAAAATCGCTTGAGCGATCGGAGAATTTACTTCCGCCAGAATCTCTCGGTGCAGCGCAGCGCAGGCTCTGAAACAGCTCTGAGCTCGATCGGGTTTGCCCTTGCTGTCGATGCCAAGCATATAGGCGGCATTGTCGCAGAGAAAATTAGCCGACACACCGCTGGAGCGCTTGACCTGTTCCGGAACCCTCATGAAAAGCGGAACCCACACGCTCTTTTTACCGCGAACTTCTTCTTTGAGGGATTCAATCGCGCGCAGCTCGCCGCTCTCGTCAAGACGGAGCGCGAAAGAGACTCCCGCTTTCTGCCATCCCGGCTCATTCAGCTTTTCAAGCATGGTCAAATGCTCATAGTGGCGCACAAGCGCCTGCATCATCATCGTACCACCTCGCAGTTTCTCAGGTCGACCACGCCATTTTCCATCTGAGCCCTAAAGAACATGGGCTGAATATTCTGCGGATCGCTGTAATCCATATCATACAGCATCCACCCCAAATCCCTCGTTTCCGAAATGGTTGGAATCTCTCCATCTTCCCAGAGCCGAAAATGCGCCGTACACTCCCGCGTACCCAAATACGGCTGGCTATAGCACATCCCCTTCTTGAGCCGGCGTTTCACAATATCCTGAAACTTTCCCGGGTTGTCGCTGGGGTTGGCTTTGTCGGTCATATCAAAGTGCGCTTCAAACACATAGTGGACGTCTTTGAGCATCATCGCAGCTCTCTGCTGAATCTCCTTCGACGTCGCCATATAGATCGGTTCCTGCTCGCCCATCATCGCTGCATGAACGGTCCTAGCCAGAATCTTGCTTTTCACCTCGTTGCGCCGCAAATTGGTGAATTCAATGGGATTGAGCACATAAATCCGATCCACCGTCCACTTCAGCCCCGGATGGTAATAAACGCTTTCAATCATGCCGCGCGCCGCGCTCGGTGTCGGCACGTCATAAGAAACGCGTTCGACCTTCATTTCAGGCCTGGTGAAGAGCGCATAATCCCCCCAAACCTCCATTTGAATGGACAACCTTCCCTCACTCCTTTCCTGCGCATCCTTCCTGCACAAATCTTCCGGATCTGACAATGATCACTCGTTTCCGGTAAAAATATCATATATCATTTTGGATATTCTGTCAATACATATTTCGATTATTTTTTTGTATGAACATTAAATAAAGATTGACATCAAACCTCCTGGTATGATAAGATACCCGTGTCAGAGAAATCTGGGGATTGAAAGGATTATTTTTTCGTATGACCTAAGCAGAAAAGGAGAGATGACGCGCTCATCCCTCCTTTTCTCATTTACAGAAACACCCCTTGCCCCGAATCCTCGCAGAGCTCAAGACCTTTGTCCGGTGTATACGCTGACGCATCCATGAGAATCAAAAAGCCGTCCTCAGTCTGCTCAATCTTGCCCGTTCCAAGCAAAGCCTCCGCATGGCCTCGATAGACGCTCACGCTGTCTTTTTGAAGCCTTCGAATCATCTGCCTGTCATACTCTCCTCGGCGCAGCCTTTCGATTGTCTCCGCGTTGCCCGGATTGGGGATATAGATGCTCAGCGTGTCCTGTTCGATCATCTTGAAATCTCCGCCAACCGTCCTGAAGAGCATCTTCCGGCATGCATCCAAAATTCCCTTTTGGTCGATATGCTCCCCCTTCGCCTGTATTACGGCTCGTGAGTAGAGCTCAATCGCCTTCAGACTGTCCATTTCGCCGCACATTTCCTGCACCAAATGCAGCGCGTCGATCTGCTTTCTGTAGGTACGCGGCGGATGTTGATCGACAGCAAAAACATGGACGACACTCTGCTCCTTGCTCTGCTTAGCTTCACGGTTGCAGCGTCCGGCCGCCTGAAGAATGGAATCAAGACCGCTCTCCTCGCGCCATACAGTCGGAAAATCGACATCGACGCCCGCCTCGATCAGGCTCGTGGAAACCACGCGGCAAACCTGCCCAGAGGCAAGTCTTGAGCGAATCAGGCGAATCGCTTTGCGCCTGTCCTCCGGCGTCATGAGCGTAGACAGATGGAAACGCCCCTCCTCCGGCAATCCGTCGTAGAGATTTCTTGCGCGTTTTCTGGTGTTCACAATGCAAAGCACCTGCTCATAGCCGCTCAGCCTCTGTGTCAGCTCTTCCTCGCTCATCGTATTCTCGCCTGAAAACGTCACCCTGCGGAAATACTCATACAGCTCCGTCGGCTCCTTCATCAGCTCGCAGGCTGTGAGCTCAGGCGCATATTCGTCAAACAGGCCGTCTAGCGCCGGCTGTGTCGCCGTGCAGAGCACTGCTGTTACGCCATAGTGCCTCACCAATTCTGCAATCGCATATACGCAGGGCCTCAAATAGGGGAGCGGCATCATCTGCGCCTCATCAAATATCACAACGCTGCCGGCAATGCTGTGCAGTTTTCTGCATTTGCTCGTCTTGCAGGCATAAAGCGATTCAAAAAACTGAACCGCTGTCGTCACGATCACAGGCGAATCCCAGTTTTCCGTCGCCAACCGTTTTCTCTGGGCGGCTTGTCTGACGCCGTCATCCTCTGCGCTTTCCTCGTACTCCACGCCGGAATGATGCTCCAAAACGTTTTCTTCCCCCAGTATCTCGGAAAATTTTGCCGCCGTTTGTTCAATGATGCTCATGTAGGGCACAACATAGATGATATGTGAGCAGTCATGTTTGACCGCATGCGTGAGCGCAAAAGCAAGGGACGAGACAGTTTTTCCGCCTCCCGTGGGCACCGTAAGCGTATAAAGCCCCTTTGGCGATCGCCCCATCTCCAAACATCGCTTGAGGATTTCACATCGTCTTTCATCAATCCTGCGCTTTGCCGGAAACCAAGGACGAATAAACCGTCTAAGCTTATCCAGAAGCGCCGCCATATTCTCCCCGCCGCCGCGCAAGACATGAGGCTCCGCAAGAAATGCCTCTGTGTCCAAAAAATCCGCATCCACCAGACACGAAAATAGCATTCGCGTATAAAAGCTCGCCGCCAAAGGGTTCTCCCTCGCCCATACCGGTGCGAGCTCCCCTTTTTCCAGTTTGATCTCTTCTTGATAGGCCGAAAAATCCTTGGGCGTATACCTCAGCTTGCCATGCAGCGTTCCATCCTGAACCGTATTGGTTTTAGCTCCTAGGTCGGCTAATCCGCCGTGGTGTCCCGCCACAGCAAACGCGGCCGGCAAGTCCCGATACGTCTGAACAGCCACAATCGCGCCTGCCGACGTGTGGTTCACCTTCGCCACATGTTCTGGATCCGCCATGCGTTTTTGGACGTCCGATGCGTATTTTCCTATATCGTGCATGAGCCCCGTCCTGCGCGCATGCCGCCCCGCGCCAAACGCGCCGCCAAATGTCTCTGCTCGCCGCGCCACCCCTTCAAGATGATCACGCAGGCTCTGAATCTCGCCATTCTCTCGTTTATGTCCAATATACATGTGCGATTTCTCCTCGCTTTACCCCTTCCTGTTCCTCACCGGCCCGCGAATCATATCGCCCTTCTCCAACTTTTCCCCACAGGGAATGCGCACGAGCGTGCGCGGCACGCTGACCACGCCGACATGCTCGCCGGTCGCGTCGAGGACGATGTCCTCCACGACGAGCTTCTCGCTGCCTGCGGGCGTGACGGTCTCCAGCTCGTCGCCGACAAAGAAGCGGTTCTTCATCTCCACCAGCGCCATGCCGCCGGAGGCTTCCACCACATAGCCCATGTATTCCGCGGCCTGTTCGGTGCCTGCGGCGCCCCCGCTGACCTTCGGCTGCCCGAAGTAAAAGCCCGTGTCATAGGTTCTGTGGCTCACCTTGTCCAGCTCCCCGCGCAGTTCGCCCAGCAGCGCCTCGTTCATGTCGCCGCGGGCAATCGCGTCCATCGCACGTCGGTATGCGCCCGTGACCGTGGCGACATAGAGCTCCGTCTTCATCCGGCCCTCGATCTTGAAGCACGAAATCCCGCTGCGCATCAGCCTCGGCAGATGCTCCAGCATGCACAGATCGCGGCTGGAGAGGATCGCCGTGCCGGACGCATCCTCCTCGACGGGCATGTATTCGTCCGGCCTCGTGCGCTCGGCAAGCGCATACGTCCAGCGGCAGGGCTGGCTGCACGCGCCGCGATTGGCGCTGCGGGCGTTCATGTAGCTGGAAAGCATGCATCGCCCGGAATACGCCATGCACATCGCGCCGTGAACAAACGTCTCCAGCTCGATTTCGCCCCGCAGCGCGGAAGCCATCCTCTCGATCTCCTCGATGGTCAGCTCTCTGGCCAGCACGACGCGCGACGCGCCCAGCGCCGCATAGACGCGCGCCGAATCGCTGTTGGTCGTGTTCGCCTGCGTGCTGACGTGGATGTCGATGCCCGGCGCTTCGCGATGAATGCGCGCGATCGCGCCGAGGTCGGAGACGATCAGCGCATCCACGCCGATCTCCTGCGCATGCCTCGCGGCGCGAACCATGCCGGGCAGGTCGCCGTCCCGCGCAAAGATGTTGAGCGTCAAATGGAGCTTGGCGCCGTGGGCGTGTGCAAGCCGCACGGCCTCCTCGAGCTCCTCCTCGCCGAAATTGCCTGCCTGCGCGCGCAGGCCATATTGTTTCGCCCCACAATAAACGGCGTCTGCGCCAAAGCGCAGCGCCGCCAAAAGGGGCCTTTGGCTGCCCGCCGGGGCGAGCAGCGTAGGCGTCGTATGCATATCAATTCAGTCCTCTGCTCTTGTCGTATTCCTCCCACAGCGGCCTATACATCGCCACGGCGGCGTTGTGCTCCTCCAGCGTCTTGGAGAAGTGCAGCGAGCCGGAATCGGGATCGGTTGAGCAGAAATAGAGATACTTCTGCGCGACATACTGCTCATCCGGATAAAGCGCGGCGACGATGGCGTCCATCGACGGGTTGCAGATCGGCCCGACCGGCAGCCCGCTGTGCGTATAGGTGTTGTACGGGGAATCGACCGCCAAATCGGTGTCGTTGAGCACCATCTTTTGCGAGCCGGAGACGTATTTGACCGTGACGTCGGAGCCGAGCGTCATCCCCTGCTTGAGCCTGTTGTGGAAGACCGCGCTGACCTTGGCGAAATCCGCCGTCTTGGCCTCCTTCTCGATCATCGAGGCCAGCGTAAAGACCTCGTCCATCGTCATGCCCAGCTCGTCCGCCCGCTCGTCATAACCGATGAGATAGGCCGCCTCGGTCTGCGAAAGCAGGCGCTTGATGATCGTGTCCGCGCTCGAGCTGGTGTAGACCTCGTAGGTGTTGGGCGACAGGTATCCCTCCAGCGCATAGATGCGCTGCGAGGCGTCTTCCTCTGCGAGGATCTCCTCGATGAAGTAATAGCCGCTGTAGCTTTCGCCCGTCCTGCACAGGGACAAAAACTCCTCCGTGCTGGAGAGGATCTTCTGCTGCACGAGATAATCGGCGATGTTTTCGATGGTCCATCCGGGGATGATCGTGATCTTCGCCGTCAGCGGCTTGCCGTCGCCGGAAATGAGCTGATCGAGGATTTCCGTGGCGGACATCGAGCGGCTGAGCTCATAGTCGCCGCTCTGTATCTTCTGCCCCATGCCCATAAAATCGGCCATATACTTGAAGACCGTGTGGTTGTGAATCAGCCCGGCGCTCTCCAGATTGCGCGATACCGTGGACAGCGAGCTGCCCGAGGCGACCTCAAAGGCCACGGTGCTCTCGTCCTTCTCGTCCACCGGGGCAAAGAACATACCGTCCACCTGAACCCAAAGCGTGTACACCGCCCCGCAGACGATGACAAACGACGTAAGAAACACCAGCACGGGCCGCAGCGCGCGCCAAATCCAGTCATACCAGAAAAAGCCGTACCGCCTGCGCTCGTGCAGCTCGTGTTCCGTCAGCTCCGTCCTTCTCTTCTTTTTGATCTTCTTAGCCAAATCGCAAGCCCTCCGATCCGCGTCAAAAACGCTCAGCCGCGCTCCGGCAGCTCAAAGGTGATACCCGCCGCATCCGTGAGGATCTTAAAGATGTCCCCCATCGTCTTTTGCATCTGCATCTCGGCCATCAGGTAAGCCTGCACATCAGCGTTCATGTAGAGCAGGGACGCCAGCTGCTGAAAGCGCTGCATGTCCTCGCCGGGCATCTCCCCCGCCGCGCCGACCATGCTCATCTGAAGGCGCACCTGCAGGCGCTTGTATTCCTCCAGCAGCACGCGATTGGTCTCGTCGCTCATCGCGCGCTCGCGCAGTTCGCGCAAGCGCACGCATTCTTCGCTGTTTTTGATCTCTCCCGCCAGCCGGTAGGCCGTGTCGTAAAGGTTCATGATCTCTGTATCCCTCCGAAAAATAGCGTTCAAAAGAGACCGGCTCGCTCTGCCGGCCCCTTATCCTGTGTTTGCCCGCCCTGCTTCTCTCGCTCAAGTCTCCGTCAAATTCCTATCAGGTTCCTTGTCAAGTCTCCATGATGATCGGCAGGATCATCGGGTTGCGCTTGATCTGCGCCTGAAGGTAGGCGTGCATCTCGTCCTTGATGCCGTTTTTGATGCTCGTCCAGTCGCTCTGCTCGATGCGCTCATAGCGAGCCAGCACGCCCATCGCGACATTGCGCGCGCCGGAAATGAGCTCCTCATTCTCGCGAACGTAGACAAACCCGCGCGAAATCAATTCCGGCCCGGAAACCAGCCGCCCTGTCTCGCGGCTCACGCCGACGACGACGATGATCAGCCCGTCCTGCGACAGATGCTTCCGGTCGCGCAGCACGACGTTGCCCACGTCGCCCACGCCGAGGCCGTCCACCATGACCGAGCCGGTCGGGATGGGGCCCGTGATGCTCGCCTCGTCGTGGGAAAGCTCCAGCGCCTGTCCCAGCTCGAGGATGACCACCCGCTCCTGCGGCATGCCCAACTCCTGCGCCAGCTGCGCGTGCCTGTGCAGCATGCGGTACTCGCCGTGGACGGGAATGAAGTAGCGCGGATGCACGAGCGTGTGAATGAGCTTGAGCTCCTCCTGACAGGCGTGCCCGGAGACGTGTACGTCCGCGATGCGGTTGTAAATCACCGTCGCTCCGCAGCGATAAAGCTGGTCGATGATTCTGGAGACCATGATCTCGTTGCCGGGAATCGGCGAGGCCGAGATGATGACCATGTCCCCCTCGCGGATCTGCAGCTTGCGATGCTCGCTGTTGGCCATGCGCGTCAGGCCGCTCATCGGCTCGCCTTGGCTGCCCGTGGTCAGCACGACGATCTCGTGGTCCTCATAGCAGTCCAGATCCCCGATCTCGATGTAGACGTCCTGCGGAATTCGCAGCTCGCCGATATCCATCGCGAGCTTGGTCACGTTGATCATGCTCCTGCCAACGAAGCAGATCTTGCGCCCAAACTCGATGCAGTTGTCGACCACCTGCTGGATTCTGTGCAGATTGGAGGCGAACATCGCGATGATGATGCGCCCATCGGCCTCCTTAAACAGGCTGTGGAACGTCTCGCCGATTTTGCGCTCGCTCATCGTGTAGCCCGGGCGCTCGATGTTGGTGGAATCCGCCAGCAGCGCCAGCACGCCGCGCTCGCCCCAAGCCGCAAACGTGCGCAGATCCGTAACCTCGCCGTCGATGGGCGTATAGTCGATCTTAAAGTCTCCCGTGACGATCACCGTGCCCGCCGGGCAGGTGATCGCCATCGCCACCGCCCCGGCGATCGAGTGGCTCACCTTGATGAACTGCACCTCAAACGCGCCGATTTTCACCGTGTCCTTGGGGGATACGACGTTCATTTTGATGCCGGAGATATTATGCTCCGCAAGCTTTCCGCGTATGAGCGCGCAGGTCAGCTTGGTGCCGTACACCGGCGCGGGCACCCGCGTGAACACATACGGCACGGCGCCGATGTGATCCTCATGCCCATGCGTGATCAGATAGGCGCGCACGCGCTCTCGATTGTTGGTCAAATACGTGATGTCAGGAATGACCAGATCGATCCCCAGCATGTCCTGACGCGGGAAAACGGATCCACAATCGACCACGACGATGTCGTCTTCGTATTCAAACGCCGTCATGTTCTTGCCGATTTCGCCGATGCCGCCCAGCGGAATGATCCTCAGCTTCCCCATTGGTTCTCCGCCTCCTTCCGTGGCTTATGATGGTATACGCACATTTCTTAGTGATACAACTTCATTTCATATGTGTCCCGCAGCCATACGCTTCTCGGGCCTGCACATATGTGTACAATCGCATTCTGCTTCATTATAGCACAAAATGTAAGGGCAGCAAAGAGGATGATGTAAAAATTTGATATTTGTTCATGGATATTTTACAATTCACACGATTTTTCCCGGCCAACAGCCCAAAAGCGGAGACGCCCGCAGACGTCCCCGCTCAAATTGTATGTTTTTGTAGGTTTGTAATGGTCATCTTTTCGCTCCGCTTCGGCCTCGGGCGCAAAGCGGCGAGGCTTACACGGTTTCGCGGCGATACCGCCGGCGACATCGCCGATTTTTTACAGATGCCGGTCGATCATCGCGGCGATATCCGCCTTGCCGCGCGCGCCGACGGCCTGCTCGACCACCTCGCCGCCCTTCATGACCACGAGCGTGGGGATGCTCATGACGCCAAAGCGCTGGGCGAGCCCGGGCTCCTGGTCCACGTCCACCTTGCCTACGACGGCGCGGCCCTCATACTCCGCGGCCAGCTGCTCCACGGACGGGGCGATCATGCGGCACGGCCCGCACCACGTCGCAAAAAAATCCACCAGCACGGGCAGATCGCCCGCCACAGCCGCATTGAAGCTCTTTTCAGAAAAATGTTCCAACATGACAATCCCTCCTGTTCGCGCCCATCGCGCGGTCGGTTGTTCATTGTGCCGTCCGTCCCCGCCTCACGCCTCTTGATCCGGCGCCTTGACGGAGACAATCCGCTGTTCCCAGCGTCCCTTTGCAAAATGCGGGTCGAGCGCGCGCATGACAACGTATGCCGCCGCCGTGCCCAATATCGCGCACAGCGCCGTGAGCAGCTCGCCGTTTATGCCCGTGAGCACGCGTCCCAGCGCCCAGCCGATCAAAAGCCCCAGCAAAAAACCCGCCAAAGGCACCATGTATGCCAGCGCCGACGCCGCCATCACGTGCGAATCGTCCATCTCCACCTCGACGATGTCGCCGACGTTCGCCTTGCCTCTCAGCTCAATCTCGTGTTTTTTGCAATCCGTACTGCCGTGCATGCAGGCATGGCAGTCTCCGCAGGCCTCGTGCCGCTCAAAGACGACGGTCAGCCTGTCGCCGTTTACCTTGGTGACAACTCCCTTGTTGGTCATATTCGCTCCTTCGCTTTCAGCCCGATCCACAGGATACGCCGCCCCGCCGGTTTTTACGCGCGGCGCTCACTCGAAGACCTTTTGGAAATGGCGATATCCTTCCGCCTCGAGCAGCTCAATCTGATGGCGGATGTTCTTGCTCATGGGCATGACGGTGACCGTCGCGCCCTCCTGGCGCAGCCGCGCCGCCTCGGCGAGCACCTGCGTCTTGCGCTCCTGCGAAACCTTGCCGCCGATCAGGAAGGCTGTCGCGCCCTCTGGCAGCAGGAAGCTCCCCTGCATGTGATCCTTGAGGATGGTGACGATCCGCTCAAAGCCGATGGAAAAGCCGCTGGCCGCGACGTTCTGCCCGCTGAATTTGCCGATCATCTGGTCGTAGCGGCCGCCGCCGGCGATCGCGAAGCTGTAGCCGTCCATGCTGACCTCGAAGATCGGGCCGGTGTAATAGCCCATCCCGCGCACGAGCGTCGGGTCGAAGACGATTTTGACGCCGCCGGAGAGCATCGGGCGCACGCAGGAGATGATCTCCTCCAGGTTCTTCACCGCGTCCTGCGGAATGTCGCCTGCGCTCCCGGCAAACGCCTCGATGCTCATGCCCGCGCCCGCATTCCGGTACACCGCCAGATAGCGGCTCACCGCCTGCGCGTCATAGCCCTGCTCAAGCAGCTCGCGCTCGATCCCCTCAAGACCGATCTTGTCAAACTTGTCCAGCGAGATGAGCACGGAGCCGACCTGCTCCTCCTCAAAGCCCGCGCTGCGCGCGACGGCGCCCAGAATGCGGCGGTCATTGACGTGGACGGTGAATTCCGTGATTCCGATCTCCGCGAAGATCTGCGTGAGCATGGCGGAGGTCGCCGAAATCAGCTCGATCTCCGCCAGATTGCTCTCGTCGCCCAGAATATCGATGTCGCACTGCGTAAACTGGCGGAAGCGGCCCTTCTGCGGGTTGTCCGCGCGGTAGACATTGCCCATCTGCAGCGCCTTGAACGGCGCGGGCAGCTTTTCCCTGTTGCAGGCATAGTAGCGCGCCAACGGCACGGTGAGGTCGTAGCGCAGGCCGTTGTCCGCCAGCTCGCCGTCCCCCTTTTCCAGCGCGCGCGTCAGCTCCGCCCCGCGCTTCATGACCTTGAAGATCAGCTTCTCGTTGTCGCCGCCCTGCTTGGAGGTCAGGTTTTCGATGTGCTCCACAATGGGCGTCTCAATCTGCATGAAGCCGTAAGCGCCGTAAGTCTTCTTGATCATCGAGAAGACATGCTCGCGCAGGCGCATGTCGGAGGGGAGCATATCGCACATGCCCTTGACGGGCGTCTTGATGAATTTCATGTCGCTCTTCCTTTCGCTCGGCGCGGCGGCCTGCCGCCGCTTTCTTCTAAACGCCAGACAAATGCCAGTCAAATGACGGACAAATGACGGCTATGGGCCGTACAGATGACGGTTATTCGCCGTCATTCCCCGTTTTCCTGCATGCGCCGCCATTCCTCCCGCGAAATCAGCACGGCGCGGGGCTTGGTCGGCCCCTCCGCCTCGGCGGTGATGCCCCGCAGCGTCATCTCGTCGACGAGGCGTCCCGCGCGCGCATAGCCCACGCGCAGCCTGCGCTGGAGCATGCTGATGGACACCTGCCCCGCCTCGACCGCCAGCTCGATGGCCTTGCTGAGCATCTCGTCGACCGGTTCGCCGCCGCTTGGCGCATCGCCCGCGGCTGCCTTCTCCTCCTCGGCGGCGCTGTTCATCTGCTCGATGACGTCCTCGTTGTAATCGGCGCTGTGCTGCTTTCTCACATAGTCGACAATGCGCTGCACCTCGTCGTCGGAGACGAAGCAGCCCTGCACGCGCGTGGGCTTGCCCGCGCCCTGCGGCGCATAGAGCATGTCGCCCTTGCCTAGCAGCTTCTCCGCGCCGCCCGCGTCGAGGATGGTTCGGCTGTCGATCTGCGAGGAGACCGCAAAGGCGATCCGGCTGGGGATATTCGCCTTGATGACGCCCGTGATGACGTTAACCGACGGGCGCTGGGTGGCGATGACCAGATGGATGCCCGCCGCGCGCGCCAGCTGCGCCAGCCGGCAGATGGATTCCTCCACCTCGCCCGGGGCGACCATCATGAGGTCGGCAAGCTCGTCGATGATGACGATGATCTTGCTCATCGGCTCCTCGCCCTCGCCGATGGCGTTGTTGTAGCCGCGAATGTCGCGCACGCCCATCGTCTCAAAGCGCTTGTAGCGGTGCTCCATCTCCACCACCGCCCAGCTGAGGGCGGCGGAGGCCTTCTTCGGGTCGGTGACCACCGGCACGAGCAGGTGCGGAATGCCGTTGTAGACGGACAGCTCCACCACCTTCGGGTCGATGAGGATCAGCCTGACCTCGCTGGGCGAGGCGCGATAGATGATGGAATTGATGATCGTGTTGATGCAGACGGATTTGCCCGAGCCCGTCGCGCCGGCGATGAGCACGTGGGGCATCTTGGCCATGTCGGCCACGACCGGCGCGCCGGAGATGCCCTTGCCCAGCGCCACCGCCGTGGGCGATTTCTCGCGCGTCATCTCCGGGCTTTCGAGCACGTCGCGCAGGGAGACCGTCTCGATCCGCTCGTTGGGGATCTCGATGCCCACGGCGGGCTTTCCGGGGATCGGGGCCTCGATGCGCACGCCGTCGGAAGCCATGTTCAGCGCGATATCGTCCACAAGGTTCACGATGCGCGAAACCTTGACGCCCGGCGCTGGCTGCAATTCGTATCGCGTGATCGCGGGCCCGTGCGTGACGTGCGTGAGCTTGGCCTGCACGCCGAAGCTCTCCAGCGTCTCCAGCAGCTTTTTCGCTCCGGCCTCGTCCTTTGCCCGCTGATTCGGATCCTGCTGACAGCCCGAACGGTTGAGCAGATCGATGGGCGGGTAGGCATACGCTTCCTCCATCGCCTTGGGCGCCTCGTGCGCGTCCTTCGCCGGCATCACCAGCGGCGTGCCGTCGAGGCGGCTTCCCCGCAGCTGGACGATCGTGCCGTCCGCCTGGCGTTCTTGGGCGGCAAGCACGTTTTGGGGCGCCTCCGGCCTGCGCGCGGGCGCTTCCTGCGCCGCTCGTCCCTGCCACGCGGCGGGAATGCTCGAGGGCACGCTGCCGCCCGGCTCGTCCTGCGTCAGGTACGGCGCGGGCTGCCCCTTGGCCTCGTCCGCCGGCCGCGCGTCCGGATTTCCGGTATTCGGATTCCAAACGTCCGGGGTCCACGCGTCCTGCTCCTCGGGCGCCGCCGCCTGCGCGTTTTGCGCGCCGTCTCCGTCCGCCGCTTCGGGCTCGTTCCTATCCCATTCGGCCTGATCACCCGCCGCCTCTTGGTCAGGCTGCCCGGCGTCCTGCGCCGCGCCCGCGCTGCATTCGTTTCCGTCCTGCCGCAGAGCGTCCTGTTCCGGCCGGGCGGAGACGGCGTATGCGCTCTGCTCCTGCCGCGTGTCCTGCGCCCCGTAGCCGGAATAGGTGACCGCGTTCATGCCGTGCAAAAAGGCGTCCTCCGCCTCCTCGATGGTAAACGCGGGCCGGCGGCGGCGCTCCCGCGGGTCGGATCGCTCGTCGATGCCCAGACGGGCAAACTCCTCGTCCCGCTCGATGTACAGTTCGCCCTCCCCGGCGCGAATCGGGCGGCCCTGTGCGCGCGCTCGCGGCGCCTTGCGCGGCGGGCGCGCCGGCGTCTGAAGCGGCGGCTCGGGGATCTCCTCGGCCGCCGGCTCGGGCTGCGTGGGCTCTTGGGGGCGCACGACCTCCAGCTTCGGTCTGCCCTTGCGTTTGGCCTTCGGCAGCTCCGGCTCCCCCGGCGTCTCCTCCTGAGCGGCGCTCTCGGCCTGTCTCAGCGCCTGCGCCTTACGCTGTTCGCGCTCCAGCTGCGCGCTCTCCCGCTCCCTACGCTTCTGCTGGCGCTGCTCGGCCAGCTCGCTCTCGCGCTCAAGCTCTCTTTCTTCCTCCGCGGCGCGCAGCGCCTCCCGTTCCTCGCGGCGCTCCCTGCGCGCGATGCGCAGTTCGTCCAGCCACTGGGAGAAGGCCATGCCCACATGGCCAAACGACACGCCGGTCAAAAACATCAGCGCAATCAGCGTCGCGGCGATCAGCACGACCACGCCGCCCCAAACGTCGAGCGCCACATACAGCGGATACGCCAGCAGCGCGCCGATCAGCCCTCCGCCCTTGCAGTCGAGCGAGGCGCTGCGATACGAGCGGAGCACGAAGCTCCAAAAGCTCTGCGGCGTGCCGTCGGCAAACAGCGCCTGCAGGACGGCATCCGCCTGAAACAGCTGGAGCAGCGCCTCGACGAACAGAAAAATCAGCGCAATACAGACCACCGGTCTTGCGCTCATCTTTCGCTCCGCGAAAAACACCAGCACCACGCCCGCCCAGCAGACCACCAGCGGCAGCAGCAGGCAGAGCGTCCCGCCCAGACCGCGCACCGCCAACATGCACTGGCTCAGGAACCCGCCGCTGGACGGGATAAACTGACAGGCCAGCGCGAGCAGCCCTACGCACAGAACCGCAATGCCGATCACGCCGCGCGGATCGGCTGCTCCCTGCCTTTTGCGCGAGGCCGTGCCGCGCTTGCCGCTGACCTTCCTCTTCTTGCTCTTCCCGCCTTTTGTGCCTGTCTTTCCAGCCATCTTAGCCCCCCTAAACGCCCCGCGAAGCGCGTCCTGCGCATCTGCGTTCCCCATAAAACAATCTGCCCGAGTCCACCTCAGGCAGATTATTATATCACATTTGGCAAAATGAGTAAAGGTCTTCCGGCGGAAGAGGCGCGCAGGCCCGCGCCGCCGTGTTTTTTATTTGGGCTGCACGCCGGCCTGCGCCTCGCCCGTCACATGGAGATGATGGGCGCGCGCCATCAGCATTCGGCGGCACTTAAAATACGCGGGAACGAGGAACGCGTCGGCAAACGCCCACGCAAGCGGCCCGCCGAGCGCCGCGCCGATAAAGCCCATGCGCGGCACGAGCATCAGGCCGACCACGCTGCGGGCGACCATCTCCATGACGCCCGCCAAAATGGCGAAGCTCGAAAAGCCCATGCCCTGAATGGTGAAGCGAAAGACGTTGACCAGCGTCAGCAGCGGATAAAACAGCACCGTCGTCACCATGTATTGCTGGGAGAGCTCGATGAGCTGCGCGCCGCTGTCCCCGTTCACAAACAGCCGCGTCAGGCTCGGGCCAAAGAACCACGCGATGGCAAACGCCGCCACGGAATAGATGAAGCCGAGCGCTGTGGAGGCAAACAGGCCGCGGTTTAAGCGCTCGTAGCGGCTTGCGCCGACGTTCTGCGCGCCATAGGTGGCCATCGTGGAGCCGAGCGCGTCAAACGGACAGGCCAGAAAGCCGAGCACCCTGCTGCCCGCCGTGACCGCCGCCACCGCCAGCGATCCCAGCGAGTTGACGGCCACCTGCAAAATCACGCTGCCGATCGCCGTGATGGAGTATTGCAGCCCCATCGGCACGCCATACGCGCACAGCTCGCGCAGGCGCGAGGCGCGCACGCGCCATTCTTCGCGCGTAATGTGGAGAATCGGCACCTTGAGTCCGATCCACACCAGGCACAAAATCCCCGAAATGCCCTGGCTGATCACCGTCGCCAGCGCCGCTCCGCGCACGCCCATCGGGATGACGAGGATCAGCGTAAGATCCAGCGCCACGTTGAGGGCGGACGATAAAATCAGGAAAAACAGCGGCGTCTTGCTGTCGCCCAAAGAGCGCAGATAGCTCGAGAGCAAATTGTAGAGCAGCATGAACGGTATGCCCGCGAATATGGTGCCGATGTACGCGTCGGCCTCTTCAAAGCAATCCTCCGGCGTATCCATAATCGTCAAAATATCGCGGCAATAGACGACCGTCAGCACGGTGAGCACAAGCCCGAACGCCGCGCAGAGCCACGCGCCGTTGGCGGCAAACTCGCGCATGCGGCTCTCTTCCTTGGCCCCGAACCGCTGCGCGACGGGAATGGCAAAGCCGGAACAGATGCCCATGCAGAACCCGAGCACGAGGAAATTGATGGAACCCGTCGCGCCCACGCCCGCCAGCGCCGTCACGCCGAGAAAGCGCCCGACGATCATCGTATCCACCAGATTGTACAGCTGCTGAAACAGCATGCCCGCCAGCAGCGGAGCCGCAAAGCCGATGATCAGCCGAAGCGGAGAGCCCTGCGTCAAATCCTTTGTCATGGTTAATCCCCCTATCGCAAGGATGCGTGCTCCTCAAAACAGCGGTATTATACCCATTTCCCCTCGGCTTGGCAAGCCGCAAACTTCACCATCAAGCGAGCTTAGAACAGAACAAAATTGCACAAAGGCCGCGGCGCTCTCCCCTATTTAAGGGTTTCGATCAGCGCCGCCAGCGTCTGCGGGTCGTCCGCGTCGTCCAATTCGCGCGCCGCAGCGCAGGGAACGCGCGTCAGCTCGTCCTCATGCCGCTTCAAAACGGCCTTTGCGCCGCGGTCGCCGCCCAGCGCCAAGAGCTCGGGCGCATATGCGATGGCCAGCACCGCCGGATTGCCCCAGTGCGTCTCGTCCGCAAGGCATGCGATGCGGCTTCCCCCGCGCGCAAAGCCGTCCAGCAGCGCGCGCAGCGAGGCGAGCGACAGCTTCGGCTGATCCGCCGCCATCAGCAGCACGGCGTCCGCGCCCCACTTCTGCGCCGCGCGGACGCCAAGGGCGATGGAGCCCGCCATTCCGCGCTCGGGCTGCCCGTTCCAAACGACCGAAAGCCCCCGCTCCCGCGCGAGCGCGGCGACCTCCCCGCAGGAGACGACGGCAAGCGTCCATTCCGCGCCGAGGGCGGCGAGCCGCTCCATCGCCAGCGCCGCCATCGGCACGCCGCCCACAGATGCGAGCAGCTTGTTTTCCTTCCCGAAGCGGCGGCTCTTCCCCGCCGCCAGCAGCACGGCCGCCAGCCTCATTCGCGTTCCCCCAGAAGGATTTTTTCCGCCGTGATCGGCAGATCGCGCACGCGCACGCCGCTGACTTGGTATACCGCGTCGGCAATCGCCGGGGCCGGCGTGTTGATCACGCATTCGCCGATGGATTTCGCGCCGAACGGCCCCGTCGGCTCGTAGCTCGGCTCGAAGGCCACGCGCACGCTGGATACGTCCGTGCGCGCCGGGATCTTGTACTGCATGAGGGAATTGGAGACCGTGCGCCCGCTCGCATCCATGACCGGGTTTTCCATGAGCGCCATGCCGATGCCCTGCATGAGCCCGCCTTCGGTCTGCACGCGCGCGAGATTCGGGTTGATGACCGTGCCGCAGTCCACCACGCCCACGTAATCCACCAGCTTCACCTCGCCCGTCGTCGGGTCCAGGTCGATCTCCGCGCAGCCCGCCATGAACGGCGGCGGGGAGACGGGCGAGCCGTTGGCAACACAGGCCGAGATGTCTTCAAACCCCGCCGTCATCTGCGCCTCCGCAATCCGGGAAAGCGTCACGCTCCCCTCCCCCTGCGCAAGGCAGACGCTCTCGCCCTCAAAGAGGCAGGCGTCCGGCGTGCTGCCCAGCAGCTTCGCGCCCGCGCGCAGAATCTTGCCGCGCAGCTCTTCGCAGGTCTTCACCACGGCCATGCCCGTGACATAGGTCGTGCTCGAGGCGTACGACCCGCAGTCGTACGGCGAGGTATCCGTATCCACGCCGTGAACGGTGATCTTCTCGATCGGGCATTCGAGGCTCTGCGCCGCGATTTGGGCGAGGATCGTATCGCATCCGGTGCCCATATCCGTCGCGCCGATGGACATGTTGTACATGCCCCCGTCTCCAAGGCGAATCATCACCGCGCCGGTGTCCACGCCCGATATGCCGGAGCCCTGCATGCCAAGCGCCATGCCCACCGCGCGCACATGCCCGTTCGCCATCGTGCGGGCCGGATACTTTTGCTCCCAGCCAATCATCTCCTTGGCCCGCTCGATGCAGCGGCCCAGCGCGCAGCTGTTCGCCCTCTCGCCGTAGTAAGCGGGCATCGCCTCGCCCTCGCGCACGATGTTCTTCTCCCTCAGGACGGAGGGATCCATCCCCAGCGCGTGCGCCAGCTCGTTCACGGCGGATTCCACCGCAAACAGCCCTTGCGTCGCGCCATATCCGCGGTACGCGCCCGCGCTCATCGTGTTGGTGTAGACGACGTCCCAGCTAAAGCGGAACGCGCGCATTCCGTGCGAGTAAAGCGGAATGGATTTGTGCCCGGACAGGCCGACCGTCGTCGGGCCGTGCTCGCCATACGCGCCCGTATTGGAGAGCGTGTGCAGGTCGATGGCGCGAATCGTGCCGTCGCGCATCGCGCCCAAACGCACGTGCATGCGCATCGCATGCCGCGGCGAGGAGAGCGTCATCGACTCCTCGCGGGTGTAGACGATCATCGCCGGAAGCCCGGTCTTCAGCGTCACAATCGCCGGATAGACCTCGCAGACCGCGGTCTGTTTCGCGCCGAAGCCGCCGCCGATGCGCGGCTTGACGACGCGCAGGCGGCTCTTGGGGATATCAAGCGCCGTCGCCACAATGCGGCGCACGTGGAAGGGAATCTGCGTGCTGGAGACGATCTCGATGCGCCCGTAGGCGTCCATGCGCGTAAAGGCGCGGAAGGTCTCCATCATGCACTGCTGGTTCGCCTTCGTCGTGTAGACGCGGTCGATGACCACGTCGCTGGCCGCCAGCTCCGCCTCGACGTCGCCCTCCGCGTCCTGGCCGCTGGCGACAAGGTTGCGCTTGTTGTCCGCGCCGCAGGCGGGCACCAGCGCGCGCCAGTTCTCCTCCGGATGGATGACGGTCGGGTTGTCCAGCGCCCGCTCGGGGTCGAGCACCGCCTCAAGCACCCGATATCGAACCCGGATCCGCTTCATCGCCGCCAGCGCCTGCCGCTCCGTCTCGGCCGCGACGATGGCCACCGGATCGCCCACGCAGCGCAGATGGCGGTCGAGGATCAGCCTGTCATACGGGCTGAACTCCGGGTAGGTCTGCCCCGCCTGCGTAAAGCGGACATCCGGCACGTCCCGATACGTCAGCACGCAGACGACGCCCGGCATCGCCTCCGCCCGCGTCACGTCGATCTCCTCGATGACCGCATGCGCGTGCGGGCTGTGCATGAGCTTCACGACAAGGCATCCGCCCGGCGCGATGTCCTCCGTATAGACGGGCTTGCCCGTGGTCAGGGCCTCCGCGTCCTTCTTGCGAACGCCCTCGCCAACGCCGCCCCGCGTTTTGGCCATTTGGCTTTCCTTTTCCCTCATCGCTCGCGCACCTCCTGTCCATCCGCGGCGAGCGCGTCGCGCTTCATCTCGAGATAGCGCAAAATCGCGCGGCGCTGACTCATGTAGCCCGAACAGCGGCACAGATTGCCCGCCAGATAGGCGTCGATCTCCTCCGGCGCGGCGTCCGGCTTTTCCTTGGCCAGCGCAAACACGTTCATCATGAGGCCCGGCGCGCAGAAACCGCACTGCTCCGCCCCCTCGTCGGCAAGGCATCCGCCCAGCAGCTTCGCCTCCTCCTGCAGGCCCTCGAGCGTCACAATCTCGCAGCCCTCGCATCTGGGCGCGGGCACCGAGCAGGAGAGCACCGCCCTTCCGTTCATGTAGACGGTGCACAGCCCGCAGTTTGTCGTCTCGCATCCGCATTTGACGCTGCTCACATGCAGCGCGCGCAAAACGGTATAGAGCGAATCGTCCGCCTCCGCCTGAACCGTCACCTTCCGCCCGTTGAGCGTAAACCCAATGACCATCGCTTAACCCTCCATGCAAGCCGCCGCCGCGCGCATGAGCAGCACGGGCGCAATCTTCCTTCTGTAAGCCTGCGACGCGCGCAGGTTGCTCCCCAGCGGGATGCTCTGCGCCAGACGCTCCATCTCCTGGGGCGTGACGCGCGCCGGGTCCATCCCGTCGCAGACGATCATCGCCCGCGCGGGTCTGGCGCCCACCACAAGGCGCAGCCCGCTTGCGCTTCGGGCCGCCGCCGCGACGAGCACGGGAAAATCCGTCGCACTCAGCCGCACGCTGGAGATGCCGGCCCTGCGCCCCTTGGGAATCACGACGTGCGTGAGCACGTCCCTGTCCCATGCCTCGAACTGGTAATCCTCCAGCGCGACCTCGCCGCGGCCATGCAGCATGACGCGCGCGTCAAGCGAAAGCAGCAGCGCGCTCACGTCCGAAAAGCCGAAGCGCGAATAAACGCTGCCGCCGACCGTCGCCCCGTTGCGAAACTGCGTTCCGACAATCGGCGAAAGCGCCGCGGCAAACGCTCCGCCGAAGGCCGCGTTCAGCCGCGCGTCGGTCTCCAGCGCCCGCAGCGTGACCATCGCGCCCACGCGGAAGGCGTCCTCCTCCTCTTCGATTTTGTCCAGCCCAAGCCGGGTGAGGTCGATCGCCGTGCGCCGCCGCATGCCGCACATGCGCAGCCACATGTTGCCGCCCACGATGACGGCGCTCTTTTGCCGGTTCAGCCTGTACGCCTCCTCGAGCGATTGCGCGAAAACATACTCCCGAAATGCTGCCATGTTCTTCCTCCGCTGTCACGATGATGTACGGACATTATAAAATACCCCTCCGTCGTTTGTCAACAAACGCTTCGCTCCAACAAATTCCGAACATTTTTTAATTTCTATGGTATAATTGTCGGTTTTTATGTTGACAAGCCGCCCTCTTTTCGCGTATGATCTTGCGAAGAGCTCGGGATCGCGCCCCTTGGCGCATCCCCGGCCAAAACCAACGACAAAGGAGCGTACCCGTCATGAAGAAGCTTGCCGCACTGCTTGCCTGCCTGATGCTGCTCGCCCTTGCCGGCGCCGCAGCCGCCGAGAGCGTGTCTCTCGCCGTCATCTATTCCGATACGGTGGACGACAAGGGCTGGTGCCAGACGATGGACACCGGCATCAAGAACGCGATGGAGAAGGGGTTTGATATCGACTATACGCCGATCGAGTCCGTCGCCATCGCCGACGCGCCCAACACCCTCGACCAGCTTGCCGGCAATTACGATATCATCATCGTCCACGGCGCGCAGTTCACCGCCGCATGCACGGAGATCGCCGCCGAATACCCGGAGCAGACCTTCGCCATCGGCACCAGCGATCAGATCCTGGGCGACAACATCTTCACCTATATGCCCCAGTCCGAGGAGCCGGGCTACATCAACGGCGTCATCGCCGCTCTGACCACCAAGGCCGGCAAGGTCGGCATCGTCGGCCCGAGCGACGGCGGCGACTCCTACCGCTATGTGCGCGGCTTCGTCAAGGGCCTCAAGGATACCAACCCGGACGTCAGCTTCATGCTCAGCTGGACGGGCAGCTTCTCCGATACCGTGGGCGCGGGCGACATGGGCAAGACCTTCATCGAGGCGGGCTGCGACGTGCTCGTCGGCCCGGCGCAGCAGGCCCTCGGCGCGCTGCGCATCGTGGATGCGACGGAGGGCGTCGTCTGGATCGGCCAGACCACCTCTCAGCTGACCGACTTCCCGGACGTCGTGCTCGCCGCCGCGGACTATGACTACTCCGCCGTGGTCATCGGCGTCATCGAACGCATGGCGGAAGGCAAGGCCGGCGGCGAGTGCATCCCGCTCAACTACAACAACGGCGGCTTTATCTACCCCTTCTCCGACAACGCCGAGCTGCTGCCGGAGGACGTGAAGGCCGCCGCTCAGGCCGCGCTGGACGGCGTGACCGCCGCGCCGGATACCATCGACTTTGTGAACGTGTCTCTCGAATAATCTCTGGGCTGCTCGTCCATCGCGGGGGCGGACAATCGGGTTTCTCCGGTTTTCCGCCCCTTTGCCCGGCCGGCAGCCCTTTCTTAAGCCTCAAAGCCGTTCACAAGACATTGACCAGAAGCCAGTCACCACAAGCCATTTACTTCGGAGGAACTCACCACGGAGGTAGGTTTATGACACCCATTTCCGGCCCGATTACGAGCCTGAGAATCGAGCACATCACCAAGCGCTTCCCCGGCATCGTCGCCTGCAGCGACATCTCCCTTTCCGTGGGCAAGGGCGAGGCGCTCGCGCTCGTGGGCGAAAACGGCGCGGGCAAAACCACGCTGATGAACATCCTGATGGGCCTTTATACCCCGGACGAGGGCAAAATCTTCATCAACAACCGGGAGGTCTCCTTCCGTTCCCCCAGCGATGCGTTCGCCTGCGGCATCGGCATGGTCCATCAGCAGTACATGCTCGTGCCCGACCTCACGGTCACGGAGAACATCGCGCTGGGCATGAAACAGATCGCCGAAGGGCGCGCGGGCGACACGGCGCTCATGCGCGTGAAGCGCGCGGCCAAGCTGGATCTTGCCGCCGTCCGCCGCCACATCGTCGCCATTTCGGAGCACTATGGCCTTGCGGTCGATCCGGACGCCTACATCTGGCAGCTCTCCGTGGGCGAGCAGCAGCGCGTGGAGCTAGTCAAAACGCTCTGCTTCGGCGCAAAGTTTCTCATTCTCGACGAGCCGACCAGCGCCCTCACCCCGCAGGAGACGGACGACCTCATCGCCCTGCTGCGCCGCATGTCCCGCGAGCTGTCGATCATCTTCATCAGCCATAAGCTTGCGGAGGTCAAGGCGCTCTCCAACAAGGTCGCCATTCTGCGCGGCGGGCGTCTCGTCTTCCGCGGCAACACGGCGGATCACTCCTCCGCCGATATCGCCGCGCTGATGACGGGCCACGAGGTCTACCTGCCGGTCAACCACTCCAGCCGCGCGCCGGGCCGGCCGATGCTGGAGGTGCGCGACCTGTTCGTGCGCGGCGATCGCGGCAACATGGCCTTGAGCAAGCTGAACCTCACCGTGCGCGCGGGCGAAATCGTGGGGCTTGCGGGCGTGTCGGGCAACGGCCAGCGCGAGCTGGCGGAGGCGCTCACCGGCCTGCGCACCGTCGAAAGCGGCGAAATCCTGCTGGACGGCGTGAGCCTCGTGGGCCGCTCGCCCAAGGGGATCATCGCCCAGGGCATGGGCTACGTGCCCGAGGAGCGCAACGTCGAGGGGATCGTTCCCGGCATGTCCATCCGCGATAACCTCGTGCTCAAGGATATCGCTAGGCCCCCCTTCTCCCGCGCGGGCATCATCAGCAACGCGGTCATCACGCAAAACGCCGAGGCCATGCGCGAAACATTCGACATCCGCTGCTCCTCCGTGGGCGTGGCGGCGGGCTCGCTCTCCGGCGGCAACATTCAAAAGGTCATCCTCGCCCGCGAAATCTCGCGCGGCCCGAAGTTTCTGATCGCGGTTTACCCCATCCGCGGGCTCGACATGGGCGCGGCGGAGTTTATCCACAAACAGCTGCTCGCCCTGCGCGACAGCGGCGTGGGCATCCTCCTCATCTCCGAGGAGCTGGAGGAGATCATCAACCTCTCCGACCGCATCGCGGTCATCTTCAAGGGCTCCATCCAGCGCACGCTGGGTCAGGGCGAGGCGACGCAGCGCAAGCTGGGCATGATGATGGCAGGAGTGAAAGACTATGAAGCAATTTAAGCTGATCTATACCGCGGGGGTCATCGCGCTTTCGGTGCTGCTCACGCTTGGCGTCGCTTCGCTGATTTTGACCGTGCTGGGCGCCAACGTGCTGGATACCTTCTGGGTCATCTTCTGTTACCCGTTCACCTCGCTCAAAAACCTCTCCGGCGTCATCAACATCATGACGCCGCTGACCATCGTCGGCGTGGGCATCTGCGTGGCCTACCGCAGCGGCATCGTCAACATCGGCGGCGAGGGGCAGATGGTCATGGGTCTGTTGCTGGCCATCGTCTTCGCGCTCTTTTCCGACGTCCCCGCGCCCTTCGCCATGCCGCTCACGCTGCTGGTGGGCATGATCGGCGGCGCGCTGTGGGGCGCGCTCCCGGGCCTGCTCAAGGCGAAGTTCGGCGTGAGCGAGCTGCTCTCCACGGTCATGTTCAACTACATCGCCACGCAGGCGTATTCCTATTGCCTGCGCGTGCCGCTGCTCGATCCCTCCGTGGCGGGCGGCTCCGGCGATCCGCAGACCGTCAAGCTCGATGCGAGCAGCTGGCTCCTCAGGCTCAACGAGATCTTCCCCTCCCTGCCCAAGGGCATGCGCTTCCACGCCGGCATCTTCATCGCGCTGATCGTCGCGCTCGCGGTCTTCCTGTTCATGTGGAAGACGCCCACCGGCTTTAAGATGCGCGCGGCGGGCGCCTCCGACCGCGCGGCGCGCTACGCGGGCATCAGCGTGAGCCGCTATCTCGTGCTGGCGATGGTCATCTCCGGCGCATGCTGCGGTCTGGCGGGTACGGTTGAAATCCTCGGCGTCCATCACCGCGGTCTGGGCAACTGCACGGGCGGCTACGGCTTCTCGGGTATCGTCGTCGCGCTCTTCGGCGGCCTGCATCCGCTGGGCGTCATTCCCGCGGCGTTCTTCTTTGCGGTCATCTCCTACGGCTGCTCCGCGCTGCAAATCAACAAGATTCCCGTGCCGAGCAATATGATC
The DNA here is from genome assembly GCA_030536875.1 of Clostridia bacterium. GTDB lineage: Bacteria > Bacillota > Clostridia > Christensenellales > Aristaeellaceae > Ventricola. Next base: position 28,277 of record JAUNPI010000013.1, read on the forward strand.
GACGTCCTTCAGGGGCTGGTGATCCTCGTCATCGTCGCGGCGAAGCTGATCATCGCCAACCCCTATCTCATGGATCGCGCGCAGCGCCGCTTCATGGCCCTGACCCATCGAAAGGAGGCCGCCTAAATGCTCGACTTCATCGCTTTGTTCCTGACCGTCGGCATCCCGCTCTCCAGCGCGCTGCTGCTTGCCTCGCTGGGCGAAACGGTCAATCAGCGCAGCGGCGTGTTCAACCTCGGCTGCGAGGGCGTGATGAGCATGGGCGCGTTCGTCGGCATGCTGATTCCGTTCATGACGGGCGGCTCGGCGAAGGTCGCGTGGTATGTGAACGTCTTCGGCCTGCTGGCGGCGGCGCTCGTCGGCGCGCTGATGGGGCTTCTCTTCGGCGTGGTCGTCATCAAATTCGGCGCGCCGCAGGGCATCGCGGGCATCGGCCTGCAGCTCTTTGGCACGGGGCTTGCGGGCACGTTCTACCGCCATTTTATCGGCGGCGCGCAGGGCGTGGCGGGCATCGATTCCATCCGCATCCCGGTGCTGTGCGATCTGCCCATCCTCGGCAAGATGCTCTTCAGCTGCAACCCGATGGTCTACTTTTCCTTCCTGATGGTGCCCGTCGTCAGCTATATCCTCTTTCAGACGCCTTGGGGCCTGCGCGTGCGCGCCTGCGGCACGATGCCGCGCGCGGCGGACTCGATGGGCATCGACGTGAGCCGCACGCGCTATCAGGCGCTGGCCTTCGGCAGCGCGATGGCGGGGCTCGCCGGCGCGTATCTGTCCGTGTGCTACGCGAAGATCTTCACGGATACGCTGATCGGCGGGCGCGGCTTCATCGCCGTGGCGCTGGTCTACTTTGGCCACTGGTCCCCCGTGGGCGTGATGGGCGGCGCGCTGCTCTTTTCCCTCGCGCAGGCGCTCCAGCTCGCCGTTCAGGCCTACGGCTTTACGACCTTCCCCTATGAGTTTCTCGTCATGCTCCCCTACGTGCTGGTCATCTTCGTGCTCATCTTCGTGGGCAAGAGTAAGCACGTGGGCCCCGCCATGCTGGGCAAGCCGTTTAACCGGGAGATGCGCACCTGAGCGCGCATAACCCCGCGGATCAACATCAAAGAGGCTGTCAGGATAAGAGCCCAGATATTCCTCATAAAATCATTCTTTTGCAAAAAAGCCCTCTCCTATGGAGA
>JAUNPI010000014.1:0-13845 GCA_030536875.1 Clostridia bacterium
TCAGAGCAAAAAATCTGATGCGCTCTGTTAAGCATTTTAATTGCGAATGAGTATGCGCCTCAAACCCTTGCCGCCAGCAGCGTCATCGCCAGCAGATCCGCGCAGCCGCCGGGGCTGATGCGCGCGCCGGAGAGCTCCTCGTCCCACGATTTCAGGCTGAGCCGCAAGGCTTCGCCTTTTTTTTGCGGGCTCTGCGCGCCGCCCAAAAGCCACGCCTCGACGCCCTCGTCGATCTCCCGCGCGCGCTCTTTCATCGCGCGCGCGCCCGCCTCGCCTCCGCGGCGCACGGCGTTGGTGTCCTGCGCGCGCGCCATCAGCGCCACAAGCACGCACAGCCCCGCGTCGTTTTCGCCCATCCCCGCCGAGCGGCAGGCGCGGTATCGGGGAAGGCCGCACGCGCGCACGCTGGGGAAGCCCGCCGCCGCCTCCGCGCGCACGCCGCCGACGCCGCTTTGCGCATAGAGGCGCTCGCCGAACGTCTGCGCCTGCCCCTCGCCCGCGCGGCGCAGCTCCTGCTCCATGCGCTCCCGGGTCATCTCGCCGCAGCGCTCAAGCGCGCGCTCGGGGTCGCTCCCCTCGCCGTCGTAGCCCATGCCCAGCGCGGCGCAAAAGACGCCCAGCGAGAAGACGGCCCCTTTGTGCGTGTTGACGCCGCCCGTCGCGCGGCGCATGGCCGCCTCCGCCAGGAGGCCCGGAACGCGTAGCGCGTCAAAGCAGGCGCTCGCCTCCCCGCCCCTGTGCGCAAGGCCCGCGCGCGCGCAGGTTTCAAAGTATTCGCGCAGCGCGCATGCGCTGTCGAGAAAGGTAAAGATGTCCATATCCTCGTGCGCGCCGGCGTTTGCCCTGTCCACCAAGCCGGGCTTGGGCGTCACGGCAACCTCGCCAAGCAGCGCCCGCTCGGCCTCTCTGGCCACCCGCTTCACAAACGCTTCCTCAAAGTGCTCGGCGATGATCGCCTCCGTGCGCGCGCGCAGCTGCAAAACGCTGTGCGCGCGGCTGCGCGCACAGACGGGCGCCGCCTGCCCGCACAGCAGGCAGCGCCGCGCGGGAAGCCCCAGCTCCGTGCGCGAGCGCTTTTCCCCGTCCGGGCCGATGACGTCGATATCGAGCAGGCGGCCCAGCGGCGTGCCGTCCTCCAGCGCGCAGAGGCGGCGCTTGAGCTCCCCCGCCTCCGCCTCCACGCAGAAGATGGCCTCCGGCCCGGTCTTCTCGTGAATCGCGTGCGCAAAGAGCATTCCGTGCGGCGCGAGCACGGCGCGCACCTGCCCTTCGCCCCAAGCAAAGGCGCGCTCGATGGACGGCGTCGTCTTCACGGGGCCGGCGACGTTCATCGTCAGGCAGACGAGCGTCGCGCCCGGGTGGCGCTCAAGCAGCGCGCGCTGGGCCTGCGCGCGCGCCTCGCGCGCGTTCATCATATCGGAAACGGTAACCTCGGCATTCATGGCTCTCTCTCCCGCAGTTGGAATGCCGTTATTGTAACAGAAAGCGCCCGCTTTGCGCAAGCCCGGGGCATTGGAAGCAAAAGCTCCTTTTTCATAACAAACCGGCGATGCCGCCAGCGGCATCGCCGACGAAATCGTGTCAATCCCTCTGCTTTGTGTCCAAAGCCGGAGCGAAGCGAAAGCATTTACATGACGAAAAGTCGTAATTTAGCGGCTTTTACCGATTGACTTTGGGTTCATTTCTGCATATAATGAGAGTGCAGGAAGCGGATGCTTCGCTGTACACCCGCGTAACCGAACGGAAGTTTAAGCGATATGTGTTATCGTCGGCCGCGGGGCCGCTGAAAAGCGGCTTTTTCTTTTACAAAGGAGAAGCGTGTGGATATTTTTATTTACTCGGATGAATCCGGCGTCTTTGACGTATGCCATAATCGGTATTTCGTCTTTGGCGGTTTAATCTTTCTCAGCAAAGAGGAGCGTGATATTTGCGCAAGGAAATATTCTAAAGCCGAAAAAGATGTTAAAGCAGGCATCGGCATGGCAACCGGCGAAGAAGCCAAAGCGTCCAATATCACCAACGCGAGCAAAGGCAAGCTGTTTAGGGCCTTAAATCATCAAATTCGTTTCGGCGTTATCATTGAGGAAGACAAGATTCATCAAAATATTTGGTTATCTAAGAAAGATAAGCAACGATATCTTGACTATGCCTATAAAATTGCGGTCAAACGCTGCTTTGAAAATTTGATTCGCCAAAACCGCATCGATCCAACGCGGGTCAAGCACGTCCATTTCTTTGTCGATGAGCACACAACGGCAACAAACGGGCGCTATGAGCTTCGCGAAAGCTTGGAGCAGGAATTCAAATGGGGAACATTTAATTATTCGTGGAATGTTTTTTATCCGCCCATCTTTCCGGATGTTCAGACCGTCACGCTGGATTTTTGCAATTCAAGCAAAAAAACATTAGTGCGCGCCGCCGACATCGTGGCAAATCGAATTTATTATTACGCGAAATCGACAGAGGGATATTCAGCGGACGAAGAGGACCTGTTCGTCATTCGGCTGCCATAAGATGAAAAAACCGAAATATTGCGTTTGTCGGCAAAAGGAAAGTATAGAACCATCCCAGAAACATGGTCTCCTCCATCATGGTTCTGGGATGTTTTGCGTGGAAGCAAGAAACAAGCTCTTGACGGGCAGAAGGCTATTCGGATCGTTTGTCTATCGCGCCTTTCGCAATTTACTAGGCACAGCGTGTGAACCTATGCTATAATGGAATGCATGATTTGGCCAACCGGCTTTACGGAGGTTTCACGATGAGCGATTATCAGGCTGTGCCCCTCTCCCCCCACGACCGCCGCGCGATGGCCCAGATGGACGAGCTGCTGCGGCAGGAGGGCATCTCCCGCGACCGCAACCTCGCCTACAGCGCCGGCATCTTCGACGACGGCGGGCAGCTGATCGCCACCGGTTCGCTGTTTGAAAACACGCTGCGCTGCATGGCGGTCAGCGGCGAGCACCGCGGCGAGGGGCTGATGGCGGAGATCGTCTCCCACCTCGTGCAGGTTGAGCTGGAGCGCGGATACACGCATCTGTTCCTGTATACCAAGTGTGACAGCGCAAAGTTCTTCGTCCCCTGCGGCTTTTACGAGATCGCGCGGGTGGACGGCCGCCTCGTGTTCATGGAGAACCGCCGGGACGGATTTGCCCGCTATCTCCGCCGTCTGGCCGCGCAGCTGCCCGCGCCAAGCCTTCAGACGCCCGGCGCGGCGCTGGTCATGAATGCCAACCCGTTCACAAACGGCCACGCCTATCTGCTGGAGAAGGCCGCAAGGGAAAACGAGCGCGTCGTCGTCTTCGTGCTCAGCGAGGACCGCTCGCTGGTGCCCTTCCGCGCGCGCATGGACATGGTGCGCGCCGCAGCCGCCGCATATCCGAACGTGCTGGTTGTCGAATCCGGCAGCTACATGATCTCTTCGGCGACCTTCCCTTCCTATTTCCTCAAGGACGACGCGCTGGTCACCAGGACGCACGCCGCGCTGGATGCGACGCTCTTCACCCGCATCGCCTCGGCGCTGAACCTCACGCGACGCTATGTCGGCGAGGAGCCCTTCTCCGAGGCGACACGCGCCTATAACGAGGCGCTGCGCGCCATCCTTCCCGGTGCGGGCGTGGAGCTGGTCATCGTTCCGCGCGCGCAGGAGGGCGGCTCGCCCATCAGCGCTTCCCACGTGCGTCAGCTCATCCACGACGGCCGGCTCGAGGCCATCCGCCCGCTCGTCCCGAAGACGACCTACGACTATCTTTCCAGCGAAGCGGGCGCGCGCGCCCTTGCCAATATCCGCGCCGCCTCAAATGTGATCCACCATTGATTTCATCATCTTCACAAGGGGTTCGTCTATGTCGCTCAACATGCTCATCCTCTTCGCGCTCGCGGGCGCGGGGCTGTATTATATCTGCCCGGCGCGCGCGCGCTGGCTTTTGCTGCTGGCGCTCTCCTACGCCTTTTACGCCTACCACGGCCTCAGCGCCCTGCCGTTTTTGCTGCTGACGACGCTGAGCACATGGGCGGGCGCGCTGCTCATCGGGCGAATCGGCGCCAAATCCAAATCGGAGCTGAAGGAAAAACGCGCTCTGCTGACCGCCGAGGAGAAAAAGCGCCTGAAGGCGGCGGCGAAATCGCGCCAGCGCGCGCTGCTGCTCGCCGTGCTGCTGGTCAATTTCGGCGCGCTCGGCGTGTTCAAATATGCGGATCCGCTGCTTGACACCCTCTTCCGCGCGACCGGCGCAGCGAGGGAAAGCGGGCTGAACCTGCTGCTGCCGCTGGGCATCTCGTTTTACACGTTCCAATCCGCCGGCTATCTGCTCGACGTCTACAACGGCAAGCTCCTGCCGGAGCGAAATCCCCTGCGCTTTGCGCTGTTCGTCTCCTTCTTTCCGCAGCTCATTCAGGGGCCGATCGCCCGGTACGACCAGCTTGCGCAGCAGCTGACCGAACCGCACAGGTTCGATCTCACCCGGATGCAGCACGGGCTTTTGCTCATGCTGTGGGGCTTCTTCAAGAAAAAAGTCATCGCCGACCGGGCGCTGCCGCTCGTGGCGGAGGTCTTCGGCAACCAAAGCGCCTACGGCGGCGCGGCGATCATGACCGCCGTGCTGTTTTATTCCCTCCAGCAATACGCGGACTTCTCCGGCGGTATCGACCTGGTGACGGGCATCGCCCAGCTCTACGGCGTCCGCCTTGCGCCGAACTTTAAGCGCCCGTATTTCGCCGTCTCGCTGGGCGACTTCTGGCGCAGGTGGCACATCAGCCTGGGCGCGTGGATGCGGGACTATGTGTTCTATCCCTTTGCGCTGGCAAAGCCGGTAGCCGCGCTCTCCAGGGCCGCGAAAAAGCGCTTCGGCGCCGGCGTCTCCCGCGCGCTGCCCGCCGCGCTGGGCAACATCCTGGTCTTCACGCTCGTGGGCGTCTGGCATGGCGCTCAGATGGGCTTCATCCTCTGGGGCCTCTACAACGGCCTCGTGCTCGCGGCGAGCGCGCTGCTCGATCCTGCCTACAGACGCTTTGACGAGCGGCATGCGGGGCTGGTGAAATCCCGCGGCTTTCACCTCCTGCGTGTGCTGCGCACGTTCCTCGTGGTCAACATCGGCTGGTATTTCGACCGCTGCGAGCGCGCGGGCGACGCCTTTGCGATGCTCGCCCGGTCGGTGACCGACCTGCGCGCAGCGCAGCTTGCCGACAGCGCGGTGCTCGCCCGGCTCGGATTGACCGGGCGCGACTGGGGCATTCTGCTCATCGCGACGCTGATCCTCTTTGCCGTCTCGCTCGCGCAGGAGCGCGGCGTCAAGGTGCGCGACTGGGTTCTCGCCCGTCCGCTCCCCGTGCGCTGGCTGCTGCTGCTCACGTTCATCCTCTTCGTGCTGGGGACGCATGTGATCTCCGGCGCGGGGACGGACAGCTTCATGTATGCGGTGTTCTGACCGTCCCTGTCCCCCCTCGCCCGTGTGCTTGATTTTTTCCATTGGTTTTCCCGCTTTGCGGGGCAAAAGCAACCTGTCGTGACCTTTGGGAGGCTCCTCTTGAAAAAACTGATCTGTTTCGCGGCGTTCCTGCTGCTCGCCGCGCTGCTTATCCCGCTGGGCAACACGTTCCTCGTGCAGCTGGACACGTTCGCTGCGATCACGATGCGCGATATCCGCAGCCGGGATGACATCGAGCTGGCGATTGTCGGCTCCTCCATCGTGCAGCACCACTTCAACCCGGAAATCATCACGGAGAAGACGGGGCTTAAGGCGTTCGACGTGACCATCACCAACATGGTGATGCCGGACATCCTCGCGCTGACCCGCGAGCTCTACCGGACAAACCATCCGGAGTGGGTCGTTCTCGTGCTGGAGGCCTATTCGTTTGACACGATAAAGACCGACCCGCAGACGCAGATGAAGCTCATGCCGCATCTGACCGATCCGCGAAATCGCCTGCGCTATTATCGCGACATCATCCAGACGGACGGCAATTACCTCAGCCGGCTGCTGCTGTTCAACACGTTCGGCTTCTCCTCGCTGGAGGACGTCCAAAAGGCCATCCGTCTGCGCCTTGATCCTGACGGCTTTCTCGAGGAGATGCTTGAGCAGTCCGGCGGCGCATACGCCTATAAGGACGGCTTTGTCCGCCGTGAGGAGCAGACGCGCGCCGAAGACGAGCTCGTGCGCACCGTGATTCGCGAGGAGACGGGCTATGAATACGCCCTGTATGATTACACCAGGGAAAAGCTGCTCGAGTACAAAGCGCTCTGCGAGCAGAACGGCTCAAAGCTCATGGTCGTGCTCGCCCCGGGCATGACCGCGCATGCGCTCGCCGAGCCGGGTTACCTGCCTTTTATGGAGAGCGCGATGGGCTTCTTCGCCGAAAACGGCATTCCCTGCTTCAACCTCATGTACGCCAAGCCCTCGTTTTTGCCGCGCCTCGACCACCTGTATTTCGACCTTTACCACATGGTCGGCGAGGGCGCGGACATCCTGAGCGCCGCCTTTTCCGATCTGTTTTGCGCCTGCCTCGCCGGCGAGGACGTGAGCGGCTGGTTCTATCCAAATGCCGGGGAATATCTCGCCTCGATCGACTTCGTGACCAACGTCTGGCTCACGCGGCAGGACGGCGCGGACGGGCAGGTCATCCTCAGCGCGGACTGCAACCGGGGAACGAACGTCGTTGTGGAATACCGCTTCGTGCTGCGCGCGCAGGACGGCAGCGAGACGCTCTTGCGCGATTACGACGCCGATCCCGTCTTCTCCTGCCCTCCGGAAGCGCTGGCCGCGGGGACCGCCGGCGTCTACGCGCGCGCGCAGGGCAGCGGGCAAAGCGTGTTCTTCGAGCTCCGGGAGCCCTGACAAAAGGGCGCGGCGCCCGCCGCTGAGCTCGGGCAGGCTTCATCTGAATGCGCGCGCTCCGGCCTGATCCCGCGCGTGTTTGATGGTTTATCCTTGAATGCGCAGGCGGGATGCGCTATAATAGCAGGGACGGCTGCCCTTATCCCCCCGGCCTCGGTCAGCCGCTTTGCAAAGCCCACCCGAGTCTTCCATACAGGAGAATCATCATGAAGACGCTCGTTCTCGATTATCTGGAGCGCACCGCCGCCCGCCTGCCGGACAAAACCGCCTTTGCCGGCGTGGACGACTCCGCAACCTTCGCGCAGCTTTTGCGCCTCTCCCGCGCGGCGGGAAGCGCGCTTTTGCCTTACGTCGCCCCGCGAACGGTCATCGGTTTTTATATGGATAAATCCGTCGCGGCGCTGGCGGGCTTTTTCGGCGCGGTCTATGCCGGCTGCGCCTACGCGCCGCTGAATCTGCGCCATCCCCCCGCGCGCGTGCTTTCCATTTTGAAGACGCTCGATTCGCCCGTCGTGGTGACCGACAGGGCGCACGCGCCCCAGCTCGAGGCGATGGACGTTCCCTGCAAAATCCTGATCCTGGAAGAGCTGCTCGCCCATACCGTCTCGCCGGAGGATGAGCGCGCGCTTTCCCGCGTTCGCGCCGGGATGCTCGACGTTGACCCGCTCTATGTCAACTTCACCTCCGGCTCGACCGGCACGCCCAAGGGCGTGGTCGTCGCCCATCGCAGCGTCGTCGACTTCATCCTCTGCTTCACGGAGATTTTTTCCATCACCGAGCGCGACGTTCTCGCCAACCAGGCGCCGTTTGACTTCGACGTCTGCGTCAAGGACATCTACAGCGGCATCATGACCGGCGCGAGCGTGCAGATCATCCCGACCGCATACTTCATGAACCCCACCAGGCTGATGGATTTCATCTGCGAGCGCAGGGCGACCGTGCTCGTCTGGGCGGTGAGCGCACTCTGCTTCCTCACAACGATGAACGCGCTGCAATACCGCAAGCCCGACACGCTGCGCATGATCATGTTTTCCGGCGAGGTCATGCCGGTCAAGCATCTGAACCAGCTGCGCGCCCAGCTGCCGGAGGTCACCTACGTCAACCTCTACGGTCCCACGGAAATCACCTGCAACTGCACCTATTACGTCGTGGACCGCGAGTTTGAGCCCGGGCAGACGCTGCCCATCGGCATCCCCTTTCCCAACGAGCGCATTTTTCTGCTCACCGAGCAGGGGCGCGAAGCGCGGCCCGGCGAAACCGGCGAGCTCTTAGTGAGCGGTACGGCGGTCACAATGGGCTACTACAAGGACGCGGAGCGCACCGCCGCCGCCTTCACGCAAAACCCGCTCAACGGCGCCTATCTCGAGCCGGTTTACCGCACAGGCGACCTCGTGCGCCTCACCGAGGCGGGCGAAATGGTCTACGTCTCCCGGAAGGATTTCCAAATCAAGCACATGGGGCATCGCATCGAGCTGGGCGAAATCGAGACGGCACTCTGCGCCGTTCCGGGCGTCAGCCGCGCGTGCTGCCTCTACCTGCACGAAAAGGGCAAGATCCTCGCCTTTACCTGCGGCAGGGCCGATAAGCGCCAGATTACCGCCGCGCTCAGGGATACGCTTCCCGCCTACATGATCCCGAACGTCTTCATGCAGGTGGACGCCATGCCTCTGAACAAAAACGGCAAGATCGACCGCGCCGCGCTCAGCGCGCTCTACGAAAACGCGCACGAAAAGGAGGTCCGGCATGGATAGGCAGACGCTCAGCCAAATCGGCGCGCGCTTTGGAACCCCCTGCTTCGTCTTCGACGAGGCGGCGCTGCGCGCGCGCATGCGCAGGATCAAGGCCATCGTGGGTGACAGCGTCCATCTGTGTTACTCGATCAAGGCCAACCCGTTCCTGATTTCCGCGATGAAGGAGCTCACGGAGCTCATGGAGGTTTGCAGCCCCGGCGAGCTCGTCATCTGCGAGGATCTCGGCGTCGCGCCGGAAACCATCCTGCTCTCCGGCGTGAACAAGACCCTGCCGGACATTCTCGACGCCATCCGCGCGGGCGTCACCCGCTTTACGGCAGAATCCCCGCTTCACGCGCGGCTGCTCAGCTCGGCGTCACGCTAAGCGTGCTGCTGCGGCTGACGGCGGGCTCGCAGTTCGGCATGGATATAAGCGACCTGACGCATATCGTCGACCACCGCGACCGGTACCCGGGCCTTCTTTTCGAGGGCATCCACTTCTTCTCCGGCACCCAGCGCAAAAAGCTGGAGGGCCAGCGAAAGGAGCTCGCGATGCTCGATTCGCTGATGGACACGCTTAAAAGTGAGCACGGCTTTGCGACCCGCCGCCTCGAATACGGTCCCGGCCTCTATTACCCCTACTTCGTCCACGAGGATATGAGCGATACGCTCGGTCCGCTTCGCGAGCTGGCGCCCGACCTGAGGCGCATCGCGGAGCGCACAGAGCTGACCTGCGAAATGGGCCGCTTCTTCGCCTCCGAGTGCGGCACATACCTCACCACGGTCATGGACACGAAGACCTGCTGCGGGGCGAACTACGCCATCGTCGACGGCGGTATCCACCATGTCAACTATCTGGGCGGCAACATGGGCATGCGCCTGCCGCATATCGAGCACCTGCCCGGGCCGAACCATACGGGCGGCGAGGCGCAGGATTGGGCGCTGTGCGGAAGCCTGTGTACGACGGCGGATGTGCTCGTGCGCAAGGCGTCCTTTTCCGGCCTTGCGCAGGGCGATTTGCTCGCCTTTGGGCATATCGGCGCGTATTCGGTCACGGAAGGTCCCGCCCTCTTTTTAAGCCGCGACCTGCCCAAAATCGTGCTGCATGACGAGACGGGCGACCGCCTCGCGCGGGATACCATCGCCTCGGCAAAAATCAATCAGGCCAACGTCCCACAGGCGAACGCTTAAGCGCCCGGGAGTCCTGCGGAAACCCCCCACCCAGTGCGGTCGATGCCGCGCCCTCTTCCCCCGAGAGGGGAATCCCAAGCTCCCGCTTCGGCTTCCCCCTTATGAAACGCCGCTTGATCACCACTCTGCCCATAAAGGAGATTACCACCATGAGAGACCAAATTCTTGCTATCCTGACCGACCTTGTCGACGGTGTCGACTTTGAGACCTGCACCACGCTGATCGACGACGGAGAGCTCTCCTCGCTGGACGTCATCCAGCTCATCGGCGCGCTGAACGACGAGTTCGACATCTCCGTTCCGGCAACCGAGATCATCCCCGAAAACTTCAACAGCGTCGCCGCGATGGAAGCGATGGTCGCGCGCCTGATGGAGGAATAAGCCTCATTTTCCATGGACGACAGGAGGCGTCAACCCATGATCATCTGCGATACGCATTGCGACACGCTCTACATGCGTGCGCTCCAGCCGGGGCACACGCCCTGCGTGACGATGGACAACATGAAAAAAGGCGGCGTGAGCCTTCAAACCTGTACGCTCTTCGCCGGCAGCCAGGGGGTGAGCGGCCACCCCTATGAGAAGGCGATGGCGGAATACGCCGCCTTTAAGCTCCTTGAAAAAACAGAGGGCTGGCGGCGCGTCGATTCCCCGCTCGAGGCCAGGGAGGGCGAGGTTCAAATCCTGCTGAGCATCGAGGGCGGCGAGATTTTCGAGGGCAGCCTCCAGCGCGTTCAGGAGTTTTACGATCTGGGTGTGCGCATGGCGGCCCTGACGTGGAACAACGAAAATGAAATCGCTTATCCTGCCAAAGGCGGCTCCCGCGAGGGCATCAAGCCGCGCGGCTGGGAACTGCTTTCCCTCATGGCCCGGCTCGGCATCGCAGCTGACACGAGCCACCTGAATGAGGCGGGCTTCTGGGATCTCATCGACCGCCACAGCCAGCCGCCGATGGCCTCCCACTCCTGCGCCATGTCGCTCTGCCCGCACTTCCGCAACCTGACCGACGAGCAGATTCGCGCGATGGTGCGCCGCGGAGGCTGGATCGGCGTCAACTTCTATCCGGCGTTCCTGCGCCCGGACGGCAAGGCCGCCGTGCGCGATATCGTCGACCACATCGACCACATGTGCCAGCTCGGCGCCGCCAAGCACGTCGGCTTCGGCAGCGATTTCGACGGGATCGAATGCACGCCCGTGGACTGCCAAAGCCCGGCGGATATCCCCGCCATCCTCAGCGAGCTCCGTCGCCGCGGATATGACGAGGAGGCCGTCGCCGACATCGCCGGCGGGAATTTCCTCTCGTATTACCGCAGACTCGGCTACAAATAAGCGCCGTCAATCCAATCGGGCCGCAGGGATGACTTCCCCTGCGGCCCGCCGTTTATGCTGCGCTCATGCTTATCTGACGCTCGCTTCTTTTTTCATCTCGCTCTTTTTGTCGCTCTCGGCAACCTCGCGGCAGAGGCTGATCATCAGCTGCTGCGCCTTGACCGAGCAGCCCGAGGCCAACGCCTTGACGGCCTCCCCTACGTTTTCGGCATCGGCGCTTAGCTCCGTCTCAAAGCTTTCCCCCGTCACACAGCCCTTCAGAAGCACCGCCGTGGGAACCCCGAGCTCGGCGGCAATGCATGCGATCTGCTCAAGCGAAGCCGGACGCTCGCCGCGCTCAAGTCTGCCGAAGTGCAGCTGCGACATTTTGAGCAGTTCGGCGGTCTGCTCCTGCGTCAAATTTGCCTCGATTCGGGCAGCGCGGATATTGCGGCCAATAACTTTGTAGGAGACACGCATGGTCATTTCCTCCCATGATGATATCATGCTACTATGATAGCCTCAAACGGGGAAAATGAACACGTCCATATTCTTACAAAATATCCAATCTGGTGTTTTGCCGCAAGATTCTCATGGATGCGCTCAGGGGTTTGCGTCGTCCCGAATCCCGCGCAGACGCCTGCGCTCGCGAAGCTTCAGCTCCTGCCCCTGATCGGAGGGCACATAGTATCTGCGCCCCTTCACCTCGGGCGGCATATACTCCTGAGCGACCCAGTGCCCCGGATAATCGTGCGGATACTTGTATTGCGCTCCCGAGCCGAGGCGCTCATGGCCCGCATAATGCGTGTCCCTGAGATGGACGGGAACGGGGCCAAAGCCGCCCTTCTGCGTGTCCGCCGCGCTCTGCTCGAGCGCGATGCAGACGGCGTTGGACTTCGGGCTCTCGCAGACGGCGATAATGGCCTGCGCGAGGGAAAGCCGCGCCTCCGGCAGGCCGACGATCTCCAGCGCCTGCGCGGCGGCGACGGCTTGGAGCATGGCGGTCGGGTTGGCGAGGCCGACGTCCTCGCTCGCATGCGCGATGATGCGCCGGGCAATGAGCCGGGGATCGACGCCCGCATAGAGCAGGCGCGAAAACCACGCCATCGCCGCGTCGGAATCGCTGCCGCGCAGGCTCTTGCAGAACGCCGAAAGCATGTCGTAATACAGCGACTCGTCGCACCGAATGACCGGCTTTTGAATCGACTCCTCCGCCACGGGAAGCGTTATGCGGATGACGCCGTCCTCCCCCGGCTGCGTGGTCAGCACGGCGAGCTCGAGCGCGCCCAGCGCCGAGCGGACGTCGCCGCCTGCCACGCGCGCGATGTGGCGCGCCGCGTCGTCCTCCAGCGCAATCGCCTTGTCCCCAAACCCGCGCTCACGGTCTAAGAGCGCGCGGCGCATGGCGGTCAGCACATCCTCTTCATCAAGCGGCTTGAACTCAAAGATGCGGCACCGGCTGACGATGGCCGGGGTCATCGAGACGAGCGGGTTCTCCGTCGTCGAGCCGATCAGCCGAACGACGCCCCGCTCGATGGCGGGAAGAATGCTGTCGCTCTGCGACTTGTTCCATCGGTGGCATTCGTCCAGCAGCAGATACGTCGCCTGCCCATAGAGCGAGCGGCGATCCTGCGCCTCGGCGATCACCTTGCGCACGTCCGCCACGCCGCTGGTCACGGCGTTGAGCTGCACAAAGGCGGAATGCGTCGTGCCCGCGATGATGGAAGCGAGCGTCGTCTTGCCGCACCCCGGCGGGCCGTAAAAGATGGACGACGTCATTCTGTCGGCCTCGATGGCGCGGCGAAGCAGCCGCCCCGGGCCGACGATGTGTTCCTGCCCGATGAACTCGTCCAGCGTGCGCGGGCGCATGCGGTCGGCCAGCGGGCTGAGCGCCGCCTCCTGATGGGCAAACAAATCCTGCATGGGCATCGCCTCCGATCCATAGCCTATTGCCGGCCCGCCGCCGGCAGGCTTATCCATTTATTATAGCGTCTTGCGCCCCTGCTGGCAAGCCTGCAAACTGCCCCTTGACACGCACGGGCAAACGCGGTACAATATCCTCGCTTGTTGGTTCAACAAGTAAACTTTTTAAGCACATTGTTCACTTAATGAACAATAAAAGGAGACACGACATGAAAAACCGCCCGAAGAAAAACCTCGCGCGCGCTGCGCCTTGCCCTCACGGCCCTGCTCGCCCTTCTTTTGGCCGCGCTGCTGCTCTTTGCAGCACTGTTTCACGGCGAAATCGCCTCGCTCCTATCCATTCAGAGGCTTCCGGAAGCTAGGCTGTATACGATGGATTACAAGGCGGACTACGGGCTGGACGAGTTTTTGCAAAGCGGCGCCGGCAGCGACGCCGAACTGGTCGGCTTCATCACCAAACGGCTCCTCAAGGGCATCCCGATGACATTCGACCTGCCCGATTTGGGCTGCTCGACGTTTGCGGCGAATCTTCAGGACGGCACGCCGATCTTCGCCCGCAATTTTGACATGTACGACTCGCCCGCCATGCTGGTGACCACGCGCCCCCAAAACGGCTACGCCTCCATCTCGATGGTGAATCTGGCCTATATCGGCTACGACGCGGATCACCTCCCCGACCAGCTCGCCGACAGCATCCTCGCGCTCGCCGCGCCGTATGCGCCGCTGGACGGCGTCAACGAAAAGGGCCTTGCCGTAGGCGTTCTCCTCATCCCGACCGAGCCGACCAATCAGCAGACCGGCAAAGTCCCCATCACCACAACCTCCGCCATCCGCATGCTGCTCGACCGCGCGGCAACCGTCGACGAG
>JAUNPI010000014.1:13855-22638 GCA_030536875.1 Clostridia bacterium
GTCGCCATGCTCGCACAATACGACATGCGCTCTTCCGCAAACAGCTGTTATCACTTCCACATTGCCGACGCGCAGGGCGGCAGCGCCGTCGTCGAATACATCGGCAGCGAGATGAACGTCGTTCAAAGCCGCGCGGCGACCAACTTCCTGCTGACGCCGGGGGATTATCCCTTCGGCAAGGGACAGGACCGCTACGCCGTCCTTCAGGCCAAGCTGACCGAAAACGGCGGCGTCTTTGCAGACACCGCCGAGGCTATGGCCTTGCTCAAAGCCGTCAGTCAGGACAAGATCAGCGAAGAGACCGGCGTATACACCGGAACACAGTGGTCATGCGTCTATGACCAAAGCGCCGTCGGCGTCTCCATCGTTATCGGGCGGGATTACGACACCGTTCTCACCCTGTCGCTCGCCGACTGATTGCCCGGCGCGCCGGGCACGGCGGCATCACTCCAGCATCTGCAGCCACAGGCTTTTGAGATAGTGGCTCTCCGGATAACCCGCCAGCACGGGATGATCGATATCCTGACGGCGCAGCGTGATCACGCGCACCTTGCGGTGAAGATCCTGCGCGGCGGAGAGCACGGTGTTCACGAACACATCCTCCGGCATGTGATACGAACACGAATGCGTCGCCAGCACGCCGCCCGGCGGCAGCAGCCGCATCGCGGAAAGGGCGATCTCCTTGTAGCCGCGGCAGGCGCTCGCCATGTTCGCATGCGCCTTGGTGAAGGCGGGCGGATCGAGCACGACGACGTCGTAGCGCTGCTTCTGTCTCACCTGTTCGCGCAAAAAGTCAAAGCAGTTCGCGCAGACGGCCTCGATCCTCGCGCCGTTGAGCGCCGCATTCTGCCGGATGAGCTCCACGGCGCTTTCGCTGATGTCGACCGCCGTGACCTCTCTGGCCCCGGCCGCCGCGGCATTCAGCGCAAAAGCGCCGATATAGCTGAAGCAGTCGAGCACGCGCGCGCCCTCGCAGAACTGGCGCAGGAACAGATGGTTGTCCTTCTGATCGAGGAAATAGCCCGTCTTCTGCCCGCCCTTGACGTCCACGAGGAGCTTCATCCCGTTCTCGCTGATGACCGTCCTCTCCGGCAGCTCGCCAAAGAGCACCTTGGTGAAGCATTCCATGCCCTCTTTCCTGCGGATGGCGTCGTCGTTTTGCAGGAGCAGGCACTCAGGCCGGCACGCATCGATCAGCGCGTCCGCGATCGTCTGCGTGTATGTTTCCATGCCCAGCGCGAGGATTTGCAGCACGATCACGCCGCCGAAGCGGTCGGCGATGACGCCGGGCAGCCTGTCCGCCTCGCCGTAGATCAGGCGGCAGGAATCCGTGCCCTCGCGCGAGAGCACAAAGCGCCGGTAGTCGCACGCCGCGCGCACGCGGGCGGCGATCATTTCATCCGTGATCGCCTCCTGCCGGTTGGTCAAAAGGCGCACGGTGATCAGCGAATGGCTGTTGTAGAAGCCCGTTCCCATGTACCGGCCCCGAAAGTCCACAACCGTGACCAGCCCGCCGTCGACGGTCTCGCCCTCGACGCGCTCGATCTCGTTGCCATAGACCCACGGATGCCCCTGTAAAAGCTTTTTCTGCCGCCCGTTCATCACGTGAACGACGGGGAGATTGTTCTGTTCCATTTTGGTTTCCTCTCTTTAAGCAGGACGATATTCATGCGCCAAGGCTGTCCGCGGTCTATTCCCGCTCGCCTTCACATGTCCGCCCGGCTTTTCTTTTCTCTTTCATTGCATAAGCCGCCTTTTATTGCATAAGCCATCGCCTTTCAAGCGCGTCAAACAGCGGGGTATCCGCGTCGACCTTTCGCGCAAACAGGCATCCGGATGCGTCCATCCGCGCAAGGTCTTTCTCCTCCAGCAGCGCGGGCGTTCCCCGTTCGGGTTCATCCCAGATGGAAAAGCGCAGCGCGTCGCCGGTGATCCTGCCTTCAAACGCCGTGCCCTCAAACACATTCTGGAAGAAAAACTCCTCCGGGATATAGGTCGTTCTCAGTTTGCGCAGCAGCTTTTGGCCTTGCGGGGCGCTCAGCGCGTACTGCGCGGCATCACGCGGCATGCTCAGCCAGACAAGGCCCTTATGAGGCAGCGAAAGCCTGCGGCGCACATGCAGCGCGTCCTGCCAGCGGTCCAGCCGCCCCACCCAATTCTGCACGCGGTCGGAGGGATCGCGGTAATCGATCAGGTGCATGAAGTGAACATGCTCAAACCTGTGCGCAAGCTCCGGATAATCCGCCGTCCGCAAAGCCTGCATGTGAATGCGCTCGTCCCCCTCGAAGAACCGCTCGAACGCATCGGCGGAGACGATCGGGAAATCCTGCGCGCTCATCAGGTGCAGATGCGTCACACGGGGATCGTCAAGCGCCATGCAGCACAGGTCGAGCAGCGCATGCAGATGATAGACGCTGCCCCAATTCACCTTGTAGCGGCGGATGGCGCGCACATTCTCCATCGCGTCAAGCCGCGCCGTCTCCTCTTCGGTGATCGCGCTTTTCGCATCCACATGCACAAAGCACAGCGCTCGACGGCTCAGCGCGCCGGCCACGCGCCTGAGCGCTTCGGCATTCCGATAGCTCGTGATGATCATCGCCTGCATGGGCAACTCCCCCTTTCCGCGCGCAGCGCATGGGATGACGTTTGCGCGATTCGACGCTATGAGCATAGCAAGAAACAGCGCCTCTGTCAAGAATCCACATCACGAAGTTCCCAAACATTCAAAAACCAGCGTTTCCGCATCGGCCTTTCCGACGCGGGAACGCTGGTTTGATCATGCCATCATGCCGTCACGGCACCTCGATCAGGTTGATCAGCACGACCGGGCGGCGCTTTGTGCGCTCATAGAGGAAGGAGCGAAGCTGGCTCTGCATCTGCCCGGAGGCGACCGCCTCGCTGACCTTCCTGCCGGAAGAGATCGTGCGCGTCGCCATGTTGGCCACATGCTGGCGGCAGGCCGCCTCGATCTTGGCGTGCTCGCTGTCATAGAGGAAGCCCATCGCGCTGACGACAGGCTGGGCGAGCATCGCGCCCGTCTTCGCGCTGACGGCAAGGGCGATGACGACCACGCCGTCGTCGGAGAGCAGCTTGCGCTCGCGCAGGACGCTGTTGCCCACCTCGCCGACGGACGAGCCGTCGATGAGCACCGCATCGCCGTTGGTAAAGCCGGTTACGCGTGCCGTTCCCTTCGAGATTTCGAAGATATCGCCATTGGCGAGGATAAAGATGTTTTCAAACGGCACGCCCAGCTTGTGCGCAAGCTCGGCATGCTGATAGAGCATGCGCGTCTCGCCGTGCGCCGGAATGAAGAACTTCGGCCGCACCAGGCTGTGGACGAGCTTGATCTCCTCCTGAGAGGCATGTCCGGAGACGTGGACGTCCGCCAGCGCGGAATAATAGACCTTCGCCCCGCGGCGATACAGCTCGTTGATCACCTTGTAAATCGGCTTCTCGTTGCCCGGAATCGGCGTGGCGGAGATGATCACCGTGTCGCCCGGCTGAATCTCGACCTCGCGATGGTTGGAAAAGGCGATGCGCGTCAGCGCGCTCATCGGCTCGCCCTGAGAGCCCGTAGAGATGATGACCACCTGCTCGGGCGGGTAGTTGTCCACCTGAGAGATCTCGATGAGCGTATCCGGCTTTTTCTGGATATACCCGAGGTTGTTGGCGGCGTTGAACACGTTGAGCATGCTGCGGCCGACCAGCGCGACCTTGCGCCCGTGGCGCTCGGCGGCAGTGAAGATCTGCTGCAGGCGCGAGACGTTCGAGGAGAAGGTCGCCACGAAGATGCGGCCCTTTGCGTCCTTGAACATCTCCGCCATCGATTCGCCGACATGCCGTTCGGACTTGGAAAAGCCCGGCACCTCGATGTTCGTGGACTCGCAGACGAAGAGCAGCACGCCCTCGCGCCCGATCTGAGCGATGCGCTGCAGGTCCATGATTTCGCCGTTGATGGGCGTATAGTCGATCTTGAAATCTCCGGAGTGGACGACCGTGCCCACCGGCGTGCGGATGGCGAACATAAACGCGTCGGCAATGGAGTGATTCACGTGGATAAACTCCACGGAAAAGCATCCGGCGCGCACGACGCCGCCGTCCGGCACCACATTCAGCTCGCAGCTTTTGCCAAGGCCCGGAACGCGGTCGTCCAGCTTGTAGCGCAGCAGCTCGATGGTCATCCGCCCGCCGTAAACCGGCGCGCGCAGCTCGCGCAGCAGATACGGCAAACCGCCGATGTGATCCTCGTGGCCATGCGTGATGAAGATGCCGCGCACGCGGTCGCGGTTTTGGAGCACGTACGTGAAATCCGGAATGACGGCGTCCACGCCCGGCATCGTCTCGTCCGGGAAGATCTGACCGCAGTCGACGATGATGATGTCGCTGCCGTACTCATAGGCCGTCATGTTCTTGCCGATCTCGCACATGCCGCCCAGCGGGATCATGCGCAGCGCGCCGCGCACCGGATGCGCGCTCGCGCGGGAACGCATCGTCGGGGGCTTTTTGCCCACAAGCTGGAGCGTCTGGGAAATGCAGGGCTTCTCCTCCTGCAAAATAGGCGGCGTCACGCGCCTGCGTCCCACCTGGGGGCGCTTGGCGCGCTGCGATTTTTCGGCGCTGCCCTGCGCGGCATTCGCCAAAGCGCGCGGCGCTTGGGCCGCCTGCGCCTGGGCGCTCGCCCGCGGCGCGCCTTGGCGCGCTCGGGGCGTCCTGGGCGTCCTCGTCTTCTGCGCGAACGCCTGCGCGGCGGCGGTTTCGTTGGCCGCCTGCGCGGTCTTCGGCGTCGCCGGACGGCGTCGGGCGGTGCGCACGGCCTCATCCTGCTGGGTCTGCGTCTGCTGCGGCCTTGCCGCCGCGCGCGGCGCTCTGGGCGCTCTGGGCGCCCGCACAGCCGGGCCTTGGCCCGCCTGCTCGCTCTTCCTCCTGGGCGTCCGGCGGGGCACTGCGACGCCCGCGTTCTCGCCGCTCACATGGGGGGTATCCTGAGGATTCTGAGGATTCCGATAATTTTTGTTCTCGTTGTCCGTCACAACAATTTCCTTTCTCTTATTCATCGATTGTTCATCGACGTTCACGTCGCTGTGTTGTTTCAATTCCATCAAAAACAGAGCGCATGGAAACAAGCGCTTTTGCATATGAATACCTATTTGCCCGCCAAGCGGAGGTCATCCCGTCGGCGAATCTATCTTGAGCGAGGGCGTGAGAGAACCTCGCGCAAAAATCCATATCGTTTTTATTATACACGAAAGTCTTCTCTTTCGCAAGCCATCCCGACGAAAAAAGAAATTTACCGCAAATTCGCCTGTTTGGGCTCTCTATCCGCCGCGACCGCTTGATTTTTCTCCCGTCTTATGCTATGTTTATCTTTGGGTTTTTATGGTCGCTTTTTCACATGTTGTCCTTCATTTTTGATCGCATTAAAGGAGTCCTGTCCATGTCAGCTTCGCAGCATCCCCTCGCCCGTGTCCGCGCGTTCCTCTCCCGCCATAAGGCGCTGCGCGTGGCGCTGATTCTCGCCGTCCTCCTCATCCTTCTGATCCTCGTGCTCCATCCCAAGGGAACGAAGACCTTCCTCGTGCTGGGCATGGACAATTACGGCTCGCTCGACGAGACGGGGCGAAGCGACGTCATGATGCTCGCGCAGATCGATTTCACAAACAGCACCATTTCAACCGTCACCTTTGCCCGCGACATGATCATCAAGAGCGCAAAGGGCAACGACGTGAAGATCAACACCATCGTGCGCACCAGCGGAGAGGACGCGCTCGTTCAGGCGCTGGAGCAGGACTTCGACCTCCAGATCGACGGCTGGTTCCGCGTCAACTTTACGACGGTCATCGAGTTGGTCGACGCGATCGGCGGCGCAGAGGTGGAGCTGACCTCGAAGGAGGCCTCCTACATCGACAGGACGATCGGCGCCTATCCGGATTCCCCGCTCTCCGAAGGGCTCTGCCACCTCAACGGCGCACAGGCGCTCTGCTACGCCCGCTGCCGCGCGCTGGACAACGACATCGGCCGCGGCCAGCGCCAGAACAAGCTGATGGCGGCAATGGTTCAATCGACGCGCCACATGACCGCCGCCAAGCTCATGAACGTCTTCGAGAGCCTCAAGCACGCGTGGCGCTCCTCGCTCAGCGCAGGAGAACAGGTCAAGCTGCTGCTCGACGCGCTGTGGCTGCGCGGCGTTCAGGTCAACCAGATCGGCGTCCCCTTTGAAGGCTACTGGCGCTACGGTTCCGACGGCATCGTCATCCAGACCGAGCAGAATGTCCGCCTGCTTCACGAGGCGCTCGGCCTGCCCGAACCTGCCCTGTAATGTTGCCCAGCCCCTGTCGCATACGATTAGAATGACATTCTTTGTCAAGGAGCATGCACAGCTATGGAAGAAGAACGGAAAAAAACATACGTCCGGCTCGTCGTTGAGCTTGTGGTCTTTGCTCTGTTCGCCGGCGGATGCTTCATCCTCGGCGGCCCCATTCTGAACATCCTGATGCCCTTTCTGCTGGCGTTTATCATGGCATGGATCTTCAACCCCGTCATTCAAGTGCTTCAAAAGCGAATGCGATTTACGCGCAAGCTGTTCTCCTACATCCTTGTGCTCGTGTTCTACGCGGTGCTCTTCGGTCTGTGCCTAGGCTTTGCCAGCCAGGTGGTGACCCAGGTGATCGAGCTGGCCAAGGCCGTTCCCTCCATCCTCACGCAGCTGCAAAGCGTCTACAACCAGCTGATCAGCTCCCTGCAGCAGGTGCTGGTCAACCTGCCTCCGGAGTACGATTCCCTGCGCACGGAACTGTTTGATCTGCTTTCCAGCGCGTGGGACTGGCTGCGCCGCCTGCTCTCCGGCGCAATCGGCTCCGCCGTAGGCATCACCAGCAATATCGCGATGGCGCTGCCGGAGTTCGTGATCTTCTTAACCGTCTTGGTGCTCGCCAGCTGTATCATCACCACGGACTTTCCCAACCTT
The DNA here is from genome assembly GCA_030536875.1 of Clostridia bacterium. Classification (GTDB taxonomy): domain Bacteria; phylum Bacillota; class Clostridia; order Christensenellales; family Aristaeellaceae; genus Ventricola. The sequence continues at coordinate 20,820 of JAUNPI010000014.1, forward strand.
CGTGAAAATATTTACGGTTATCTCGGCTCCAAGGGCAAAAACTCGGTTCGGCTCATGGGCCACAGCTTCCGCACAGCCGTGCTGGGCTTTTTCCGCTCGCAGCTGATCTTCGCGCTGGTGGATATGGCGATCATTTTAACCGCATTTTTCATCATCGGCGTGCCGTATCCGCTGCCCATCGCGCTGGTTCTCGCCTTTCTGGATTTCATCCCCTTCTTCGGCGCGGGTACCGTGCTGGTGCCCTGGGGCGCCATCTGCCTCGTCCTCGGCTTTTTTACGATGGGCGCGCAGCTGCTTTTGCTCTACGCTATCCTCTATATCATCAGGCGCATCTTCGAGCCGCGCGTGCTCGGCGGCGCAACGGGCTTTTCCTCGCTGCAAATGCTCTTTTCGATGTACGCCGGCATGCAGCTGGCGGGCGTAACGGGTCTGGTCGTCGCCCCGATCATCTGGATCGCCGCGGTCAATTTCCTGCGAACGGGCATCTTTGACGGATTCTTCGCGGATATACGCTATGTCGTCGGCGACATTCGCCGCTATATCGCCCGCCCTGTGCCAACCAAGACGACCGAACCCCCCGCCGCCGCCGTCCGCCGGGAGGAAAAGCGCCCTTTGTTTGAGCGAATCCGCCGCCGCCAGTCCTCCGATTGAGCGCCGCCGGATTCGCCGTTTAGGCGCTCGAATTTCTCCTAAAATCTTTCCTCTAGGGATGACACATCTCCTCTGATATGGTATAATAGAGCCGTTATCGACAACGGATGGATCACCATCTTTTCGGGGCCTTTTGGGCCCGGAGGTATATCGCTATGATCAAAGCCAAACGTTTGCTCCGCAAACTCGACTATCTGCCGCGCTGGGCGTGGTACCTGCTCTCCCTCTCCGTCGGGGGCCCGTTTGGCCCGCTCGCCGTCTACCTGATCTTCCATGCGCTGGAAAAGGCTGCCGCCGAACAGCCGGACGAGCAGGAAGCCCCTCTGAGCTGGGATGTGGACATCGACCGCGACGGCGTCCACGTGCGCAGCCGCGCCGCCAAACGCAGCCGCCGTTCGGGCCATACCTATCAGGACGACGAATGCACCGTCACCGACGACAGCGATGTCGAGCGTCAATGGGCGAAGACGGAGACCTCCGCCGGCCGCGTCCGCCCGTCGGAGTCGCCCGCTTCCGAGCCCAAAGCCGCCCCCATCTCCAGCGATGCAAGCGTCGGCGACGTCATCCGCGAAGGGAAGGATGCGCTGCGCCGCATCCGTCGCGCCAACGACCTGATTGCCGATGTCGAGCTTTCCGCGCAGATCGATTCCATCGAGCGCAGCTGCGAGCAGATTCTCTCCATCCTGGAGCAGCGCCCCCAGCTGCCGCCTCAGCTGCGCACGTTCCTGCGCTATTATCTGCCTACGACGCTGCATCTGCTCGACGCGCGCGCAAAGCTGGAAAACACCGCCAGCACCCCCAAGGCCATCGAAATCCGCACCCGAATCTCCGAGGCGATCGCCGTCATCGACAAGGCCTTCCTCAAGCAGGTCGAGGCGCTGGATGAATACCGCTTCATCGATCTGGAAAGCGAGATGGACGTGCTGCGCGACATGCTCCGCTCCGACGGCCTTCTGGAGGACGATCAGCCGCAGGAGGACGATCCCTTCGCCTCCGTCCTCGAAAATCGCGCCGCCGCCAAGCGGAGAAAAGGCGCGCAGGATGATCAATTGAACATCCCGATGGCCGGGCATTGACAGAGCCTTCCAATCGATCGCGGCGCTCATGGCATTTGAGCGCCGCGATTGTTATTGATCTGGTCTTTTCTTCTTCCGAAGCGTTTCTTCTT
>JAUNPI010000014.1:22648-28864 GCA_030536875.1 Clostridia bacterium
TTTGCGAAGCGTTCCGAACAGTCTGGCATTCGTTTATACGTGGGGGTTATCATGAAAAAGCATCTGCTCACATCCAGCATACTGTATATCCTCTCTGCTATCTGTTCTGCTGGAGCAACCCTTTTGCTTGGTTATTTGTTTGATCGTGTTCTGACTGGCACAACGAAGACTGACTTGATCCCAGCGGGGATGGCCGCCGCGTGTTTTGTTCTAACATGGGCATTCTCGATATGGGGTAGAAATTGTAATCTCCAATATGCGAGCACATGCGCAGACATCCGTTCTTCTCATGTGATTCAAACAATGTTCACCCAAAAGACCAGTGATTTTAGGAAAAAAGAGCAGAGCGTCTATCTCAATATACTTACACAAGATATTTCTTCAATACGCGTATTTTATGATAACGTCCTTCCTCTGCTTATTCAAGATAGCGCAATCGTGTTGTGCGCTTTTATGGGCGTTGGAATTCTATCTCCTTGGTTAACCCCGTTGATGTTGTTGGGTGCGGCTATCGCTTATTTCACGTCAAAAGCTTTTGTTCCCTTGTTGGAAGAATGCAGAATGAACGATTCGCATTGCAATGAAGAGGCGATTAGAAGAATTCAAGAATCTGTAAATGGATTAAAGGACATTAGGGCAAGCGGAAAAATTGATGATTATGTAGCCAAAGTCAATAAGACCATCCTAACACGTATCAAGGCTCGTTTCAAAGTTGATTTTGTCCAGTATATTTCGTTTTTTTCGAGCGGCTATATAGGCATGCTTTTTCAGATGCTCATTTGTTTTGCCGGCGTCATTTTATCCGCTAAAGGTCTGCTCAGTATAGGCAGTATTCTTGTCGCTTATCGCTTATATGACCAATACAGAAATAGCCTCAGCAGCTTTTTCGAGCATTCCCTCACTCGTCGTTCTGCAAAAAGCATTCTTGAAAAAGTGGAGCAATACACAGAGGATGAATCCGGTAAGCCGCCTTTACAAAATGAATCGGATGTCATTTCCCCACAACTTCAATGTCAAAATCTCTCGATGTGCTACAAAGACGCCTTCCTTTTTAAAGGATTTTCTTATTCTTTCGAAGAGGGTGGATGTTATGTTATCACAGGTGAGAGTGGCAGCGGAAAAACAACGTTACTGAAGCTTCTCTGCGGTTTAGAGCAGGCATCAAACGGCGATGTTCTGCTTTCGGGGAATAAACTTGATCATTGGAGCGAAGAAATGGTAGGCTCGGTCATGTCTTATATCGAGCAGTCGCCAGTGATCTTTGATTCCACATTGCATGATAACATACGTTTCGGCCGGGCTCAAAACATTTCTATGGAAAAATACAGCAACATTCTGAAAATAACAGGACTCCAGAAGGTGGGAGCTCGTGTCGGCGATCATACCATCAAGAATTCTTTGTCCGGTGGGGAACAAAAAAGGGTGGCAATAGCGCGCGCATTAGCTCAGGGTACAAAAATCCTGCTTATTGATGAACCCACAAGCGCCTTGGATCACGCTTCTGCACAGTCCATGTTGAAAATGCTCTTTGAGATGAAAGGAATAACGCGTATAATCGCAACTCATGATTCCGTTTTAGACTATGCTTCGCTTATAACCGGTTTCATTGATATGCAGGTGGTTAGAAAGGGGATTCCTCATGAATAATCATGTGCGGTCTTGCGTGAAAAAACAAAAATTACGTTTATGGTGCGGCGTATCTTTGGGCGTTGTACAGTCGATTTCATCCATTGCTTTTAGTGCGCAAATGGGACGTTTGCTTGATTCCGCATTGATCGACCAAAGCGCTATCAGCAAAGCAATCCTATTCTCGCTCATTCTTTTTTTGGTATCCATGCTTGCTGAATTTGCAGCGCAAGCTGCACGATTGGCTTTTTCAAACGCGTCATCCTATACCTGCACAACGGAGCTGCTGTCTCATCTAGCACACATGCCGGGTTATGTGGATCGCAATCCAAGCGATCAAATCAATCTTCTTTATCACGATCAGGACATGCTCTACTCAGATTGCTTTAGCGCAATTTGTGAAACCGTCCAATATTTTTCCGCAACGCTCTTCGCTCTGCTTTTGTTGACAGCGGTTCATCCTTACCTCGCCATATGGGGAATATTGTCTGCGCTTGCTTCATTATGGATGGGTAAAGTTTTTCATCCATCGCTGGATCGTTCAAGAAACGATATGTCACAAGCCAATGAACGCTATTATCATGAATTATCCCAAACGATAAATGGCTATGATATCATTAAGAGATCAGGAGCAGTTGACGCATTCTGCAACAGACTCTCTTATGCAAGAAATCAAACTTACCATGCTTTCAACGCAAACCGTCTCACGCTTTGGATATCTTTTCATTCCAGTCAACTTATCCTTTCGCTTTCTATGCTTGGCGTTGTCTGCTTTGTGGGCCTGCTCATATCAAAAGGAAGTTCAACGCCGGGCGCCATGCTTCTTTCCTTAAATCTGATTAGCTACTGCATTGGATGCACGCAAACGTTTGTTCAAAAACTAGCTACGCTGCGTTCTGCTCAAGTGATCATAGATCGGACAAACGAAGCGCTCAGCCATCCAAACGAAAAGCCAACGGAGCATTTAGCCACCGCAGCACCCGAAGTGACGGCCGAGCAGATCTCTTTTGCTTACACCGACACGAAGCCTATCATTAAAAACTTAAGTTTTTCATTGGCGGCAGGCGGTTGTTATGCAATTGTCGGAAGCAGTGGCAGTGGAAAAACGACACTGCTCCATATTCTGCAAAAAAATCTCATTCCACAAACCGGAAGACTTCTTTATGACGGGATTGATATAAGGTGCATTTCTCAAGACGAACTCTATCAACATATGGCGGTTCTATGTCAAAAGCCATTCTTGCTGAATGATACGCTGCGAGAAAACATTGAGTTGTTTGGCCCCGCTTTAACAGATGAAGAGTATCTTCGCCTTCTAACGGCTGTTTGCCTTCGCGATTTCTCCACTAGCGTAGCCGATCGTCGCGTGGGGGATCTCGGCGATACCCTTTCGGGCGGAGAGCGCCAACGCGTTGGCTTAGCGAGGGCTCTATGCAAAAAGCCTCAGATTTTGTTGCTGGACGAGCCCGCCGCCGGTCTTGATCGCAAAACTGCAAAAGAAATAGAGGAATTCATCTTTTCTTTAAATAAGATCACAAGAGTTGTTGTTACGCATAATCCGAGCGAAGAATACTTATCTCGGTTCGATTCGATTATTCGCTTGGATTGACCATACACAGACTTCCTGAATTCAGGTTCATTGCAATGTCCGTCCTCTTCCCCGCCTTGAGCTGGGCAATATTCTGCTTATACCCCTCGACGGTTTCGCCTTCAGTCATCCCCCAATCCTCTCGCATGATTTCAACCACCTGCTCATACGCCTCAATCGCCCCGTCCACATCCCCGCAGAGCATGCAAATCTGGGCGATGCTGTCCTCGTTGTCCGTAAAGCGCGGCGGCTTTTGCAGGGCGACGGCGCGGCGGTAGGCCGCAATGGCCTCCGGATAGCGCGCTTTCTTCGCGTAAGCATCCGCGCGCACTGCCCACGCGAACCAAATGTCCGCATAGTCCTCGGTCATCTGATTCCAGAGCCTTTCGGCCTCCTCGGCGTCACCCGCCCGCTGCGCGATCCAGCCCAGATACATCGGCACATGATAGGTATCGCCCTGCGCGCGGCGCATGCCCTCCACGGCCTCGCGCGCCTCATCCAGCCGCCCATCCTCGATGAGGTTGTCCGCCAGCCGCATGAAGCCCGGCGCATATCCGGGATTTCTCTTCACAAAGTCCTTGTAGTAATCGATCAGCCGCGTGTGGTTGGTGCAGCACCAATCCCACAGCGCGCCGCCGCTCGCCATGCCCAGCAGAGAATGATTCTCCTTCTTGCCGGGCTCCACCTCCAGCGCCTGCCGCGCGTAATCCGCCGCCATCTCCGCGTAGCCGCGGGACCTGTGCATACACAGATCGCTAAGCAGCGTAAGGCACCGGCCCTTATAGCCCTCGGTCCTCGTCCCCTCCTGCGCGCGGGCCATCGCATAGTCAAAATCCGCGCGGCTGAGCATCGGCTCCCGCTCCACCATCGCCTCAATGCGCCGGATGTGCTGCTCCTGCGAGCGCTCAAACAGCTCGTCGATCGAGATGCCCAATACGGCCGACAGCTCCGGCAGCAGCCCGATATCTGGGCATCCCTGCCCGGTATCACATAGTTAAAGATATTGGTATCATTCAATCAATTTTGCCGATAAAGCGGTAGAAGATTTCTACCTCCTGTTCCCGGCTTCCGTCCTCACCTTTGACCGCTTCATGGACAACGATTTTTTCAATCAGCGTATTCAAAAGTTCGGCGGTCAGTTCCGTTGGATTGACGCACTCTTTCATCAAGGCAATCCATTTTTCTGCGTCTGCGGCGTTCTGGCTTTCAGTGGCGATAGCGGATTGAAGCTGTTCAATCTTTGCGTCCAGTTCAGCCTGTTCGCTTTGGTACTTCCCGGACAGCATAGAGAAGTTGTATTCCGTGATACGCCCCGCCGCCCAGTCCTCATACATCCGAGTAAACAGGGTATCAACTTCGGATTTCCGCTTCTCTGCCTTTTTCAGTTCGGCGGCCTGCTTCTTTCTTGCGGCGGCCTGTCCCTTGTCATTGGCGTTTAACAGCCGCTTCAAGAGCCGTTCTTCATTATGCTGTACCAGCCCCGACCAGTATTGCAGACGGGAAAGGACATAGGCGTAAAGCACATCATAGCGGATATAGTGCATGGAGCATTGGCGTGTGCCTTGACCGTTCTTGCTACAATGATAGTAACCATAGGGCTTGCTGTTCTGCCTGTTCTCCCCGTAGGCCAGCGACCAGCCGCAATCCGCGCACTTTATCAGTCCCGCAAAAATCTGCGTCGTGCCGTTCTTGCGTTCCCGTCGGCGGCTTGCTATCTGTTCCTGTACCTGCTGGAAAACCTGTTCGCTGATAATCGGCTCCTGTGTGTTCTCCACCCGCACCCATTCGTTTTGTGGCTTGCGTATCCTCCGTTTGTTCTTAAAGGAAATGTTTGTTTCCCGGTAGTGGATTGTATGGCCGATATAGGTTTCATCTTTCATAATGCTCTTGACCTGCGCTATCGTCCATGCGTAGCTTTTTTCCTCCGGCGCACCCGCATAGATGTTTGCGAAAGTCCCGTCACGCTGGAAGTTGATAAATCCCGGCGTGGGTACTTTTTCCGCAATCAGTATTCTTGTGATACTGGCCGCCCCTCTGCCATGAAAGGCAAGGTCAAAAATCTTCTCCACGATCCAGCGGGTTTCCTCGTCGATTATCAGCTTGTTTTTGATTTCCGGGTGTTTCCTGTACCCGATAGGGGCGTATGCGCCGATACGCTGTCCGGCGGCAAACTTCGCTTTGAAAGCGGTCTTTACCTTGCGGCTCGTATCTTTGGCAAACCATTCATTGAACAGGTTTTTGAAAGGTACGAAATCGGAAAGCCCTTTCTCTGTGTCCTCGTTCTCCGCAACGGCGATGTACCGCACCCGTTTTTCCGGGAACAGAAATTCCAGATAGTAGTCCATCATCACGTGTTCCCGCCCGAAACGGGACAGGTCTTTCGTGACAATGCAGTTTACTTTTCCAGTGTCCACATCGTCCATCATGCGCTGAAAATCCGGGCGTTCAAAGTTTGTCCCGCTCCAGCCGTCGTCTACATATTCCCCGACCACATGAAGCCCCTGTTCCTTTGCGTACTGTTGCAAAATCGTCCGCTGTGTTTCAATGCTCACGCTGTCGCCGTAGTTTTCATCGTCCCGGCTCAATCTCAAATAAAGTGCTGTGTTGTAAATCGTAGTATTGTAAGGTTGTTTCACCGTAAAAAATCCTCCTTTTCTAAACGAAACAACCCACGCTTACAATACTTTTGCTCTATAGCAATTATATCATAAGCGTGGGTGTTTATCAACGATGTGGTCTTATGCGGAAGCCTTTTTTTTCGCTGTATGCCGGACTACATCAACAATCAAATCGCCAAGGGGCTTGCCCCCTGCGGCAAAGTGTTCGGAGATTTTAATACGGGTATTCCCACATACAAAATACTGTGTGCCGTTTTCCGCCGTAACGAGTTGCCCGGTCTGTTGTACTAAAATATCGTTCTTGCTGTTCTTGCTTTTTGCCATTCAGCCCTCCGGAGTTTGCCACTTGCTCTTTGATTCTGATTAAATTTTTTTCTTATTTTG
>JAUNPI010000166.1 GCA_030536875.1 Clostridia bacterium
GGCACTGCATTCGGCTCCTGCGCGGGGTCCTCATTCGGCGTATCCGCCGGGTTTTCGTTCGGTTTTTCCGAATCAGGGGTGGGCTCCGGCGTAGGCTCCGCTGTCGCGCTGCTTTGCGGCTCGCTGGGCGTAGCTGCTTGGGGCTCCGTCCCCTCCGCGCGCGCCGCGAGCGGCGCAAACAGCATCGCAACGCTCAGCATCCACGCGGTCATCCGTCTCTTTTGATCCATTGTGTCCTCCTCCTGACTGGCTCTGGGGCGCGTTTGACACACTCCGCCCATAGTCTCCTGTCTATTAGACGAGCCAATGTCCTATTTTGTTTCATCTTTTTCAAAATTTTGTGATGTTTTTCCCATCCGTCTCCATGACTGCATCCAGTATACCACACCCGCGCGCAAAAGGCCACCTTTCCGCCTCACATTTGAACGACTTCACATTACACCCGTCCTTCGTTTGGTCTTCGGCCAAGCGCGCCCTCGCACCGGGTGATCCATTTGCGCCCCCGCCTCAAAAAACAGGGCCAAAAAAGACGGGCCGGACGGCTCTGTCCGCCGTCCGGCCCCGCTGGGCAATATCCGGTTTTCTGCGCTTACCCCGCCATCTGCGCGGCGGAAAGGATCTCCTGCGCCACGTCGATGAGCCTGCGTCCGGAATCCATGCTCTGCTTCTGCATGCGATGATGCGCCTCCGCCTCGCTCAGGCCCAACCGTTCCATGAGCCGCCCCTTTGCCTGCTCGACGATCTTGCGCTCCTCCAGCCTGCGCCGGAGCTCGGTCGCGCACTCGCGAAGCTCGCCCATGCGCGTGCGGCAATGCTCCATCACGCGGACGGACTGAACAAGCGCCTCTTGGCTCACCGGGTTTTGCAGCGTGACGACATTCAGTCCGCTCTCCCCCTCAAAGCCCTGCGGGACGATCATCAGCACGTCGCTCGCCTGTCCGATGCGGCGCGCCAGCTCTCCGCCGCTCATATCCGGCAGGCGCCACGTCGTCAGCAGCAGCGCTCCCTCGTCTCCCACGGCCAGAACGGCCTCCTCCCCCGTGTGACAGACGGCCTGCGGCGCCATCCCGGCCTGTGCAAACAGTGCGCGCAGCTTCTCGGCGACCGGCTGCGGCGCGGCGATCACCAAGCGGCACCCATATTCTTCCCTCATCTTCGGCACACCTCCGTGTCAAAGCGCGGCATTCTCTTCCATGCGCTTTCTTCTATTCCTTGCCATACGCCAGCGCAGCGCCCACAAAATCCCTGAACAGCGGATGGGGGCGATTGGGGCGGCTCTTGAGCTCCGGGTGGTACTGCACGCCGACAAACCACGGATGCTCCGGCAGCTCCACAATCTCCACGAGGCCGCGATCCGGGTTGACGCCGGCTATCCGCATGCCCGCATCCGCAAATTTGCTGCGATAGACGTTGTTGAATTCATAGCGGTGGCGATGGCGCTCGAAGATCAGCTCCTCCCCATAGGCCGCATAGGCGCGGCTTCCCGGCGCAAGGCGGCAGGGATACTGCCCCAAGCGCATCGTCCCGCCCTTCTCGTCCACATTCTGCTGGTCGGGCATGAGGTCGATGACCGGGTACGTCGTGTTGGGGTCGACCTCGCTGGTGTGCGCCCCGGTGAGCCCGAGCACATGGCGGGCATACTCGACGACCGCCATCTGCATGCCCAGGCAGATGCCCAGAAACGGCACGCCGTTCTCTCTGGCATACTGCACGGCGGCGATTTTGCCCTCCAGCCCGCGGGAGCCAAATCCGCCGGGCACGAGAACGCCCGCGCAGCCTCCCAGCTTCTCCCGCGCGTTCTCGGGCGTCACCTCCTCGGCGGAAACCCACTCGATGTTCACCCGCGCATGGTGATAGATGCCGCCGTGGCGCAGCGCCTCGACGATGGAGAGATAGGCGTCCGGCAGCTCCACATACTTGCCGACCACGGCGATGCGCGTCTCCCGCACCGGATCGAGCAGCCGCCTCACCATCTCTTTCCACTCCGTCAGGTCGGCGTCCCCCGCGTCGATCCCCAGCAGGCGGCAGACGCAGGCGTCCAGCCCCTCCTCGTGCATCATGAGCGGCACCTCGTAGATGCTCTTCGCATTGAGGTTTTCAAACACGCAGTCGCCCGAGATGTTGCAGAACAGGCCGATCTTGGCGCGGACGTCGCGCGGAATCGGCTGCTCGCTGCGGCAGACGATGATGTCCGGCTGAATGCCCAGCCCGGTCAGCTCCTTGACGGAGTGCTGGGTCGGCTTGGTTTTGAGCTCCCCGGCGGCGGAGATATAGGGCACGAGCGTCACATGGATATAGAGCACGTTTTCGCGCCCGACTTCGGCGCGCAGCTGGCGCGCGGCTTCCAAAAACGGCAGGCTTTCGATGTCGCCGACGGTGCCGCCGATTTCGGTGATCACCACGTCCGGCGCGTTTTCGCTCAGGGAGACTTCCAGCATGCGGCGTTTGATCTCGTTTGTTATGTGCGGAATGACCTGAATGGTCGCGCCGAGGTACTCGCCCCTGCGCTCGCGGGAAATGACGGTGAAATACACGCGCCCGCTGGTCACGTTCGCCGCCTGCGTCAGCGATTCGTCGATGAAGCGCTCATAGTGCCCCAGATCGAGGTCGGTCTCCGCGCCGTCGTCGGTGACAAAGACCTCGCCGTGCTGGTAGGGGTTCATCGTCCCCGGGTCGACGTTGATATAGGGGTCGAACTTCTGAATCGAGACCTTGAGCCCTCTGCACTTGAGCAGACGCCCGAGGGACGCCGCGGTGATGCCCTTCCCCAGCGAAGAGACGACGCCGCCCGTCACAAAAATAAACTTGGTATGCATGATGCCTCCGCCTCTCTGTCGTTTTCCTGAACCGACGCGTTGAACGCTTGCTTTTTAAAAAACAATACCCTCACATTATAGCACTGCCATGCCAGATTGCAAGCACCAATTTGGCAATTTTGTTTTGAAATCCTTCAATTTTTACCATATTCACAATTAAATCAATCAAAAACTGAAAGAGTGTTCCTCTGTTTCATTAAAACAAGCGCCTTCCCCGGAACGACACCGGAAAAAGCGCCCGTCTTGTCATTTATGATAGAGATTGTTCTTCTCGTAGCTCGGCTCGCATGTCACATTCATGCCAAGGCGCTTGAAGACGCTGTCGTCCACCGTGGAGAGGATGACCGTGGAATGGACGTCGCAGCCGGAAAGCTCTCCAAGCTTCTGCATGGCGCGCATGGCATTCTCGTCGCTGGCGGCGCTGATGGCCAGCGCGACGAGCATCTCGTCCGTATGCAGCCTCGGGTTCTGGCTCTTCATATAGTCGGTTTTGAGCGTCTGGATGGTGCCGATGACCGTCGGGGAGATCAGGTTGACGGCGTCGTCGATCCCCGCCAGCGCCTTGAGCGCGTTGAGCATGGCCGCCGAGGACGGGCCAAAGAGATCCGTGGTTCGCCCGGTGACGACGGAGCCGTCCGGCAGGCCGATCGCCGCCGCGGGTTTGCCCGTGCGCTTGGCGACCTCCAGCGCGGCGGGCACGACGTCGTGCATCTCCGGTTCGATGCCTAGCGTGCTCATGAGCAGCTCGATCTTATGCAGCTCCTCTCCGCCGGAAAGGCCCTGACGCCTCAGGCACGCCGCCTTAAAATAGCGGCGGATGACCTCCTGGCGCGAGGCCTCGCAGCAGGCTTCGTCGTCGACGATCGAAAAGCCCACCATGTTGACGCCCATGTCCGTCGGGCTCTTGTAGGGGCACTTGCCGTCGATGCGCTCAAAGATCGTGCGCAGCACGGGGAAGATCTCGATATCGCGGTTGTAGTTGACCGTCGTGAGCCCGTAGGCCTCCAAATGGAAGGGGTCGATCATGTTGACGTCGTTGAGGTCCGCCGTCGCCGCCTCGTAGGCGAGGTTGACGGGATGCTTGAGCGGCAAATTCCAAATCGGAAAGGTTTCAAACTTGGCGTATCCGGCTTTGACGCCGCGCTTGTGCTCGTGGTAGAGCTGGGAAAGGCAGGTCGCCATCTTGCCGCTGCCCGGTCCGGGCGCGGTCACCACGACGAGCGAGCGCGTGGTCTCGATGTAATCGTTGCGCCCGTAGCCGTCGTCGCTGACGACGAGGCGAAGATCGGAAGGATAATTGGGGATGACGTAATGGCGATAGACGCGCAGGCCCAGCGCGGTCATCCGCTTTTCAAAGATGACGGCGGAGGGCTGATCGGCAAACTGCGTGAGCGCAATGGAGCCCACATAGAGCCCGAACCCGCGGAAGACGTCGATCAGGCGCATGACGTCCGTATCATAGGTGATGCCCAAATCGCCGCGATGCTTGTTCTTTTCGATGTCGTTTGCGTTGATGGCGATGACGATCTCCGCCTGATCCTTGAGCTCCAGGAGCATCTTGATCTTGTTGTCCGGCGCGAACCCCGGCAGCACGCGCGAGGCGTGATAGTCGTCAAAGAGCTTGCCGCCGAATTCGAGATAGAGCTTCCCGCCGAATTGCTCGATGCGCTCGCGAATCTTTTCCGATTGGAGGCGAATGTACTTTGCGCTGTCAAAGCCGATTTTCTTCATTTGCTGATCCTCCCCGTCCGATCTGTGCGTCTGCCTGCGCAGCCCTAAAGAAAACGGGCGCCCTCGCCCGTTTCCAAAAAACTCTCGAACAGTATAGCAAAATTTGGTTCTGATTTCAACCCCGCTTCAAAATATTTCCGTTCGGCTCTGTTAAGGTACAATACATAGGTAACACAGGGCTAAAGAAAAGAGAACGCAACTGTGGTAAGATAGAAGAACCAACAACCAACCACCACAGAGGAGTTCTCTATAAATTCTGCGATGGTTTCCCTAAACAGGCTTTGAATATCCGCCATGCTGCTGATGTTGGCTTCCTGCAGCAGCTCGCGAATCTTGGCGCGCCGCGCGTTTTCTTCCGGAGTTCGGTTCTTTCTCGACATGCTCATAAGCCTCCAAACTGATACTTTTTATTCTACACCAGCTTGAAGGTTCACACAATTCTTGGGATGGTCTCTTGAGCAGCGCATATCTTGCATCTGACGATTCTAAATTTTCTCAGCAACCACCTTGCAGCGTTTCTTGCAGAACGCCATGC
>JAUNPI010000167.1 GCA_030536875.1 Clostridia bacterium
ATGCGCTCGGCGAAGACCTGCGGCTTCGCGGTGACAATGGCCGCCTTCGCCCCGTTTTTCCGCAGGCTGCGCAGCAGCGCCGGTATGCCGGCATAGACCTCGTTTTCCGACCAGCCGACTCGGTCAAACCGCTCGTGATACAGATCGATGGCGCGCTGAGCCTGCTCGTCGGTCATCCCCACAATCCGCTTGAAGGAATCGTGCAGCGGCGGGCCGATAAACGCCTTAAACTGCTCCTTGGTAAAGCCCGAAAAGCCGAGCTTTTCCGCGGCGTAAAGCGCGGTCGTGGTGATGCCCTCCTCCGAACGCGTGAGCGTGCCGTCAAGGTCAAACAGAATCGTCGTGTACTTCATTCGTCTTGCTCCCGCTTCCCCGTCTTCTTGTCCTGTCCGGCATGCGCCCTGCGGCGTTTGGCCGTTCCCTCCGGCGCGGCTGCCCGTTCCCCCTTTGGCTCCGCGCTCTGCGCCGCTTTGGCGCGCCGCTGTTCCCGCCGCGCGTGAACCTCGGCGCGCGCAGCCTCCAATTCCCGCTCGTCGACCAGCGGGTCGACGGTCGGATACTGCGCCGGGAACGCGCGCTTGAGCGCCCGGGCATAGAGCGTGCTCATCCCGCGGAACGCCTCGCGGTCATCGGCGCAAAAGCGCTCCCCGACGGCGTCCCCAAGCGCGGCAAGGAAGTCCTCGTCCGGCCTGAACGTGCATGCGCGAAGCTGCCCGCCCTCCTCGTAGACCACGACATAGCCGACGGCCTCGCCCGCCCGTTTCCCCGCGGCAAGGCGAGCCATGCGCGCGGAAAAAAGGCTGAGCGCAAACGCAAGGCGCATGCGCCCGCCGGGCGCGCTCTTCGGGTCGACCGCCGTCACCTGCCGGTAGTAGAGGCGGAGCCGCTCGCCCGCCGCCACCTGGCGCACGGCGCGGATGGCCTCAAGCGGAATCTCCACAAGCGCCGTCGTGCTGTCTCCGGACTGGCGCTGGAGGATCAGCGTCGTCTCCTTGAGCGTGTAGGTATAGCCCGCGACCGTGCGGCGCATAAAGCTGAGCAGCAGCCAGACGGCGTAGAGGTAAAACGCGACGTTGAACAGCCCCGCGCCCGTCAGCATGATCAGCGCGTTGACCATCAACTGGCAAACGGCCAGCCGCAGCACGATGCCCGCCACGCCGAGCAAAAACGCCTTCCCCGTCGGCGGCTTCGCCCGGTCCTTCTGCTGGGCGATGATGGGTTCGATGTGTTCCATTGGCAACCCCTCAAAAGGGCCTTGGCGGCATTACCCGCAAAGGCCGCTGTTTTCCAAAAAGGCGCTCTGGCCTTCCATATAGGCGTCAAGCATCTGGGTAGTGCGGTTTAGCTCCGTCTCGTCCGCCGCCTCGCCGGCAAGCGCGCTAAGGAGCGCCTCAAACGCGTCGTCCTCGTCGTATTCGCCCTCGCCCATGAGCCCGTCCTGTGTCAGCACGCCGGTCTCATGCATGTAGCGCATGTCGGCCTCGACGGCGCGGCGGATGAAGGCGGCAAGCTCGTCCTGCCCCGCCCGGATGCCGTACTTCCTCATCGCCGCGGCGATGAAGGGCACGGCGCGCTCCAGCTCGTAGCCCTGCATCACGGCGCTCACGCCTTTCCCAGCTGCCCGTAGGCCATGACCAGCTCCGCGAAGTAATCCAGCGCCTCGCAGACCGGCTGCGGGGCGGACATGTCGACGCCCGCGACCTTGAGCTCTTCAATCGGCTTCATGCTGCCGCCGAGCGTGAGGAATGTGCGGTATGCCGCGACCTTCTCGGGGTCGCCGCTGAGGATGCCGCGCGCGAGCGCGACCGCCGCGCAAAAGCCCGTCGCATACTTGTAAACGTAATACGGGCTGTAGAAATGCGGGATGCGCATCCACTCGCTCTCCACCTCGCGGTCCACCTTGCACGAGCCGCCGTAATAGAGCTTGTTGAGCTCATAATACATCTGGGACAGGCTCTCCTGGGTCAGGCTCTTGCCCTCCTGCGCCATGACGTGCGCCTTGTGCTCAAACTCGGCAAACATCGTCTGGCGGAAAACCGTCGTGCGGAAATGCTGGAGCAGCGAGCCGATCAGCGCGGCCTGCGCCTTGGGGTCGTCCGCGTGCTTTTTGCGCAGGTATTCCGAGAGCAGAATCTCGTTGCAGGTCGAGGCGACCTCGGCCACGAAGATCGTGTAATGCGCCTTGGCGTAGGGCTGCGCCCCGTTGGAATAGAAGCTGTGCATCGCATGGCCCATCTCGTGGCAGAGCGTGGAAAGGCCGTCGTACGTCTTCTTGTGGTTGAGCAGCACATAGGGCGTCGTGCGGTGAACGCTGCCGCAGCTGTATGCGCCGGAGCGCTTGTTCTTCGTCTCATAGACGTCGATCCAGCACTCGCCAAGCGCGCGCGACGCGTCGCGCACATAGTCCTCGCCGAGCGGGGCGACCGCTTCAAGGAATGTGGCGAACGCCTCGTCGATATCCATCTTCGTCTCAAAGCCGTCGTCCTCGCCGGCATAGAGGTCGTAAAGGTGGAGCACGGAGAGCCCAAGGCGCTCCTTTTTGATGCGCAGATACGCGTCCAGCGTTCCGATGCCGCCGTGAACGGCGTCGATCAGGCTGTCATAGACGCTCTCGTCGACGGCGTCGTGGTAAAGCCTCGCGTGCCGCGGGCTCCTGTAGCCGCGGGCGGCGCTCTCAAACAGGTCGGCCTTGACCTGACCGGCATAGAGCGCGGCGATGGTGTTGCCCATCTTCTTGTGCCCGTTCATCATGGCCACATAGGCCGACTTGCGCACGGCCCTGTCCGTGCTGACGAGCAGGGGAAGAAAGCGCGCGTCGGTGAGCTTCGTCTTTTTGCCGTCTTCCCCGCGGGTCATGCCCAGATCCAGATCGATCGCCAGCATGTCCGCCGCGCTCTCCGGCACGCCGCAGACCTCGGAGGCCTGCGCGAGCAGCCGCTCCTCGCGCACCGAGAGCGTATAGGGCTTCTCGCGCAGCACGTCGCCGAGGAAGACGTCAAATTCGGCGAACGCCGGATCGGCGATCATCGCCTCCATCTCCTGCTGCGAAAGCGCAAGCAGCTCGGGCACGAAGAACGCGCACTTGGCCATGATCTCGTTGTAGGCGGTGGCCGCGCGGCTATACATGTCCTGATATTGGGCGCGGGAGCCGTCCTCGTTGCTCTTCATCATCGCGTAGGTATGCACGTTCGTGATCCGCTCGCTGAGGTCCATATAGGCCTTCAGGGCCTCGAGCACGGTCTGCCGCCCGGCGCTAAGCGTGCCCGCGCGCCCAGCAAAGCTCTCGCCCAGCCCGCGCACGGCGGCAAGCTCCTTCTCCCACGCCTCGTCCGTCTCAAAGATTCGCGTCAAATCCCACGTGTAGCGAGGGTCCACGGTCTCCCTAGTGAGTTCCTGTTCCATGAATCGGTCTTCCTCCCTGTCAGTTTTTGAGGCTCTGAAGCGGCGCGGGAATGCGCCCGCCGCGGGCGATGAACGCCTCCGCGGAATACGGGCTGACGCGCATGATCGGCGCGCGCCCGAACAGGCCGCCGAACTCGACCTCGTCGCCCACGGTCTTGCCCGGGGCGGGAATGATGCGCACGGCCGTGGTCTTGCTGTTGACCATGCCGATGGCGGCCTCGTCGGCGATGATGGCGGCGATGGTCGAGGCGGGCGTGTCGCCCGGCACGGCGATCATGTCGAGGCCGACGGAGCAGACGCAGGTCATCGCCTCCAGCTTTTCAAGGCTCAGCGCCCCGCGCGCGGCGGCGTTGATCATGCCGATGTCCTCGCTGACGGGGATAAACGCGCCGGACAGGCCGCCCACGTGGCTGGAGGCCATGACGCCGCCCTTCTTGACCGCGTCGTTGAGCAGCGCCAGCGCGGCCGTCGTTCCGTGGCAGCCGCAGACCTCGAGCCCCATCTCCTCGAGGATGTGGGCCACGGAGTCGCCCATCGCCGGGGTCGGCGCAAGCGACAGGTCGACGATGCCGAAGGGCACATTGAGCCGGCTGGAGGCCTCCTTGGCGATGAGCTGGCCCACGCGCGTGATCTTGAAGGCGGTCTTCTTGATCGTCTCGGCGACGACGTCAAACGGCTGCCCCTTGGCTTCCTTCTCGAGCGCATGCTTGACGACGCCGGGGCCGGAGATGCCCACGTTGATGCAGCATTCCCCCTCGCCCGGGCCGTGGAAGGCGCCCGCCATAAAGGGGTTGTCCTCCACAGCGTTGGCAAAGACGACGAGCTTCATGCAGCCCGCCGCGTCCTGCTCGCGCGTAGCCTCGGCGATGTCCTTGATCGCCTCGCCGCACAGGCGCACGGCGTCCATGTCGATGCCCGCGCGCGTGGAGGCGACGTTGACCGACGAGCAGACGCGCTCGGTGGTGGAGAGCGCCTCGGGCAGCGAGGCGATCAGCGCGCGGTCGGAGGCGGTCATCCCCTTTTGCACCAGCGCGGTGTAGCCGCCGATGTAGTTGACGCCGGTTTCCTTGGCGGCGGCGTCCATCGCGCGCGCGACGACGACCGGATCGCCGCAGGCGGCGGCGACCAGGCTGGCCGGCGTCACGGAAATGCGCTTGTTGACGATGGGGATGCCGAACTCGCGCTCAAGCTCCTCGCCGGTCTTCACAAGATGCTCCGCCTGCTTGGTGATCCGGTCGTAGATGTTCGCGTAGAGCGTCTTCTTGTCCGGATGCGCGCAGGCGTAAAGCGAAATGCCCATCGTGATCGTGCGGATATCGAGCTTTTCCTCGGTGATCATGCGCACGGTCTGAAGAATTTCAGAGGTGTTGATCATGCTGTCCCTCCATCAAAGCGCTTACTCAAATGCGGTGCATCGCGTCGAAAATCTCGCTGCGCTGAATGCGGATCTGAAGGCCGAGCTGCGCGCCCAGCTCCGCAAGCTCGTCCTCAAGCGCGCCAAAACGGCTCAGCGAGATATCCACGATCATGATCATGTTGAACATGCCCGAGAGCACGGTCTGGGAGATGTCCAGAATGTTGGCGTCGTTTCGGGCCAGCGCCGCGCTCACGCGCGCGATGATGCCGATGGTGTCCTTGCCCACAACCGTCACGACCGCGGTATTCTTCTTTTCCATACGA
>JAUNPI010000168.1 GCA_030536875.1 Clostridia bacterium
CAGAAGAAACAGTCAGAAGGAATAAAAAGCTTTATGACCAACCGCAAGAGCGGCTTCATGCGGACGATGCTTTCCATTGCCGTGCCCGTGACGCTGCAAAATCTGCTCTTTTCGTCCTTTACGCTGATCGATACGCTGATGATCGGGGCGCTGGGCGATACGCCGCTGGCGGCCGTGGGCATGGCGGGAAAGTGGACGTGGTTTTACACCATCGTGCTCTTCGGCTTTTCCAGCGGCGCTTCCGTGTTCATTGCCCAGTACTTCGGCGCGGGCGATATCCCCGGCATTCACAGGACGTATGGGCTGCTTGGCGGCGGGGCGCTCGCCGTGTCGCTGGCGTTTATGTCCGCCTCGCTGGTTGTGCCCGAGCGAATCGTCGGCCTCTTTTCAAACGATCCGGAGGCTGTCGCCATCGGCGCGGCCTATCTGCGCGTCATCGCGCTCAGCTATCCGTTTCAGGCGCTGGCCAGAAGCGGGGGCACGCTGCTGCAGGGCACCCAGCGGGTGATGATCCCGTTTGCCGGCGCGCTGGTCTCCGTGGCGGTCAATGTGGCGTTCAACGCGCTGCTGATCTTCGGGCTTTGCGGCTTCCCGGCGCTGGGCGCGACGGGCGCCGCCATCGCCTCCACGCTCGCGGCGGCGGTCAACGCGGCGGTCATCTACGCAGGCGGCCTTGCCAGAGGAACGCTTTTGCGAGCGCCGCTGCGCCGGCTGCTGGCCGTCGACGGCGCGTTTGCCAAGAGCTATGCGCGGGTGAGCGCGCCCGCGCTGCTCAATGAGACGATCTGGGCGATGGGCAACCTCGTCTACAGCGCCGTCTTCGGGCATATGGGCACGGGCGCGTATGCCGCCATCACCGTCGTCAAGTCCATCGAGGATTTGACGAGCGTGGCGTTTATGGGGCTGTGCTCCTCCTGCGCGGTGATGATCGGCGGCATGATCGGCCGGGGCGACCTTGCGGCTGCGAAGGACTGCGCCAAGCGCCATCTGCTGCTGACGGTCGGCTTTTCGGTGGTCATCGGCGGGGGCGTGCTGCTTGCCCGCGCGCCGCTGCTCTCGCTGTTCGGCGTTTCGGCGCAGGTGCGAAGCGATGCGGCCGCCGTGCTGATGATTTACGCGCTGGAGATGGTTCTGCGCAACATCCCGCTGATTCTCGTGGTCGGCATTTTCCGCGCCGGGGGAGATACGCGCTTCGGCCTGATCGTCGACAGCGTTTCGCTCTACCTGATCGGCGTTCCGCTGACGGTCGCGGCCGGCCTCGTGCTTGGGCTGAGCGTTCCGGCCACCTATCTGGTGATGTATCTGTCGGAGGATGTGCTCAAATGCGCCGTCTACGGCCTGCACATGAGGTCGGGCAAGTGGATTCGCCCGGTGACTGACAAAAGGAGGCTGCCATGAATACGACATCGAACCGCTCCGCCTTTGAGGAAAAGGCGGCGCCACGGCGCGGCGCGCTGCGCGAATTCGCCGTGTTTTACAAGCCGCATCTGGGTTTGTTTACGCTGGATATGTTCTGCGCGCTGCTGATCGCGCTGGTGGATATCCTCTTCCCCGTGGTCACGCGCAAGGTGCTCTATGACTACATCCCCAACCGGATGATGCGCATGTTTGCGATCGTGATGGGCGTCATGCTGCTGCTGTTTGTGCTGCGCACGGCGGCGCAGTGGATCGTCACCTATCTGGGCCACCTGATGGGCGTTCACATCGAGGCGGACATGCGCGCGGCGATCTTTGAGCACATGCAGAAGCTCGGCTTCAGCTTCTACGACAAAAACCGCACCGGCCTGCTCATGTCCCGCGTGACGACCGACCTGTTTGACATCACCGAGCTGGCGCATCACGGCCCGGAGGACCTGTTTATCTCCATCGTGACGCTGCTGGGCTCGTTCATCGTGCTCTGGAACATCCAGCCCAAGCTGGCGCTGGTGCTGATGATCTCCGTGCCGCTGATCGTGCTGTTTGTGGCCTATCGCCGGGGCAGGATGATGAGCGCCTCGCGCGCGGTAAAGCAGCGCACGGCGGGCATCAACGCGGAGATCGAGAGCTCCATTTCCGGCATCCGCGTGGCGAAGGCCTTCTGCAACGAGCACGAGGAGATCGAAAAGTTTTCCCGCTGCACCGGGCAGTATGTCACCGCGCGCCGGGGCTATTACAAGGTCATGGCGGGCTTTTTCTCGGGCACGGAATTCCTCATGAACCTGATGAGCCTGTCGGTCATCTGCGTGGGCAGCTACCTGATCATGAAGGACGAGATGGACATCGCCACGCTGGTCACCTTCAACATGTACGTCGCCAGCGTGCAGAGCCCCATCCGCAAGCTGACGCAGTTTACCGAGCAGTTCACGCAGGGCATGGCGGGCTTCCAGCGCTTCCGCGCGATCATGCACGAGACGCCGGATATCGTGGACAGCCCGGATGCCCAGCCGCTTGATCATGTGGACGGCGATATCGAGTTTAAGGATGTCACCTTCACCTACGACGAAAGCAAGGACGCCGTGCTCGAGCATGTGAACCTGCACATCAAGCCCGGCGAAAT
Organism: Clostridia bacterium; assembly: GCA_030536875.1. Lineage (GTDB taxonomy): Bacteria > Bacillota > Clostridia > Christensenellales > Aristaeellaceae > Ventricola. The sequence continues at coordinate 2,537 of JAUNPI010000168.1, forward strand.
GCTCGCGCTGGTCGGCCCGAGCGGCGGCGGCAAATCCACGCTCTGCCAGCTGATTCCGCGCTTCTACGAGGCGACGGAGGGCACGATCACGCTGGACGGGCACGACATCCGCAAGCTGAAGCTCGCCGACCTGCGCGGCAGCATCGGCATCGTGCAGCAGGATGTCTTCCTCTTTGCGGGCTCGATCCTCGAAAATATCCGCTACGGGCGGCCGGGCGCGACGATGGAGGAGGTCATTGAGGCGGCGAAGCTCGCCGAGATCCACGAGGACATTCTGCACATGCCCGAGGGCTACGACACCGTCGTCGGCGAGCGCGGCATCATGCTCTCCGGCGGACAGAAGCAGCGCGTCTCCATCGCGCGCATCTTCCTCAAGAACCCCCGCGTGCTGATCCTCGACGAGGCGACCAGCGCGCTGGATACCGCGACCGAGCGCAAGATTCAGGCCGCGTTTGACCGGCTGGCCAAGGGCCGGACGACGCTGGTCATCGCCCACAGGCTCTCCACGATCAAAAACGCCGACGAGATCGTCGTCATCGGCGAGCACGGCATCCTCGAGCGCGGCACGCATCGCGAGCTCATCGCGCAGGGCGGGCTCTACGCCGAACTGGCAGCCGGGGCGAGCATCGGGGGAAACTGAGCGAAAAGCGAAGCAGGGGGCTCTTCAGGCGTTTGGCTATGCGAATGCCTGAAGAGGCTCCCTGCGGCGTTTTTGCCAGCATATGGAAGAATGGAAGGGAATACGGGAGGAAAGGGAATATGGCGGTCAAAACGATTGAAATCCGCGGCGCAAACGCATATGAGACGTTTTCCAAAATCCGCGTGGCATGCAGGGGCATCGTGATCAAAGATTCCCGTATACTCATTTCACACGAGGCCAACGCCGGCTACGATTTGATTCCGGGCGGCGGCTTAGAGGGAGATGAGACGCTCGAAGCGTGCTGCGCTCGCGAGCTTCGCGAAGAAACGGGGTATAGGGTAAAGCCTGACTGCCATTTTCTCACGATAAACGAGTACTACGGGGCGTACAAATATGTAAGTCATTACTTTATCTGCACCATCATCGGGAAATCGGAGCAGAGCTTGACAAACGACGAGAGGGAACGCGGATTGACGCCCGAATGGGTGGAGCCGGAGAAAATGCTCGACATATACTCGAGACATCGTGACTTCGCGGCAACCAACGAAGAAAAGCGCGGAGCATATTTGCGGGAATATACTGCGCTTGCGGAGTATATGGAGCAATTTCAATCGTGAAAGCGGGGCCGGCTGACAAGCAATGGCACGCAGGCCGGGAACGGGCGGATAACAATAAACGGGGGCTGTCAGGCTAAGGCAGAAAAAAAGATGAGGCTGTCAGGCTAAAAATTCAGACATTATAATAACAATTACGGGAATTGAAAGCCGACAATTTAATTATGCGCACGGCATTGGTTGACAAAGTCCACTTTATGTGCTAGACTGATTGTAGACTAAGTCAATTAAATGGAGGCGAGGATTTGGATACGCAAGGGGACGCAGTGGCGAAGATCCGGGAGTTTAACCGGTTTTATTTACCCGCTATGAATTTGCTCGGAAATCATTACTTGGGCTCGTCATACTCCGTGACAGAGGCTAGGGTGTTTTTCGAAATCTATTCGCATGAAGGATGCTTGGCGACGCACATTGTAAAAGCGATGAACATCGACAAAAGCTATCTGAGCCGACTGATTCGAAGCCACGAAAAGAATGGCTACATCCACAGAGAACGAGTGACGCAGGACGGGCGTTCCTTTGCGCTGTATTTGACGGAAGAGGGCAGGAAGCTTGCGGAAAACATGATTGCCCAATCGAATGCGGAAATTGCGGAGGCGATTTGCCATTTGTCCGAGAATGAGACGCGGATGATGATCGACGCGCTTGCTGTGATCACCAAACTATTGAACAAGGGAAAGGACGATCAAAAATGAGAATTGTACCCTATGATCCCCAATACAAACAGGATTTTGTCGAGCTGAACAAGGCTTGGATATCCGAAATGTTTACGTTGGAGCGCGAAGACGTGAGGGAACTGGAAAACGTCGATTCCTATATAGCGCGTCAGGGACAAATCTACTTTGCTTTGGATGAGAACGATCAGGTGATGGCCTGCTGCATGATCGCGCCGCGCGAGGACGGCGATTGGGAAATCATGAAGTTTGCGGCGAGGGGGATGCATACCGGAACGGGCGCGGGAAGCGCCTGCCTGAAAGCCTGCATAGAGTATGCGGTTTGCCTCGGCGTGCCCAGAATCATCATCGTCTCCAACCGGAAATGCACGCATGCGCTTCGCCTGTATGAGAAAAACGGATTCACCGAGATCCCTGTAGACAAAACCAAATTTCCCTTTGAACGCGCCGATGTTGCCTTCGAGCGCGTGCTTGCAGCGGCAAAAGCCGATTAAAAAAACCTTGATAGTACAACGGTTTTCGGTCACAAGGAAGTAATTTTCGATTAGGCGGGGCTGTCAGGCTAAGGCAGAAAAAAAGATGGGAGCATCAAGATTATTTTATCT
>JAUNPI010000169.1 GCA_030536875.1 Clostridia bacterium
GAGGAATGGAATCCCGGGGTGATCGGGCTGGCTGCATCGCGAATCGTTGAAAAATACAAGTGGCCCGCGATTCTGCTCTCGCAGAGCGGGGAGATCTGCGTCGGCTCGGCGCGCTCGATCCCGGGCGTCGATATCCATGCGGCGATGAGCGAATGCCGCGACCTGTTCATCCGCTTCGGCGGGCATGCGCAGGCGGCGGGCCTTACGATCGAGAAAAAGAATGTGGAGGCCTTTCGGCGCAGGCTGACGGAGGCCATCCGTTCCCAGGCGCAGCCGGAAGCGTTTATTCCCACGGAGGAATACGACCTCGAGCTCGAATTGGGCGAGATGACCGAGGAGCTCGTGGAGGCCTTTTCCGCCATGCAGCCGACGGGCTTTGGCAACCCGGCGCCCGTGTTCTGCGTTCGCGGCGTTCACACGGCGGACGTGCGGCAGATCGGCAAGGAAGGGGCCCATCTGCGAATGAGGCTTATGCAGGGAAGCGAGATGCGAAACGCAATCGCTTTCCGCATGGGCGATCGATCCAAAGGCATGCCCGAGGTCATCGAGGCGGTCATTGGCCTTTCCATCAACCAGTGGCAGGACAGGCGCAGCGTGCAGTGCGAGATCCGCCAGATGCAGGCCTATATGCCGGGAAAGGCGTTTTTAACCGAATGCCAGCGGCGCGCGCCCGACATTGACGCCGCGATGCTGCGCACTCTGGCCGCAGGCGGAAAGCCCGTCCCCGAGGGGCGGATAGAGCGGATGGATATCGAGGAGGTGAAGGCGATTCTCGCCCGCGAATTGCTGACGGCTTATCAGGGAACGCTTCTTTCCGTACACACGATTCCTGCGCTCAAGATGATCAACATCCATATGGCGATCGTTCACGCCCAGCTGGATTACGCGCTGGGGGCTTTGGAGGACAGGCGCATGTTCAATACGCTGATCATGGCCCCCGAATGGAAAAAGATCGCCTGCATGCCGCGATGCGTGATCGCGCTGGACGGTTTTTTAAACGACGCGGAGCGGGCGGCGGCCTGCGAGCAATTCTCGCAGGCCCGCATCATCGAGGCGACGGGGCTTGAGCAGCAGACGAGCGCCGCGGCCTTGGCCCTGCTGCCCCCGGACGAGGGGCTGCGCGCAGCCTATCGTGTGCTTCGCCAGAGAGAAAAGACGGAATACACGATGAATCTGCTGGCGACGCAGACGGGCATGACCGAAAGCATGCTGCTGTGCGCGCTGCATATTTTCAGCGAATTGGGGCTGGCGGAATTCACGCCGGATCCGTTCCGATACAGATTGCTGCCCAGCGGGCGCGTTTCGCTGGAGTCGAGCGCGGTGCGCGCGCGGCTGATTGAATTGGCGGCCAGAAAACGGCGGGCACCGTAAGATCAAGCGGACCTTGTCAAGAATCGGGCCGGCCGCATAGAAAACGAAGAGGGGGGATACCGGTTTGACGCAGGATGTATGCAAGAATCTCGATGAACTGATCGGCACGCTGGTGAAGTATCATCCGGAGGCCAATGTCGCCTTGGTGGAGAAGGCCTATCACTTTGCCGAAAAGGCACACGAGGGACAGGTGCGCAAATCCGGCGAGCCGTATTTCACCCATCCGCTGACGGTGGCCGGCATCCTCGCCAAGCTCATGCTGGACGCGCCGACCATCGCCGCCGGCCTGCTTCATGACACGGTTGAGGATTGCGAAAACGTGACGCTCGAGGTCATCGAGAAGGAATTCGGCCAGGAGGTTGCGCTGCTTGTCGACGGCGTGACCAAATTGGAGCGGCTCGATTTTTCCTCGCGCGTGGAGCGGCAGGCCGAGTCCATCCGCAAGATGATTCTGGCGATGAGCAAGGACATTCGCGTCGTGCTCATCAAGCTGGCCGACCGCACGCACAACATGCGCACGCTCAAATCCCAACCGCCGGAGAGCCAGAAGCGCATCGCGCAGGAGACGCTGGACATCTACGCGCCGCTGGCGCACAGGCTTGGCGTCTACAAGATCAAACAGGAGCTTGAGGACCTGTGCCTGCGCTACCTCGACCCGGAGGGATATCAGAACCTGATCGTCAAGGTCGGCATGAAGCGCGCCGAGCGGGAAGAGAACATCCGCTCGGTCATCAACACGCTCAGCGACAAGATCAAGGAGATGAACATTCACTACGAGATCGACGGGCGCCCCAAGCATTTTTACAGCATCTACCGCAAGATGGTGCTTCAGCACAAGCCGTTTGAGCAGATCTTCGATTTGATCGCCATTCGCGTGCTGGTGGATACCGTGCAGGACTGCTACGCCGTGCTGGGCATTGTTCACACCCTCTGGAAGCAGGTGCCCAACCGGTTCAAGGATTACATCTCCACGCCGAAGCCGAATATGTACCAGTCGCTGCACACGACGGTCGTCGGGGAGAAGGGCATGCCCTTTGAGGTGCAGATCCGAACCTATGAGATGCACCGCATTGCGGAATACGGCATCGCGGCGCATTGGCGCTATAAAGAGGGCAAGCAGGTCGCCGACGCGCTGGACAGCAAGCTCTATTGGCTGCGCCAGATTCTCGATTGGCAAAACGACACGCGCGATTCCGAGGAGTTTATCAAGTCGCTCAAGGTCGATCTGTTCAGCGACGAGGTGTTTGTCTTTACGCCCAAGGGCGAAATCATCGACCTGCCCAAGGGCGCCACGCCGATCGACTTCGCCTACCGCATTCACAGCGCCGTGGGCAACAAGTGCGTCGGCGCGAAGGTCAACGGGCGCATTGTGACGCTCGACGCGCAGCTCGCCACGGGCGATTTTGTTGAGATCATCACCCAGCAGAACAGCAAGGGGCCCAGCCGCGACTGGCTCAAGATTGCGCAGACGTCGCAGGCCAAGGCGAAAATCCGCCAGTTTTACAAGAAGGAGCTCAAGGAAGAGAATATCGCCGGCGGCAAGCAGATGCTCGAATACGAGGCCAAGAGGCAGGCCTCCAGCCTGCCTGCGCTGCTCAAAAACGAGTATGTCGAGCCGATTTTGCGCAAGTATTCGTTTGCGGATCTCGACGATCTCTATGCGGCGGTGGGCTGCGGCGGCATTACGGCGGCGCAGATCGTCACGCGCCTTCGCGAGGAGCAGCGCAGCCACGAAAAGCCGCTGATTCCGGTGATGCCGCGCACGCAGGAGAACGTGCCCAGCAAGCATACCGCCTCCAAGGACGACATGGGCATCATGGTCGCGGGGCTGCCGGGGTGTCAGGTTCACTTCGCCAAGTGCTGCACGCCTTTGCCGGGCGACGAAATCATCGGCTACGTGACGCGGGGGCGCGGCGTGACGATTCACTCGCGTGAGTGCGTCAACGTCAATTCCTCACACGATCCGGCACGCTGGGTCGCGGCGCAGTGGAGCGATACGACCAACTCGTCTTACAACGGTTCCATTCAAATCCTAGCCTATGACAGGCACAACCTGATCGCGGATCTCATGAGCTACCTTTCCGCGCAGAAGGTGACGGTCTGCGCGCTCAACGCGCGCGTCAACAGCAGCAACCAGACGTGTACCATCGAGCTGACGCTGCAGGTAGCCAACAAGCAGGAGCTCGACTGGGTGATCAAGCAGATCGCCAAGCGGCAGGACACGATTGAGATTTTCCGCGTCTGAAGCGCGGGGAGAGCAGCGGAGGAAGCTCATATGAGACTGGTCATTCAGCGGGTGATCGAATCGAGCGTGCGCGTGGACGGAAACGTTGTGGGCAGCATCGGGCCGGGCCTGATGGTGCTTTGCGGCGTAGAAGACGGGGACACGCGGGAGGATGTCGCCTATTGCGTCGACAAGACGGTCAACCTGCGAATCTTCGAGGACGAAGCGGGAAAGATGAACCGTTCGATATTGGACACGGGCGGCGAGGTTCTCGCCATTTCGCAGTTTACGCTTCACGGGGACGTGCGCAGGGGGCGCAGGCCGAGCTTTATCAAGGCTGCAAGGCCCGAAACCGCGGTGCCGCTCTATGACGCCTACTGCGAGGGGATCCGCGCGGCGGGCGTTCGCGTGCAGACGGGCATTTTTCAGACGGATATGAAGGTGTCGCTGGTCAACGACGGCCCGGTGACGCTGCTGATCGATTCGAGGAGGACATTTTGATGGAGCTGGATATTCGCACGGTGGTCGGCGGGCCGCTCGAGGTCAACACGTATGTCGTGGGCGTGGGCGGCAGCGGAGAATGCGTGCTGATCGATCCCGGCGCGGAGTATGCGACGGTGGAAGGCGCGGTTTGCTCCCGCAGGGTGACCGCCGTGCTGCTCACGCACGCGCACTTTGACCACATGCTCTACGCAAGGCCGTGGCTTGAGCGCGGGGCGAAGCTCTACGTGCATGAGCAGGACGTGCCCGCGCTTGCGGATCCGGCGCTGAACATGTCCGGCGTCATCGGCGCAAAGCTGACGCTGCCTGAGCCCGATATGATCCTGCGGGAGGGCGACGTCGTGCGTGAGGCGGGGATGGAGCTGACGGTTCTGCATACGCCGGGGCACACGCCGGGCAGCGTATGCTATCAGAGCGGACAGGTTCTCTTTTCCGGGGATACGCTGTTTTACAGGAGCTATGGGCGCGTGGATCTGCCGGGCGGGAGCAACATCCAGATGGCGCTGTCGCTCAAGCGGCTCATGGCGCTGGATAGCGGAACGATCGCCTATCCCGGTCACGGCATGAAGACGAAGATCGCGTGGGAACGGGGGCAGTATCAGTGAGGATCGCCGTTGAGACGGCGCTGCCGCAGTTTGCAAACGACATCGCGGACGTCGTCCGTCTGTTTTATGGCGAGGGAGCGGCGGTCACCGCGGGCGAAACACACGACGCCGAGCTGCGGCATGCGCACACGCTGGAGGCGGACGTGTGGCGCGAGAGCGCCGTGCTATCCTGCGGCGGGCAGAGCATTTGCTATGCGCTCAGCGCGGCGGACGAGGTGCTGTTCCGGAAGAAGAGTCCATATCCGAAAACGTACCATCCCCTGTACGAAGCCATGCTGGCGGAACAGCTGCGGACCATTCTGAAACATCCAGACAGTCCCCTCCGGTGGATCTGCGACCCGCAGAAGGTAGAACGGTTT
>JAUNPI010000170.1:0-2818 GCA_030536875.1 Clostridia bacterium
ACTCCAGCGCCCATATCGCCCGATCCCTTCGAAAGAGAAGGCAGGTCAAAACGCCGAGTATGCCCAGCAGGAAAAACAACACCGCCGCTCCTGAACCCTTTCCTGTCCCGAAGAGACGCGCCATCCAATGCTGCGCGCCAATTGCCGCCATATATGGTTCAAACACGCCGTCTACCAGCGCGCCGCCGAGAAAATACCCCAGCGGAATGGTGAAGAATTGAAACGTGTTACGCGCCGCATACACGCGTCCCTGCATAGGGACCGGGATCCGCGTTCTGAAAATCACGTCCATATTCGCGTTCATCATCGGAACCGGAATCCACCCCAACACCGTTTCGGCGCACCAAACAGGCACGCAGCGGCCCAGCGCCAACAAGAAGTTTTCCGTGCTCATGGAAATCATCAGCGTGTTGCAGATGACGCGCACCCTGCTTTTGGGCTCCGGCATCACAGACGCGATCAGGCTTCCCACAACCATCGCCACGCCCGAAAACGCCCGAACCGTTCCCAGCGCAGCCTCGCCGCTGCGCGAAATCAGCATGGCAGGGAGCGCCGCATTGTACATCGACGCGGTCAGATTGATTGCCGCCAGAAACAGCATCAAATGCAGAATGCCCGCATTTTCCATGAGAAACTTGAAGCTGCCGCGCATCATCGTCCAAACAGACTCCCGGTCTTGCGTCTCCCCTCTCACGTCCGGAATGCGAATCAGGAAAATCAGCGACATCGACGCAACCGCAAACGTCAAAAGGTCGAATGCGATGACGGCTCGCATTCCCATAAGGGTGAGCAGCACCGTTGCCGCAGCAGGCGACACGATGCCGCACAGCGAGCCGGCCAGCGACCGCAGACCGCTTGCCAGCTGATAGCCCTCTTTGGGCGTCAGCAGCGTGGAAGCGACATCGCTCGCAGGCTGCTGGAATGTGTTCATCAGCCCATTGATCGCGTTGAGCGCATACAGATGCCATACTTCAAGCCTTCCGGTATGGAGCAGCACCGCCACGGCGCCCGTGCTGCATGCGGCGAAAGCATCGCACATGAGCATCACGCGCTTTTTGTTCCATCTGTCGCTGAGTGTGCCCGCAAACACGCTCATGAGCACATACGGCGTATAGGAACAGACGGAGAGCAGCGCGGTTTGCAGCGCAGAGCCCTCCTGATTGTAGGACCAGACGATCAGCGCAAAGCTGGTCATCGAGCTGCCCAGCGAGGAAAGCGTCTGGGTCAGCAGCAGGATCAGAAAGCCCTTCATGGCTTTCAGGTGTTTCATATTCATCGCTTTGCTCCTTGTTCTTTTGATCAAGATGAGGATGCAAAGCCTCAGCGGACGGGTTCAGCCACTTTCCGCTCCATGCCGTCTGCGTCCACTCAGACTCTGCACGGAGCGTCGACAATCGTCAGGATCACAAGCATTCACCTCGCCTTCCATTCGGTTTCCCGTCTCTTCAAACGGAGCTTGGGCAGCAGGCCGCCTCATCCTTCGCGGTGAGCAAAAGCGCCGGCAAAAGGCAGACGAAGGGATAGAGATACCTCCCCTGCATGACGGGGCCCAGCAGAAAGGTCATGTGCAGCAGCACGGGCAGGGCCAGCACGCAGAGCCTTCGCCATCGCCCCTTATAGGCCGCATGCAGCACGCATGCACCGCATAACCAGAAGATCGCGCCCGTGTTGAACAAAAACCGGATCAGCGGAACATTGTCCGCACCCGTTTCCCAGAGATTGTCCCGCAGCCAAGAGCGAAGATTCGCAAACCTCGCCGGGGAAACCATCGGGCTTTGGCCAAACGGCAGCGTCCAGACGCCGCCGCGCTGCTCGATCTCGATATACGAGGCGGCGACCTTGTAGCTCGAATAGGGATACAGCGACGGCAGAGTCAGATTGAAAAACGCGTCAAAATAGACATTGGGGCATCTCATCCCGACGTCCAGCCAGAGCCTTGCCACGCGCAGCGGATCGCTTTGAATCAGTTCCACATTCATGTGGTTCTTCACCGGGTCGGAAAGCGACGGCGTGTAATCCTCGTAGCACTTGTCCGGAAACAGCTTATCCATCACGTCCAAATCGTCCTGCGTAAAGCTCTCCGGCGATACCGCCATCGCCCGCGCCAATTGCTGCACCGGAACGGAGAGCATCTCCGCAACGCTGCCGTGAGCCGCGTTTGTCATCGCACCCAGCCCCGCGTTGATCCCCTGCGAGAGCAGGATGATCGCCGCCGCGGCAGCGCACAGCCGTTTCATGCGCCTGCGATTCAGAAACAAGACCAACGTCCAAACGATCATGGCGTAGATCATGTTGTTGCGGAAAAGGCAGGCCAGCGTGCCGCTGAGCAGCAGCAGCGCCCATCTTTTCGGCGGGAACACATTCCCTGTCGCCTGCTCAATGCACAGCGTCACAAACAGCGCCAGAAAGCCGCCAAAGAGCACATCCTTCGTGCAGTTGCTCGCCATGACCATGTGCGTCGGATACAGCACAAAAAAACAGACCGTCAGTCTCGCCATACACCGGGAGCTGATTCGCGAAATCGACGCGCTGATCAGCGCAAAGCACAGCGCCATCAGCGTCATTTGAATGATCGCATACAGCGCCGCCGTCTTTTCCAGCGATCCCACGACGTCGAACATGGAGATGCAAAAGCGAATCAAAAGCGTGTGCAGCAGCGGATGAAACATATCGTATCGATTCTCCGCAACCTGAAACACTTGATTCTGCGTGTCATACGTAAACGATCCCGGATAGAAGATCAGCCAGTTCGGCACAAAGCTCAGCAAGATGAGCAGAAACGCCGCAGCGGTCAAAAAGGGCTTTTCTTTTCCATTGA
>JAUNPI010000170.1:2828-5055 GCA_030536875.1 Clostridia bacterium
TCCCGCCTTTGATCCCGCCATTGATCCCACTTTCCATCTTTGCCGCGCTCTTCCATGCGAAACGCCTTTCTCCGGCCCATTGAGGCAGCAGCTTAAAAAGCAGCAGCAGCGCAGCAAACGCTACGGGAAAAGCAATCAAAAAGCGAATCGCCGCCGTCCCCGGCAGGCAAACGCCGCTTTCGTCAATTTGAGAATAGCACCCGTACAGCGCCGCGTATGCCGCAGCGCCCAATCCGAGCACGGCCCACTCTCTCTTGCACAGCGCCTTGGTCACGAAATCGTTCACCCTCTCTTCCCCATCGTCAAAAAGGCGCGAGCAGGTCACCCCACCCACGCCTTTTGAGATTAAAGATATGGCCCGATGGCCGGATTTTTAGACCGGCATGGTCTTGTTGTCCTTGTCGAGCATCGTCGAATCGATCTTGAGCTTCTGCGCGCGGCGGTACTCAAAGAACTTCGGCGCAACCTTCGGGAAGAGCGCGTAGCTGAGCACGTCCTCCTCCTGCTCGTAATACTCGCGGATCTCCTCGCGATACTTGTCCATCTCGGGCTTGAGCAGATCGGCGGGACGGCAGGTGATGACCTTGTCGTTCCCGATCGCCATCTTGCGGACCTCCTCGTTGACCGGAGCCGGCAGACGGCCGTACTCGCCGCGCAGCAGACCCTTCGACTCGTTCGGGAAGGTCTTGTAGCGGCCGAAGAGCACGTTCATGACGGCCTGCGTGCCGACGATCTGAGAGGTCGGCGTGACCAGCGGCGGATAGCCGAAGTCCTTGCGGACCTGCGGAATCTCCGCGAGCACGTCGTAATACTTGTCCATCGCGTTGAACTGCTTGAGCTGACCGATCATGTTGGAGAGCATGCCGCCCGGCACCTGATACTTGAGCGTGTTCGCGTCCACGCGAAGCACCTTGCCCGGATCGAGCCAGCCGTCCTTCTCCAGGCGGGCCGCCACGCCGCGGAAGTGCGCGGCGCACTCGTTCATCAGATCCATGTCGAGGCCCGGATCATACTCCGTCCCCTTGAGCGTGGCGCAGAGGGACTCGGTCGCCGGCTGGGACGTGCCCTCCGCCAGCGGGGAGAGCGCGGTGTCCACGATATCGCAGCCCGCCTCAATCGCCTTGAGGATGGTCATCGCGCCGGTTCCGGCGGTGTTGTGGGTGTGCAGGTGAATCGGCAGCTTCGTGTTCGCCTTGAGCTTTTTGACGAGGCTGTAGGCGTCGTAGGGCAGCAGCAGGTTCGCCATGTCCTTGATGCAGATGGAATCCGCGCCCATCTGCTCGATCTCCTTGGCCAGCTTGACGAAGTATTCCTCCGTGTGAACCGGGCTGATCGTGTAGCTGATGGCGATTTCCGCCGTGCCGCCGTACTTCTTGGTGGACTTCACGGCCTGCTCGAGGTTGCGCATGTCGTTGAGCGCGTCGAAGATGCGGATGATGTCGATGCCGTTCTCAATGGACTTCTTGACGAAGGCGTCCACCACGTCGTCCGCATAGTGCTTGTAGCCCAGAATATTCTGGCCGCGGAAGAGCATCTGCAGCTTCGTGTTGGGCATCGCCTTGCGCAGCTGGCGCAGACGCTCCCACGGATCCTCGTTCAAAAAGCGCATGCAGCTGTCGAACGTCGCGCCGCCCCAGCACTCCAGCGAGTAATAGCCGATCTTGTCGAGCTTGTCGGCGACGGGGAGCATTTCGTCCAGGCGCATGCGGGTCGCGGCCTGAGACTGATGCGCGTCGCGCAAAATGGTATCGGTGATAAGCACCTTGCCCATGTCTGATTCCTCCTTTTTGATTTGCCCGCTGTCGGGCAGGAAGGCTCCGCGCGGCAGCCGCCGCGCGAGCGCCTATATTTAGCCGAACATCGAAATGAACACGCCTGCCGCAACGGCGGAACCGATCACGCCGGCGACGTTGGGGCCCATCGCATGCATGAGCAGGAAGTTGCTCGGGTTCTCGGCCTGTCCTACCTTCGGGGAGACGCGGGCTGCCATCGGCACGGCGGAAACGCCTGCGGAACCGATCAGCGGATTGATCTTGCCGCCGGAGAGCTTGCACATGAGGTCGCCCAGCAGCACGCCGCCCAGCGTGCCGCCGCCGAAGGCGAAGACGCCCATCACGATGATCTTGATGGTCTCCGGCTGCAGGAAGGTCTCGGCCTTCGCCGTCGCGCCGACGGTCACGCCCAGGAAGATGGTGACGATGTTCATCAGCTCGTTCTGCGCGGTCTT
>JAUNPI010000171.1 GCA_030536875.1 Clostridia bacterium
AAGGGGAAAAACGACCGGTGCGCCTATGACGAGACGGTGTATCACCTCACGGTGACCGTCGTCAACAACGCGGCGTATACGGGGCTGGAGGCCGTCGCCGTCTACACCGACGCCGAAGGCGGCCCCAAGCCGGACAATAACCTGTTTGACAACGTCTACAAGCCGGATCCGGCCAACGGCAACGCGACGCCCACCGGCGTGGCGGATCGCTGGCCCTGGTATATGGCGGGATGCGCGGCGCTGCTCGGCGTCAGCGGCGTGCTCGCCACGAAGCTGCGCCGGAAGGAAGACGACGAGGCCGCGCTTGCCGAGGCGACGCTCGATGAATGAGGAAACAAAGCCCCGCCCCAAGCGGCGGGGCAAAATTCGTCTAGGGGTGGCGCTGATGCTGGCGCTCTGCCTGTGCGCCGCGGCCTGCTTAGGCTGTCTGGGGGTCATGGGCTTGCTGGAACAGCGGGAGGGAACGGCCTACTATAGCTCGCTGGCGTCAGCCATGCGCGCGGAGCCTGAAACCGGGGCGACGCCGGGCGAACGGACGCCTTCGCAGAGCGAAGCGTTGCTCCAGCGCACGCCGTGGAGCGCGGCTTCGGCGGACGAGGCGGCCCCGGAAAATGAAGCGGAGAAACCCGAAGCTTCAAAGGCGAATCGCCTAGCGCCGCCCGATGGGACGGCAGCGCTCCAAGAAGAGCCGGAGAACCGGAAGGAGAGCGAGCGGAAGGCGACGGCCTCCCCCGCGCCGCAGACCTCCGAAAGCCCGGAAGGCAGGGAGAAAATGCCGGTCGAAATCGCCGCGCCTCTGCGCGAGGCGGATGAAGAACGAAAAGCCAACCTCTCCGAGCTGGATTTTGAAGCGCTGCGCGCCGATTGCCCGGATGCCGTCGGGTGGATTCGCATTGAGGGAACCGTGATCGACTATCCGATCGTTCAGGGCGAGGACAATATCTTTTATCTCAAGCACCTTCCGGACGGCACGCCCAACGCGGCGGGCTCGATCCTCATGGACAGGGTGAACGCGCCGGACTTTTCGGACGATGTGACCATCCTGCATGGCCATCACATGCGCAGCGGCGCGATGTTCGGGGATCTGGACGAATACAAGCGCGAGGCGTATTACCTCGCTCACCCGACGATGCGCCTGTTTACACCGGACGGCGATTATGACGTCGCCATTTTCGCGGCCTATTCCGTGGACGGGGCGACCTTCGCCTACCCGACGGTGTTTTCCGGCGAAGAGGGCTTTACGGAGTTCCTGAATCGGGCGCTTTCGCGCACGCCGTGGAGCGCTGATGTGGACGTCCGCTATGGCGACCGGCTCCTGATGCTTTCCACCTGCGCGTATGCCTATGAAAACGAGCGCTTTCTCGTCGTGGGAAAGATACTGGATGAGCCGGAGGAGTAGGCGCGGAGAGGCCCTTGCGCTTGGCGGCTCCCGCGGCGAAACGGCCCGGCGCGGACGCAATACCTGGAAGCGAAACGAATCGCATCCCCCTGCACGCTGAAACGAGATGCAGGGGGATGCTTTTGTCGTGATTCTGCAAGGCATAGGGGTAGCGTTCATGCTCATGATGCAGCGTTCTGATCATAGCAACTAAAAATAGTTGCAAATTTGCGCTGGCCGTGCTATACTTTGATACGGGAGGGATGAACTTTGGGACAGAAGGAAAAGCTGATTGCAAAGCTGAAGTCCAAACCGAAAAATATGACCTTTGATGAGTTGGAAACGCTTCTCGGATATTTGGGATATATTCGCTTTGATTAAGGGGAAAACGAGCGGTTCAAGGGTGGTCTTTATGAACAAAGGCTATCCGCCAATCATGCTGCACAAACCTCATCCGCGCAAAGAATTGTTGACGTATCAGGTTAAGCAGGTGCTGGATATGCTTGAACAGGAGGGATTGCTGTGAGCAACACCATTGAATACAAGGGCTATACTGGGACGGTGGAGTTCTCCGAAGAAAACGCGTTGTTTTATGGTAAGGTCATGGGGATTCGCGCGCTGGTTTCTTACGAGGGTTCATCGGCTAAAGAGTTGTTGGAAGACTTTCATGGCGCTGTCGACGATTATCTGGCGCTGTGCGAAGCGGAGGGCAAGGAGCCGGAACGGGCCTACAAGGGCACATTCAACGTGAGAGTCGATCCCGCGCTGCACAGGGAATCCGTTCTTTATGCATCGGCCCATCAGATGACGCTTAACAGTGTGGTGGAAACGGCGCTGAGGCAATTCGTGACGGCGCATTGACAAGTGGCTTTAAAAGGGGCTCGTTTATGAACAACGGCATAGCGGCAGCGCTTAAGGCGCTGCCGCTATGCCTTGCGGGGGCTCACTCGGCCAGCGTGCCCATCGGGTCCCAGGGTTCCAGCACGATCGGCTCCTCGTCGGCGAAAACGGCGAGGTCGCCCAGGTATTCGCGCTCCACGGCGGCTTGATAGACATACTGGTCGAACCAGCTGTCGGAGCAGATATAGTAGCCCTTCTCGCCATTTTTGTCGCCCCAGCTGTTTTCGATCTTCCAGCGGTTGGGCTTGCCCTCGTCCGGGTTGACGCCGGTGATGACCATCGCGTGGTTCATCGCGGAGAGGCCGTAATCCAGCGCGTCCGCCTTGGAGATGGACAGGTCGAGGCCGGTCAGCAGCTCAAAGTCGAAGCAGCCGTCGTCCCACAGGCCCGCCTCGCGCTCGCCGAAGTGGCCGACGTCGCTGCCGAACCAGACGACCTTGCCCGCCTCCAGCTGGCGGATGATCGCCGCCTTGAACTCGGGAAGCGTGAGGTTGAGGTGCTTCACATCGCGCCCGCCAGCGACGTTGCCCAACAGGCGGATGGTGAAGGTCTTGTGGAACGGCTTATCCGCCGTCGGCGCATGGATGACGCTCACCGTTTCCTCCAGCAGGGAGCCGACGTATTGCTCGCTGAACGTGAGCGGGGTATAGCCCTTTTCGATGTGGTAGACATCGTCCTCATCCACATATTCAAAGTCGAAGCCCTTGGGCGGCTCGCCGTAGCAGCTGCACAGGAACGCGTAGACCTTGGAAAGCATCGCGCTCTTTTCGCTTTGAATCTCCTCCTCGGAAGCGCCGGAGGCGACCATGCCGCGCAGCTTCACCGCGCAGACCTTGAGGCTGCGGTTGAGCGTGGCGTTCATGTAGCGCGTGTTGCTGGACTGATACGTCTCGTCGTAGACGTCCTTGGGCACGATGCCGTATTTGCGCACGATGTTGGCGAACATATCCCACTGGCCGCCGTCGTGAACGCCCGTGGCGAGGATATGCATCACCGTGCGGTCGTCTGTCGGCAGGCCGGCGGTCTCCAAGATGCTCTCCAGGAAGTAGTTGGCGCGCTCAAACTTATCCCAGAAGGCGAGATAGCTCTGGGAGAGCTCAAATTTTTTGAGCTTTTTCTCCTTGGCGATGCGCTCGCGCAGCACGTTTGTCGCCGCGAAGAGCCAGCAGCGCCCGCTCGATTTCTGGTTGGTGGCCTCCATCGTCTCAATATCGATGGAGAACTTGTGGCGCAGGGCATAGGCGCCGCGGGAGACGAAGGCGACGTCGGCGAGCGAAGCCTTGGAGAGGGCGAGCGTTGCCAGCTGGCGCTCGGGGCTCTGGCGGTAGGCCTGCGACCAAGCGCTGAGCTGCGCGTCGGTGACGGAATGCATAGATGAGGTCTCCTTTCTTATTAATATGCAAAGCCATATGAACAGTGAGGAAGCAAAGCTTCCTCACATAGTTTAATGCGGTTTTTGGCCCTTGTCAACGCTTATCTGATGCCGAGCACCTTGTAATCCTGCGCTTCGACGGCGGCCTTCAGCGCCGCATCCTCCACCGGAGAGGAAAGGCTCACCACAGCCGTTCCCGCCTTGTGGCTGACCGCGGCGGACGCCACGCCGTGGATGGCCTCCAGCGCCTTTTTGACATGCGCCTCGCAGTGAGAGCACATCATGCCCTCGATTGTCATCGTCTTTTCCATCGTTATCCTCCTTCATGGTTGTCTCTTGCCATTGGCAAGATTGATTATATACCCTTAGGGGGTATAAAGTCAAGGGGAGAGAAACAGGTTTGGAGCGAAAACGGACGGCGGCGGAGCGGACGGACGGCGCATCGTCTGCGTTTTTACAAAATTTGCTTTTTTTTCTTGCCAAACCTTGACAAATACGAGCGGGGGGGGGGTACAATAACTCTGCGTAACTCATTTCAAGTTATATGACACGAAAAAAGAGAGGAAGAAAGGCATGAAGAGGATGAAACGGCTGATCAGCGCATTGCTGTGCGTCATGCTCCTATGGACATCGACGGCGGCGTTCGCCGACCCCAACGAGGCCACGCCGGGCGAGGCGACGCCCTGCACCCATGAAAACCAGACGACGGAGACCACAATCGAGGAAGGGGGCTATGCGGCGGTTGACGCCTATACCCATGTGCATAGCTATACCGAGGTTGTGACGGTCGACTGCCCGGACTGCGAAGCGGGCGATTCCGTGACGAGGACGCCAAAGACGGAAAGCCTGCGGCACCAATACGATGCGAACGGTTCTTGCAGCGTCTGCGGGTATCAATGCCAGCATGCGAATCAGGCGAAAACCGAGGAAACCGGCGACGGCTGGTATAATCCGGCGAGCGAGTATGCGCACCAGTATGTGTATACGGTGTTTCATCACGCGACGTGCAGCGATTGCGGGACGGCGCTTCCCGATACGCAGGATCAGCTTCAGGAAGAGCAAAACCATGTGTTTGACGCGAACGGCGTCTGCACGGCCTGCAGCTATGTCTGCTCGCATGCGATGCACGATATGACCGGCGTTTGCAATATCTGCGGCGCTGCCTGCGGACACTACTATGTGAATGGAAGCTGCGCGGTCTGCGGCGCGAGCTGCGCGCACATCTACAACGAGGAGAGCATCTGCAAGACTTGCGGCATGGCCTGCGTACACAGCTACGATGAAAAGGGCGT
>JAUNPI010000172.1 GCA_030536875.1 Clostridia bacterium
TTCACGCCGCCCAAATGTCCACGCCGCCCAAATGCGCAGGCGCCGTAAAGCCGCTTCGATGCAAGGCGAGAAAAAGCGTTCCGGAACGGCAAAGGAGCGAAGGCCTCCCCAATAGGGCTCCTTCGCTCCTCAAATCGATCCCGTTTACTCGACGGGCTGCAGCTCCGGCTCGGTCAGCGCGGGAACGTTGTATTGGGCAACGCGCTCGTCGTCGATCACGCCGGACCAGTTCAGCCCGAAGGCAAAGTCATAGGTGTTGCCGTCGGCGTCGACGTAGCACTCCATATCGCGCGGAACGTCCTCAAGCTGGGCTTCGACGGCCTCCATATCCAGGGGCATCTGAATCGGCAGCAGGCCGGAGGGCTCCACCTGACCGGCGACAAGGCCCAAATACGCTTCCTTGTCCACACTGAAACCCATCAGAATGGCATCCGTCTTCGCTTCAAACTCGCTGAACACCATCGCGTTCGTCGCCGTGACACAGGTAACCGTCTTCAGGTCTTCCGGCAGCTTCTCCATCACCTCAAGCATCAGATCCAGCTCGTATTGGTTGGCGGCAACGGTCGATTCGCCGTAATAGGAGCGGTTCTCCCGCACATAGGACGTCACGACGCCATAGGGCGTTTCCTGGTTGCTCTCAACAAGGTCGCCTGCAATGGATTCCTCTCTGACAGCATCGGATTTTGCCGTATACTCGCCATACTGAAGGGAAATGGGGAGATACGTCTCCGTGGACTTGTCATAGCCGCTTCCAAGCGTGGGATTATTGATAAAGAACAGCGCATATTCGCAATTGCTGAGCTCGTCCTCAGAGGCTCGAATGATGTCATTGACCGTATAGGTCGCCTGTCCCTCCGCATCCGCCTCGCCTGTCGGTTCGCCGACCGTATCCGTTACGACATTGAAATATCGATTCGCAGTCTTCTCGCTGATCGGAAGCCCCCACGAGGCGGGCGTGACGCCGGCCATAGACGAGGAAGCGGGCGTATACACCATCGGAATATAGACGGTTTTCTTTTCGCTCGTGTCGCCGCTTGCAATGACGTTGCCGTTGTTTTTCAGCATGACGACAGACTTTTGCGCGACGGAAAGCGCAAACGCTTCATCGCTCTCTTCGAGCACCTTGACCGCCTGCGCGCTGTCCACATACGCATTTTCAAAAATACCTACGCGAAACTCGTTTCGTAAAATGCGCCGGGCGGATTCACGCATGCGGGCAATCGCCGCCTCTTCGCCGTCCTCTTCAGCCATCATCCGATAAGCTTCCAAGATGTCATTCTGTTCGCCGTAATTGTTGCTGGCCAGAATCTGGTCGACTCCCGCGCGGATGGCTTTCAAGTCCTTTTCGGCAACCGTGAGGTCTTCAACGCCGTGATCTTTTGTCGTAAAGCGCTCGGACGCCGGCGCCGTAACGCTGCTGTCCGTGATGACAACGTCGTCAAACCCATAGGAACGAAGCAGCTGAATCTTGTATTCGCTGAACGCAGAGCCCACCAGCTCGCCAAGCGATTCGTCATCCGTATAAGCAATGGAGTAGCTGGCCATCACGGCGCCGGCCATTCCTGTGGCGCTCTCGAGGTTCAGACCGCCGTCCACAAACGGAATCAAGCCCGTTTGGAAAGCATCGCCCGGATAGACGTTATACTTGCCGTACTTATTGTGCGCTTCCCGTCCGCCCTCGCCCGGGGCATCGCTGGGCCAGTGCTTCATCACGGCAATCAGGCTTTCGTCGCTCCAGCCTAGATCGTTGCCCTCTTCGTCATAGGTGGACTGAAGGGCGCTGATCACCGCATTGGCCATATCGCGGGAGAGCGCAGGGTCTTCGCCAAAGGTTCCGTCCACTCTGCTCCAGCGCGGTTCGGTCGCAACGTCGATCTGCGGAGCATACAAGCCGCTGATCCCCAATGCGCGATATTTGGAATTGCCAAGCTGCGTAACCCGCTTGGCAAGCTCCGGATCGAACGTTGCGGCAAGGGCCAGATTGCCAAGTCCGCCCGTATACGCTTCACGCGGGTCCGTCCAGATTTGCAGCGGAATTCCGTATGGATCCGCCTGCTCGGAAAGGGCCTGCATCGCATTATTCCATCTGGCCTGATTGAGCGCGGGCATGCTTGAACCGCGCGAGAGCACCTGCCTGAGCCCCTGCTCGCTGATCGCGGTCGACATCGGCGTGGTTTCGCCAAGCGTATTTTGGAGCGTTGCATCCGACCCATCCGCTTCAAATCCGCTGGTAGCCGGCACGTTCATCAACCCCACAATCTCCTCGGCGCTCATGCGGCTCGCCAAATCCTTCGCGCGCGTGTCCGCGTCCTCGCGCCAGTCCTCGTAGACGTCCAGCTCGCCGTCCCTGTCCAAATCCTTGAACGCGTAGCCGTCAACCGTCAAAAGGGTTACGCCGGAATCGGGCGAATAGCCCAGCGTCGCGCCGCCCTCCTGCGTCACCTTGATCCAGCCGTCCTTCTGCGTCTCCTCGGTCCACTTCGCTCCGGATTCCGCGAAGGCCGCCGGCGTCAGGGTGCTCGTCAGCAGCGCGGCGGCGCACAGGGCCGAAAGGCTTTTCCTGTTGATGTTCATGTATTCCACTCCTTTGCTTCGTATACGGATGGGGCCCCTGCAGCCGACTCTCATCCAGCTGTCCGCATCTTATCATGTTCTCCGGCGCGCGGCAAGGCCGCGACCATAATCCGCTTTTTTGGCAACGCAATCGGTTTTATGCAAGCTTTTTTAGGCGCTCCTCCCCTTTCGGCAGAAATTCGCAGCCTCCGCCTTGGTTGACAGCCACAAGCTTTGCCCCTATAATTGTTCCAACAGCACTTAGGAAGCGGGTGAATACGCATGCTTGTGAACATCGCCATCGTGGAGGATAACGCCGCAGCGGTCGAGCAGTTTCGGCGGTATTTCGATCTCTTTTCCGCCGAACAGCCGGATTACACCTTCCGGCTGGCCGCCTTCTCGACCGCAGATACCTTTTTGTTCTCCTACCGGCCCGTCTATGATCTGGTGATGATGGATATCGAGCTGCCCGGAACAAACGGGATGGACGCCTCCTTCCAGCTGCGAAAGATGGACGCCGGCGTCGCGCTCATGTTCGTGACCAACATGGCGCAGTTTGCCGTGAAGGGCTATGAGGTGGACGCCTTTGACTACGTCGTCAAGCCCGTCACCTATTCGAATTTCAAGATGAAGATGCTGCGCATCCTCGGCAAGCTGAGCAGCCGCGCCACCCGAGCCGTTCTCATCAGCCAGCCGGAGGGAACCCGACGCGTCCTCCCCTCCGAGATCGTCTATATCGAGGTCTCCGGCCATGCGCTGCTCTATCACACCTCCCAAGGCGTCCTGAGCGCCTACGGCACGCTCAAGGCCGTGGAGGAATCGCTGGACGGCCGGCAGTTTGTCCGCTGCAACAGCTGCTATTTGGTCAATCTGGCTTATGTGACGGGCATTCAAGACGACATGGTCGTCCTGAGGGACGAGCGGCTGCATATGAGCCGGGCCCGCAAAAAGGCGTTCATGCAGGAGCTCAATCGCTATCTGGGAGGGAGCATGTGATGGGCATCGTATCCTACATGGCCGTGTATAAGATCGCCTTCTTTCTCACGCTGCTGATTGCCGAAACGCAGTTTATGCGCGGCGTCAAGCGGCGAAAGCTGTTCCCGCTGCGGCTGCTCGCCGGCTTAGCCGGTTTCTTCATCCTCTCTCAGCTTCAGCCCAACGTGCCGCAGACGGTTCCGCTTTCCATCATGTTCAGCTCGTTTGCGGGGTATCTGATCCTGATGACCCGTTTTTGCTGGGATATCGATTGGGGAAGCTGCGTCTTTTTCTCCGTCGCCGGTTACAGCATGCAGCACACGGCCTCCATCCTCTATGGGCTGATCACCGCGTTTATGCAGCAGCATTTCGTGACGCTCTCCATCAACCCCTACAGCACCGCGGCGGCCAAGTTCGACCTGTCCACCGTCCTCATCTTCGTGGAGGTCTACATCGTCGTCTATTGGATTTTGTTCGCCATCTTCGGCAGGCAGATTCGCAGCGTGACGGACTTTGGCATCAAGCGCACCAAGCTCTTGGGCGTCGCCGCCCTGATGCTGCTGGTGGAGATCGTAATGAACTCGTGCATCGTCGCCGAGCAGAGCAGCGGCCTTCTGCCCTACGCGTATTACAACTACGGCGCGCTGGCCAACCTGCTGTGTACCATCTCGATCATGATCATCCTGTTCAACCTCCTCTCCCACAAGGCGCTGGAGGACGAATTGGAGATGGCCCAGCGGATGTGGCATCAGGATCAGAAGCAATACGAGCTGGCCAAAGAGACCATCGACATGATCAACATCAAATGCCACGATATGAAGCATCAGCTCCACGAGCTTCAGCACACCGTCTCTATCGCGCCCGAAGCGCTGCACGAGCTGGAGCAGACCATCGAAATCTACGGCGCGATCGCCAAAACCGGCAACGACGCGCTAGACGTCATTCTGACCGAAAAGAGCCTGTACTGCCAGAAAAACGGCATCCAGATCAGCTATATCATCGACGGAAAGCAGCTCTCCTTCATCAAGGATATGGACGTCTATTCGCTCTTTGGCAACCTGCTGGACAATGCCATCCAGTCCGTCGTCAGCCTCGACCCGGAAAAGCGCTGTATCGGCCTGAACGTCAAGGCCAAGGGCAAGCTGCTCTCCGTCAGCTCCCACAATTATTATGCCGGAGAAATCCGGATGCACGACGGCTGCCCCGTCACCGCCAGCCCCGATAAGCGCTATCACGGCTTCGGCACGCGCAGCATGATGCTCATCGTCGGTAAATACGGCGGAACCATCGACTTCATCGCGGAAGACGGCGTTTTCACCGTCAATATCCTGTTCCCGCTGCAATAGCGCCCGAGAAAACCCTCGGCTC
>JAUNPI010000173.1 GCA_030536875.1 Clostridia bacterium
GAAAGCGCCGGGAACGGCGGCGAACAGGGCGCGAATTTTGACCTGGGCGACACGCTCAACCGCGCGTTCTCCGCGCTCAGCGATTTGGGCAAGAGCGTCGTGCCGCAGGCCAAGAAGCTTGTGCGCGACGTGGACGGCGCGACGGGAGGCGTGATCCTCGATGTGGGCCGCGCCGTCAACAAGGGCATGCGCGACGCGCAGAAGGCCGCGGGCGAGGCGATTGACAAGCTTTCCGGCAAGAAGGGCGAAATCGTCGTCGACTTTGGCAAGCCGAAGCAGCAGAAGAAGAGCGCCGCGCAGCTGCGCCGCGAGGCCGAGGAACTCCGCGCACAGGCGGAGCTCAAGCAGGCTGCGGGCGATGCGGACGGGGCGCAGGCGATGCGCGATCAGGCGGCCGAACGCGAGGCGCAGGCGCTTGCCTGCGAGCAGGAGGAGATGATGGAGGCCGCCCGGCAGGCCGCGGCGCAGCAGACCGCCCAGGACGCCGCCGACGCAGCCCGGGCTCAAGACGCTGACGAAGCTGTTGACGATGATGACGATGATGACGGCGGCGAAGAGCATGACGGCGATGAGGACGTCGGGGAGGAGCCCGGCTATACGGTCGACGGCGAGGTTGACGAGGACGCCTTTTCCAAAGCCGTGGACAGCATGGTTCGCGACGCCGAGCGCATCGCCCGCGACGCGCAGAAATTCGCGCAGAAGGTTGGCCGCGACGTCAGCGATGCCTTTACCCCGAGCGAGAGGACGGATTACGGCGATCACATCGTGATGCGCTTTCCGGTGGCGGGGCTTCGCAAGGTCAGCGTGAAGCTGAACGCGGACGATGTGGTTGTGGAGCCGATCGACGGGCATGACATTGAGGTTGAGTGGGAGACGGACGACACGGAAAACAAGCCGGACGTCCGGATGGAGGATCACACGCTGCTCATCCGCCGGACGACGCCGGACGCGTTCAAGACCTTCTTCTCCGTCTTCAAAAAGGAGGGCGGAGAGGTGACCGTCCGCGTGCCGCGCGGCTACGCGGCGGATTACGAGATCTCCACGACCTCCGGCGACGTTCGCCTGCGCGAGGTCGATGTGGACGATGTGAAGATCGGCACGGTATCCGGCGACGTGCGCTTTGAGCCGGAAGCGGCGATTCGCGCCAAGGCGGTCGACGTGCAGACGGTTTCCGGCGACGCGACGGTCAGCGCCTGCGCCGAGCAGGTGAAGGTGACCACGGTTTCGGGCGACCAGTTTGTTTCCTGCGACACCGGGCGCGTGGAGGTCAATGTGGTCTCCGGCGACGTCCACGTCGAGGGCGCCTGCGACGAGTGGGAGATCGGCAGCGTCTCCGGAGAAGCGGAGCTCATCTGCACGGTTGTGCCCTCCAGAAAGATTCACGTCAGCACGATGTCCGGCAGCGCGAGGCTGTCCCTGCCGGGGGACATTCGCGGGTTCGCGGCCGAAATCGGCAGTGTCAGCGGAAAGGTGGTCAACGAGTTTGGCCCCAATCGCTACGGCACCTGCGCGCTGCCCATTCGCATGGACACGATGAGCGGCAGCCTGATCATCTCACGGCTGTAACACGAAGACGCTGGAAAGGAAAGGCGAAGGAACGCTATGGATCAAGTCAAGGAACTGCTGAACATCATCGTGGGCAGCTGCCTCGTCGTAGAGGGCAAGGGCAGAACGTTCGTCAAGGCGCCGATGTGGCTTGCCGTGCTCGCGGCGCTCTCGAGCCTCAGGCTGACGGCGCTGACCGTGCTGCTCGTGATCGCCTTTGGCATGCGCGCGCGCATCGTCAAGGCATGAGGAGGACGAGAACATGGATTTTGAGAGCATCAAGAACAACCTGATCAATGCCTTTACGCAGCTGATGGCGCTTCGGCTGATCGTCTCCTCCCCAAAGGAGAAGGTCGCCGACCTGCCCGCGCTCTATGTGCTCATCGCCGTGCTGCTGGCCCCGTGGGCCTGCGCGGCAGCGCTCGTGCTCGGGTTCATCTTCCGATATGGCGCCAGATTCGAGAAGGACGCGACGAGAAGAATGTGACATTGGGATAGGCGGCCTGAACCGCTCTGCTCCGGCAGGGCGGTTTTTTCGCCTTTTTTGCTTTTTCTGAAATTTTTCTCCGTCTGCGTCGTCTATATAGGTAGAAGCACCATTCAAAGAGGCGGACACGCCAAGGAGGCTGAAACGGATATGAAGAAGATGGTGATGATCCTCACGGCGCTGATGACCCTGCTGATCTCGGCGGCCTTTGCGGACACGCAGGACGATTGGACGACGCCGCGCGAGGGCCCGGCGGTCGCCGCACCGGAGAACCTGTACGAAACCGTACCGCTGTTTGACACGATCGACGACGGCGGGAACGTGCTGATGGAATATTACAGCGGGGCGCAGCTGGAGGTCACACGCGTGATCGGCAACGGCATGGTGCAGGTGCAGGCGGGCGAGCCGGGCGCGTCGGTCATGGGCTACATGCGCGAGGGCGATCTGCGCTACGGCGCGGCGGCGATGCGCAGCGTGCAGGCCTGCGTCGCTATCTTGGAGATCTCGGGCTCGGAACCGATCTATGGTTACTGCGACGAGCTATCGGCAATCATCGGGCAGTCGACGCCGGAACAGAGCTATACCGCGATGGGACGCAATGACAAGGGCTGGGTTCAGCTCTGCGATACCTATTCGATGACGCAAAAAGACGCGGGCTTTCTGCTGCTGACCGCGGAGGAGACGGAGGAGCCGACGCAGCTGTCCATGTGGGTTGTCGACCCGCTGCCGGGCGAGCTGACGGCGGAGGAAGCCTATGCGGCGGCGATCGACTATCTGCTGGACAACCCCGGCATGGATGCCGTTCAGGGCCTGCCGGCGGAGGCGCAATCCCGCGAAGGGCTTGAGGCGATGCATGCGCAGATCCGGCTCATGTATGATGCGGAACAGGGCGCGGCCTATTGGGAGATCGGCATGGAGGGAACCGACCGGGATAAACTCGGCCCGACGGTCTATTTGACGCCGGAGGGCGAACCGATCGAGGCTTTCCTCAGCAGAGGATGAGCGAAGGCAGAGAAGAATGGAAAGGAGAAAGAGAAGGATGAAGCGCATTTTGGGCTTGATGTTTGCACTGCTTTTGTCGGCCATGCCCTCGGCATGGGCGCAGGACAATGGGATGACGCCGCGCGAGGGCCCGGCGGTCGCCACGCCGGAGAACCTGTATGAAACCGTGCCGCTGTTTGACACGATCGACGACGGCGGGAACGTGCTGATGGAATATTACAGCGGGGCGCAGCTGGAGGTCACGCGCGTGATCGGCAACGGCATGGTGCAGGTGCAGGCGGGCACGTCGGGCGCGTCGATCATGGGCTACATGCGCGAGGGCGATCTGCGCTACGGCGTGCTGGCGATGCGCGATGTGCAGCAGTGCATCACGCAGGCGCAGGTGGAGAGCGAGCGCCCGATTTACGCCTATTGCGACGAGCAGGCGGCCGTGATCGGCCGGACGAACTGGGAGATGACCTACACGGCGATGGGGAAAAACGGCGAGGGCTGGGTGCAGCTGTGCGACCATTCGGGCGGAACGGGCCAAGAGGGCTTTCTGTATCTGCCGGAGGGAGCGGGGGAGCTGCGGGCGATGTTCAGCTGGGCCGTGCAGCCCGCGCCGGGCGAGCTGACGGCGCAGGAGGCCTATGCGGCGGCGATCGACTGCCTGCTGGACAACCCCGGGCTCTATGCCATGCAGAAGCTGCCGGAGGAGCTGCGCACGCGCGAGGGCCTCATGAGCATGGACGCGCAGGTTCGCATGGTTCACGACTGGAGCAGCAAAAAGACATATTGGGACGTTTACCTTCAGAACGGGGAGGACTATGAGAGCAATGTCTATGTCTTGCTCACGCCCGAGGGAGAGCTGAGCATCGCGGAACATGGCAACGGATGAAAGGCCGAAAGAGGGGAGAGACGGACGCATGACGAGGAGGCGCGCGGGAGCGATCGGGCTGATTCTCCTTCTGGCGATGCTGCCGAAGGGGACGCTGGCGGGCGGCGAGACGCCGGACGGGCAGCTGGATATTCCTTATGGCCAAATGAGTGGGTTTGACACGCTGATTTCCGTCCAAAACATGCTGAGCGCCGGGCAGCTGACCCTTGCAGGCGAGGAGAAGAAGGGCAGTTTCGGCCTGCCGGCGGTCGCAGCGCCCGCCGATGCGGAGGGGACCGTGCCGCTTTACGAGATGCCGGACGAGAGCGGCGCCGTGCTGATGGAATACTACAGCGGCTCCGCGCTCACCGTGCTGCGCGACGCGTCGGAGACGTTTTACAGGGTGCAGGCGGGCGAGCCGGGCGCGGGCGTCACCGGCTACATGCGCAAGGAGGATGTCAAGGTCGGCCAAACGGCGCCGCGCGAGGCGCAGCTGCGCTATATGGAGCTTCAGCTCGACCGCGACGTGGAGGTCTACGCGTATTGCGACACGCTGTCCGAGCAGATTTGGACGGCGCGCGCCGGGCAGACGCTCTACGCGATGAGCCGGAGCGACGGCGGCTGGGTGCAGCTGTGCCTGCCGCCCGTCGCGCACGTGTGGGAGGCGGAGGACAGGCCGGCGAGCGGCTTTGTACACCTGGAGCCGGGCATTGCCCGCGGCTACTTCCGGGAGACGACCACCAGGGAGGTGGAGCCCTGCGCCGGAGAGCCCGAAACGGAGCAGATGACCGAAATCGCCATCGCGTATTTGACCAGCCGGACGGAGGGCATTTCGGGCACGTTTGCCGAGCGCGAAGCGCTGGAGGCGATGGACAAGCGCGTTCAGATGCTCTGGCGCTATGGCAGCAGCGTGCTCGAATGGCAGGTCAACTTCTGGCAGGAGGTGGGCGGAGAGGTGGTTTCCGTCAGAATCAGGCTGCTGGA
>JAUNPI010000015.1 GCA_030536875.1 Clostridia bacterium
TGCATCGCGCTTTTGCCGGCCTGCGCCGCTGGCGTGCTGTTTTTCGGCTATCGTTCCGCGGCGATCCTCGCATTGTCCGTTGCGGCTGCGGTTTTGAGCGAGCTCTTTTACTGCAAGGCCGCTCACATGAAAAACACGATCGGCGATTTCAGCGCCGTGGTGACGGGCATGCTGCTGGCGATGAACCTGCCTTCAACCGTTCCGTATTGGATGCCGGTGGTCGGCGCGGCGATCGCGATCCTGCTGTGCAAGATGATCTTCGGCGGCATCGGCCAGAACTTCATGAATCCGGCGCTGGCCTCGCGCGCCATCCTCGCGCTCTCTTGGGCGAGCATGATGAATACGTTCGCCACCCCGGCGTTCGGCAATCTTGCGGGCGTGGACGCGGTGGCTTCCGCCACGCCGATTTCCGGCGCGGCTTCTGGCAGCTTCACGCTGACGCAGCTGCTGCTGGGCAACGTTCCGGGCACCATCGGCGAGACGTGCAAGCTGGCTCTGCTCATCGGCGCGGCGTATCTGCTCTGGCGCAGGGTCATCTCGTGGCATATCCCGGCGGCCTTTATCGGCACGTTTGCGGTCTGCTATCTGCTTGCCACGGGCTTTGACGTATACGTGACGCTCTATCAGCTGCTCTCCGGCGGCCTGATTCTGGGCGCGTTCTTCATGGCGACGGATTATTCCACTTCTCCGGCGACGGCGAAGGGCAAAATCGTCTTCGGCGTGGGCTGCGGCCTGCTGCTGTTCATCTTCCGGTATTGCAAGAAGACTCCGGCGGAGTGGTGCTCGTTCGCCATCCTGCTGATGAACGTCGTGTCCCCGCTGATCGAGCGCGTGACCGGCGCAAAGAGCTTTGGGGAGGGTAAGAAGAATGGGTGATATTGTGAAGCTCGCGCTTCGTCTGTTCATCTTCTCGCTCGTTGCGGCTGTGCTGCTGGCGATCACCAACGAGATCACCAAGGGGCCGATCGAGGCACAGAAGCTCGCCGCCAAGATGGACGCGCTGAACAAGGTGCTTCCGGGCTGCGAATACGAGCAGATTGAATATGAAGGACTTGCGGAGGACAGCGTTCTGGACGAGCTGTTTGTCGGCAAAAATGCCGCCGGCGAAATCGAAGGCTATGCGCTGACCGCGTCTCCGCAGGGCTACGGCGGACCGATCCCGATCACCATCGGCGTGAGCACGGGCGGCTATGTGACGCAGACCTATGTGGGCGCTCTTCAGGAGACCGCCGGTCTGGGCAGCAAAGTCGGCGAGGACGCCTTTATGGATCAGTTTATCGGGATCGCGGCGGATCCCGACACACTGCGCGACGACGTGGATACCATCGCCGGCGCGACCATATCTTCCTCCGCATTTGTGAACGCGGTTTCCGACATGCTGAGCTACACGAAGAATACGCTCGCGATTACCCCGAACAAGGGCGATAAGGACGCGATTCTCGCGGCAAGCGCAGCGGCCTCCGGCGAGGAAGCGGAGCCCGTGGTGACGACGGCGACCTACGACGTGACGGGCTTTGCGCCGATGAAGGTCGAAATTTCGGTGGACGATGCGGGCAAGATCGTCTCCGTCGCGGTGGTTGAGCACGGCGAGACGGCCGGTTTCGGCGCGGATCTGATCGCGGATACCGCCGTGTTCGACGCGCTGGTGGGCCAGGACATCGCGACGGCGCAAATCGACGTAAAGAGCGGCGTGACGCTGACGAGCAACGCGATCAACGACGCGCTCAGGCAGGCCGGCGCCCCCGCCGAGGGCGGCGCGAAGATCTACGACGTGACGGGCTTTGCGCCGATGAAGGTCGCCATCGATGTGGACGACGCGGGCAAGATCGTCTCGGTTGAGGTCGTCGAGCATGGCGAGACGGCCGGTTTCGGCGCGGATCTGATCGCGGATACCTCCGTGTTTGACGCACTGGTGGGTCAGGACATCGCTACCGCGCAGATCGACGTGAAGAGCGGTGTGACGCTGACGAGCAACGCAATCAACGACGCGCTCAGGCAGGCGGCCGCCGAGGCCGGCAGCGAGGCTGCGGCCCCCACAGTGCCGGGCGATCCCTACACCGTGAAGGGCATGAACAAGTTTACGCTCTATATTGAGGTGAGCGACGGCAAGATCGTCTCCATCTCCGCGCCGGAGCACAGCGAGACGCCGGGCCTTGGCGCGGACATGCTGACCGACGAGGCGCTCTCTGCGCTGGTGGGGCAGGACATTGCCGAGGCGAAGGTCGACGTGAAGAGCGGCGTGACGCTGACAAGCGACGCGATCAACAGCGCGCTTGCGCAGGCTGCCGCCGCTAATGGCATCGCTGTAAAGACCGCCGAGCCGGAGGCCACAGCTGAGCCCGAGGCCACGGCTGAGCCTGCCGTTCCGGAAGAGAGCGAGCCGGAAGAGGCCGCTGAGTCCAAAGCGGCGGTTTACGACGCGACGGGCTTTGCGCCGATGAAGGTTGCCATCGAGGTGGACGATGCGGGCAAGATCGTCTCGGTTGAGGTGGTTGAGCACGGCGAGACGGCCGGTTTCGGCGCGGATCTGATCGCGGATACCAGCGTGTTCGACGCGCTGGTGGGGCAGGACATCGCCACCGCGCAGATCGATGTGAAGAGCGGCGTGACGCTGACGAGCAATGCGATCAACGACGCGCTCGCGCAGGCGGCTGCTGCCAACGGCGCTGCCGCAGAGACCGACGAGACTGAGGCGGCTTCGGCAACTCCGGCGGAGCCCGTGGTCGAGGTGACCGAAACCCCGGCGGCCGAGGCGCAGAATGTGACGGTCTACGAGGTGCAGGTCATGGGCATGAACAGCAAGCACCCCTTTAAGCTCAGCGTTTCCGTGGACAAAGACGGCAACATCGCCGCCGTTACCTGCCTTGAGCACAGCGAGACCTCCGGCGGCGCGGACGTGCTGACCGACGAGACGCTCTCCGAGTTGGTGGGACAGAGCCTGCAGGAGGCAAAGCTGGATATCAAGACCGGCGCGACCGTGACGAGCAACGCCGTCAACAACGCGCTCCAAACGATTGCGGCGCATGTGCGCGATGCCAAGGAGGTGCAGTAAATGAAGGAATTGCGTAGAATCTTCATGAACGGCATCATCGACGAGAACCCGACGTTCCGCATGGTGCTGGGCATGTGCCCGACGCTGGCCATTACGACAGCGGCGAGCAACGGCATCGGCATGGGCCTTGCCGTCACATTTGTTCTGGTTTTCTCCAATCTGGTCATTTCCCTGCTGCGCAAGGCGATTCCGGATCAGATTCGTATCCCTGCGTTTATCGTCGTCATCGCGACGTTTGTGACCATCGTTCAGCTGGTGATCAAGGCGTTCCTTCCGGCGCTGGATGCGTCGCTGGGCGTGTTTATCCCGCTGATCGTCGTCAACTGCATCATCTTTGGCCGTGCAGAAGCGTTCGCATTTAAAAACAAACCCCTTCCGTCGATTGTCGACGGTTTGGGCATGGGCCTTGGCTTTACCATTGCGATCACGTTGATCTCCTCCGTGCGCGAGGTGCTCGGCGTGGGCACGCTCTTCGGCGTTCAGGTGATGCCGGCGGGTTACGCGCCGATGGATCTGCTTGTCAAGCCGGCCGGCGGCTTCATCGTGCTGGGTCTCATGATGGCGCTGGTCAACAAGCTGCTGCCGAAGAAGGCGTAAGGAGGAAAGACAATGAGTGAGATTCTTACGATCCTGATTGGCTCTATCTTCGTCAACAACTTCGCGATGTCCCGCTTTTACGGCATCTGTCCGTTCCTGGGCGTATCCAAAAAGCTGGAGACGGCGTTCGGCATGGGTATGGCGGTTACCTTCGTCATGTCCGTGGCCTCGCTGGTCGCGTATCTGGTCAACGCGTTTCTGCTGATCCCGTTTGGCCTTGAGTATCTGCAGACGATCGCTTTCATTCTGGTTATCGCCGTGCTGGTGCAGATCGTCGAAATGGCGATCAAGAAGATGTCTCCGAGCCTGTATCAGGCGCTGGGCGTCTACCTGCCGCTGATCACCACCAACTGCGCCGTGCTCGGCGTGGCGCAGCTCAACGTCACCGAAGGCTACAACCTGATTCTGTCGGTCATCAACGGCGCGGCGTCTGCGCTGGGCTACACGCTTTCCATCTGCCTGTTTGCGGGCATCCGCGAGCGCCTCGCTATCGGCAATATGCCCAAGTGGATGGACGGCTTCACCGGCGCGCTGATCACAGCCGGCCTGATGGCTGTAGCGTTCAACGGCTTCAGCGGCCTGATTTAAGCGAAGCGAGGGAGGAATAAGAAGTGAGTATTGCTGCAATTCTGAGCGCTGCGCTTGTCATCAGTGTGCTGGGTCTCGTTTTCGGCGCGCTGCTGGGCGTGACGGGCCGCGTTTTCGCGGTTCCCTCCAACCCCAAGGTCGATGCGCTTCGCGAGTGCCTGCCGGGCGCCAACTGCGGCGCTTGCGGCTATCCGGGCTGTGACGGCTATGCCGCGGCCGTGGCGGAAGGGAAGGCCGAGGTCGGCGCGTGCGCTGTCGGCGGCCCGAAGTGCGCGGCGAAGATGGGCGAGATTATGGGCGTCGCCGCGGGCGCGTCTGTTCGCATGATCGCGACTGTCGCCTGCCAGGGCCACAGCGACCACTGCCTGCCCAAGGGCGAGTACCAGGGCATCAGCGACTGCGTCGCCGCCTCTTTGGTCAACAACGGCACAAAGGCTTGCGCTTACGCCTGCCTGGGCCTTGGAACCTGCGAGCGCGCCTGTCCGTTCGACGCCATCCACGTCGATGCGGCGAAGGGCATCGCCGTGGTGGACAAGGAGAAATGTCAGGGATGCAAGAAGTGTGTGGCCGCCTGTCCGCAGCATGTGCTGAGCATGCAGCCGGCCGACCGCGTCGTGACGGTCAGCTGCCACAACCCGGGGAAGGGCAACGCGCTCAAGGAAAGCTGCGACCGTGCCTGCGTCGGATGTGAGGCTTGCGTCAAGTCCTGCAATTTCGGCGCGCTGACGATGGAAGGCGGCGTTCCGAAGGTCGATTACGAGAAATGCGTGGGCTGCATGGCCTGCGCCGACGCCTGCCCGACCGGTGCGATGGTCGCTGCGCTCGAGACGCGCAAAGAGGCGTATATTGACCCGGACAAGTGCGTGGGCTGCACGCTTTGCACCAAGCAGTGCAAGTTTGACGCCATCGAAGGCGCGCTCAAGCAGAAGCATAAGGTGCTGGGCGCCTGCACGGGCTGCGGTCTTTGCGCCGCAAAGTGCCCGAAGAAGGCCATCACCATGCGCGACCGCCGTGCTCCGCGCAACAAGATGGACAAGGTCAAGAAGGCGCCCGCCGCCGCGGCCAAGCCCGCTGCGCCCGGCGCAAAACCCGCCGCTGCAGCCGTGAAGCCTGCCGCTCCCGCGGCAAAGGCGCCGGCCGAGCCAAAGCAGGCCTAATCCCTTTCAGCAGGGCTCAAAGAGGAAGAACGCATGCCGCTCTTCCTCTTTTTTGCCTGAAGAGAGCGAAAACGGCGGGCACGGACGCTTTTGCTTGATTTTTTGCGGATATACGCCTATAATAAATAAATCGTTTTCCACGCTGCAGCGCGGGAAATCGGAAACGTGACGAAAAGAGAAGGGGTGTAACCGATGATTGACTTTGCGACGCTCCAAGCCGCCGATCCTGAGCTCAGCGCGGCGATGCGTGACGAATTGACCCGCCAACGCGAACATATTGAGCTGATCGCCTCCGAAAACTTTGTATCCGACGCCGTGCTCGCCGCGATGGGGTCTCACCTGACCAACAAATACGCCGAGGGCTATCCCGGAAAGCGCTATTACGGCGGATGCCAATATGTCGACGTCGTGGAAAATCTGGCCCGGGATCGCGCGAAGCGGCTCTTTGGCGCGGAGCATGCCAACGTCCAGCCGCATTCTGGAGCGCAGGCCAACATGGCGGTCTATTTTGCCGTGCTTAATCCCGGCGATACCGTCATGGGCATGAACCTCTCCCACGGCGGTCACCTGACCCACGGAAGCCCCGTCAACATGTCCGGAAAGTATTTCCATTTTGAGGCGTATGGCGTGACGGACGAGGAAGAGCGCATCGATTATGACGCGTTGGCGCGCCAGGCGTTTGAGGTGAAGCCGAAGCTCATCGTCGCAGGCGCATCCGCTTATCCGCGAATCATCGATTTTGCGCGCCTTCGGGAGATCGCTGACAGCGTCGGGTGCCTGCTGATGGTCGACATGGCGCATATTGCGGGCCTTGTCGCGGCAGGCGAGCACCCGAATCCCGTGCCATACGCCGACTTTGTGACGACCACGACGCACAAGACGCTTCGCGGCCCGCGCGGCGGCATGATCCTATGCAAAGAGGCGTATGCCAAGGCGATCGACAAGGCGATTTTCCCCGGAACGCAGGGCGGACCGCTGGAACACGTCATCGCGGGAAAGGCGGTTTGCTTCAAAGAGGCTTTGACCGACGAGTTTAAGGCGTATCAGCATCAGATTATCCTCAACGCGCGCGCGATGGCGGAGGCGTTCAAAGAGGAGGGGATTCGCCTTGTTTCCGGCGGAACGGACAATCACCTGATGCTGCTTGACCTGACGGGAACGGGCGTCACCGGAAAAGCCCTCGAGGCGATGCTCGATCTGGCCAACATCACCGTCAACAAGAACACGATTCCCAAAGAGACGCTCAGCCCGTTTGTGACCAGCGGTATTCGCGTGGGTA
This sequence comes from Clostridia bacterium, assembly GCA_030536875.1. Classification (GTDB taxonomy): domain Bacteria; phylum Bacillota; class Clostridia; order Christensenellales; family Aristaeellaceae; genus Ventricola. Next base: position 6,674 of record JAUNPI010000015.1, read on the forward strand.
CGCCCGCCGTGACGACGCGCGGCATGAAGGAGCCTGAAATGAGGCAGATTGCCCGCTGGATCGCTTTGGTCGTGCGCGAGGGCGAGGCGGTTGTGCCGCAGGTAAAGCGAGAGGTGCTTGCTCTGTGCGAGAGATTCCCGCTTTACGACGGCTGCGTCCGCGAATGACGGTTTATTGGAACACAAGAAAAAGAGGAGAAGGCGCATCGGATGGCGAATCGACGCGCCTTCTTGCTGCGCAAGTTTGGGTTGACATGAGCCCGAACAGGGGGTAAACTGATATTGTATCGTTGTGTAAAGGCACATTCGTAAAGGCGCATTCGTAGAGGCGCGGAGGAGGAAAAGCGGTGATTTATCTCGATCATGCGGCGACGTCGCCGCTTCGCCGCGAGGCGCTGCAAGCCATGCTGCCTTTTTTCAGCGAGGATTTTGGCAATGCGAGCGCCGGATATGCGGCCGGCCGCAAGGCGCGGGCCGCGCTTGAGCGCGCGCGAATGCAGACGGCGCAGGCCATCGGAGCCCAGAGGCAGGAGATTTATTTGACCTCCGGGGGCTCGGAGGCGGACAATTGGGCGCTCTTTGGCGTTGCGGGGGCGAGGCCGGGCAGACGGCGAATTGTCGTTTCCAGCGTCGAGCATCATGCCGTGCTGCGCGCGTGCGAGGCGCTTGAGAGCCGGGGCGCGGAGGTGATAAGGCTTGGCGTAAGCCAAGACGGGCAGGTCGATCCCGAGGAGGCGGCGCGCGCGATCACGGAGGAGACGGCGCTTGTCTCCGTCATGCTGGCCAACAACGAGGTGGGCACGATTGAGCCCGTTGCCGCGATTGCAAAGCTTGCCCATGCGAAGGGCACGCTCATGCATACCGACGCCGTTCAGGCTATCGGGCAGATTCCCGTGAATGTCGGTGAGCTGGGCGTGGATTTGCTGTCGCTCTCGGCGCATAAGTTCGGCGGGCCGAAGGGGATCGGCGCGCTGTATATCAAAAGCGGCACGCGAATCGACAGCCTGATCTACGGCGGGGAACAGGAGCGCGGGCTGCGCGCGGGGACGGAGAATGTCCCCTTGGCCGTCGGGATGGGCGAAGCGATTGCCGCAGCCGCAAGCGAGCTGGAGCAAACGGCTGCGCGGGAGCGCGAACTGCGAGAACGGATGATCGCGCTGTGCCTGAGGCTGCCGGGCGTTCGGCTCAACGGGAGCCGCGTCCACAGGCTGCCCGGCAACGTGCATCTGTCCATACGGGGCATGCAGAGCGCGCTGCTTGTGACCAATCTGGATATGAGGGGAATCGCTGCGTCTGCGGGCAGCGCATGCGCGGCGGGCTCAATCGAGCGTTCGCATGTGCTCGAGGCGATGTTTCCCAAAGAGGCGGGGTGGGCCGATCTGCGCCTGACCCTTGGGCCAGAGAGCACACAGGAGGACGTGAGCGCGGCGGCAGCCGCCTTGAGCGAACTTCTTCACAGGGGCAAAGGAGAATTCTGACGCATGATTCATGGCAACAAGGAGGGCATTCGCGACTCGCTGCTTTCGCAGATGGAGGCGCTCTATGATCTCGATTTGGGCGCGGAGGTTTTCGCGCCCGCGGAGCTGCTTGAGGTGCTGGCGCAGTTTACCTCGGCGATCAACCGGGAGATCAGCATCTATGTTTCGCGAAGCGGCGCGATATTGGATGTCACCATCGGTTCGTTGGGCAGCGTGGAGCTGAAAGACATGCGCCTGCGCCGCAACGCGAGACGGCTGAGCATGGTTCGCTGCATCCACACGCATCCGGGCGGGAATCCGCAGCTTTCGGACGTGGACATCAGCTCGCTGAGGTCGATGCGTTTTGACGCGATGGCGGCGGTCGGCGTGCTCAGCGGCCGGCCGACGGGCATGCAGGCGGCGTTTCTCGGCGAAGCGGTAGGCGGCGTGAGCAAGGTCAATCTGACCGGGGTTCTTCCGATCAACAAACTGCCTCAGCGCATGCTGATGGACGCGATCGCTCAGGCGGATCGGGAGGTTCTCATCGGCGAGCCTGCCGGAACGGAGGAGGTCAAGGAGCGCGCCTACCTTGTCGGGCTGGACAGCGAGCGCTCGCTGGAGGAGCTCGCCCGGCTGGCGGATACGGCCGGAGCCGTTGTGGTGGGCAGCATGCTGCAAAAGAAGACGCGCCCCGATACGGCCACCTATATCGGCAGCGGGAAGGCGGAGGAGCTTTCGCTCGACTGCCAAGCCAAGGAAGCGGATATCGCGATCTTTGACGACGAGCTCAGCGGCGTGCAGATTCGCAACTTGGAAGAGCTTCTGCGCGGCGTCAAGGTGCTCGATCGAACGGCGCTGATCTTGGACATCTTTGCCCAGCGTGCGCAGTCCCGCGAGGGCCGCCTGCAGGTGGAATTGGCGCAGATGGCCTATCAGCTGCCGCGGCTGACAGGGCACGGCATTGCCATGTCCCGCCTTGGCGGCGGCATCGGCACAAGAGGCCCGGGCGAGACCAGACTGGAACTGGACAGAAGGCGCATTCGCAGGCGGATGAGCGACCTTCGGCGCGAAATCGACGAATTGAGCTCTCAGCGCGAGCTGCGCCGGTCGCGGAGGGAAAAGAACAAGGCGCCCGTTGTGGCGCTGGTCGGTTACACGAACGCGGGCAAGTCGACGCTGCTCAACACGCTGAGCGGCGCGGGGGTTTTGGCGGAGGACAAGCTGTTTGCCACGCTCGACCCGGTGGTCAGGACGGTGAAATGCCCCGGCGGCGGCGAATTCTTGCTGGTCGACACGGTCGGCTTTATCAGCAAGCTGCCTCACGCGCTGGTGGACGCGTTCCGCTCTACGCTTGAAGAGGCGCTGCTTGCGGATGTCTTGCTGATCGTTTCCGACGGCGCGTCCGGCGAGCTCGAGCGCCAGCACGACGTCGTTTTGGAGGTTCTGCGCTCGCTTGGCGCGGGTGACAAGGTCAAGATTGACGTGATCAACAAGGTCGACCTGCTGGAAGAGACGCCCCAGTGGCCCGGGGCCGTTGCCGTCAGCGCGAAGACAGGCGAAGGAATGGACGAGCTCCTCAAGGAGATCCACAGGAAGCTGCACGGCATCCAGAAGCCCATTCGCGTGGAGATCCCGTATGCGCAGGGCGGCCTGATCGCTCTGCTTCACGAGGAGGCGAGCGTGACCCGGGAAACCTACACCGACAAGGGGATCGAGCTCGAGGCGCTTGCCAGCGAAGAGGTCGTCAGCAGGCTGGCGGCAAAGCTGGGCGCCGGAGCGATTGTGCCGCTTGAGGCGGATTCACTGGAAAGGAAGGACTAAGAGATGTTACCCATTCGAGCGCTCGCCTCGCTGGCGGTCGGGCTGAGCATGGTATTTGACGCGTGGGGCTTTGTGATGCCGCATCAGGATCCCACGGATATCCTGATCCTCGTCAATAAGACCAACCGCGCGCCTGCGGTTCCGATGGCGCTGGTCAAGCCGGACGTGACGCCGACCAAGGAGGCCTACGCGGAGAACATCTACATGCGGCCCGAAGCGGCAAGCGCGCTGGAGGAACTTTTCGAAGGAGCGGCGCAGGACGGAATCACGCTTTACGCGACCAGCGGATACCGCAGCTATTCCACCCAGAAGGCGATTTTTGACCGCAAGCTGGAGAAGATGAGCGAAAAGGCCGCCAACGCCAGCGTCGCCAAGCCGGGCTATTCGGAGCATCAAACCGGGCTGGCGATGGACCTAGAGGGGAAAACGACGCTGGGCACGGGGCTCACGGAGGCGTTTGGAGAGTCGCCGGAGGGCATATGGGTCGCGGAAAATTGCCACAAATACGGGTTTATTATCCGCTATCCGAAGGGAAAGACGGATATCACGGGCTACATCTACGAGCCGTGGCACATCCGTTACGTCGGCAGAGAGGCGGCTGCCGAGATCAAGGAATTGGACGTCACGTTCGAGGAATACATCCTCATGATTCGCGGCGACAGGATCGATGCTTTGAAGGAGGGAAGGCCCGATGAGGACGCTCAGTAGCGCGCTTCTTGCCGTCTGCATGCTGCTTGCGCTTTGCATGCCCGGCGCGGCGGAGATGCTCGATTTATCCAAGTTAGGGGAAATCGAAGAGGCGCAGATGATCGAGGAGACGGCGTGGACATACCCTATTCCCTACGAGCTGCTCAAAACGAGCGACTATCTCGTGCTGGTCAACCGCGACAATCTGCTGCCCGAGGATTATGTTCCGGTGGATTTGGTCGACGATCTCACCTGCCGCAAGGTGAGCTACGATAAGATTCAGATGCGGGAAACGGCGGCGGACGCGCTGGCCGTCATGTTTGACGCGGCGAAGGAGGACGGCATCACGCTCTACGCCCATTCCGGCTATCGCAGCTATCGCACGCAGAAGACGATGTATTATAACCGCTTACAGAGCAACAACGGTAAGGACGACGGCGTGGTGCAGTACCCCGGCGCATCGGAGCATCAAACGGGGCTGACCATCGACATCATCAACAAGTCCGGAATCGGGAAGCGCTTCACCAACGCTTTTGCGGAGACGAAGGAGGGCAAATGGGTCGCCGAACACTGCTGGGATTACGGCTTCATCATCCGCTATCAGGAAGAGAAAAGGGAGATTACCCAGATTGCGCCCGAATCGTGGCATCTGCGCTATGTCGGCGTTCAGGTGGCTCAATATATGAGAGACCGGAATTTATGCCTTGAGGAATTCACCGAAGAATGGAAGGAGGCCGTGGCCGAATATGAGGCCGCGGGAAAATAACCTATGAAGATCATCGATATTTCTCAGAAGCTCTGCCCGGAAATGGCCGTATATCCGGGCGATCCCCGCTTCCAATCCAAGACGGTCTGCAGCTTTAAGCAGGGTTCCATGTGCGAGGTCAGCGAGCTGACCATCGGCAGCCATTGCGGTACGCATATCGACGCGCCGCTTCACATGATCCCGGGCGGCGGGGATATCGAAACCCTGCCGCTGGACTGCTTTGTCGGCGCCTGCCGCATATTGACCATTCCGGCGGCGATCATCAGTGAAAAGATGCTCGAGGAATTTGACATCAAGGAAGGGGAGCGCATTCTCTTTAGGACGGACCCGGAGGGAAAGGCCCAGCAGAAGGGGCGCTTCAACCCGGCCGTGCTCAGCCTGCGGGCGGCGCAGCTGCTTGCAAGCAAACGCGTGAGGCTCGTGGGGATCGATTCGCCGACGGTGGAGAACATGGAGCTTTGCGACGGCGAGGTTCACAGAACGCTGCTCGGCGCAGGCGTGGCCGTGCTGGAGGGAATCTGCCTGCAGGGCGTCGCCAAGGAGCGTTACCTGCTCAGCGCGCTGCCCCTGCGATTGGCGGGGGAAAACGGCGCTCCCTGCCGCGCCGTGCTGATCGACGAGGAAGCGTGAACGCCGCTGCGGCGCCGTCCGTTCCGCGTGTCAAGGTGAACGCATGTCAAAGTAAAAGCGCATCAAGGTAAAATTGAGGTCAAATGCATTGCCACATGGTGCAAGTGGTGGTATACTATGAATAGGGCGTTATTTTGTGTACAAGACAGAGAGGAGAGCGTTTCCCATGAACATTCTTTTGACTGGCGGCGCGGGCTTTATCGGTTCCCATACGGCTGTGGAGCTGCTCAATGCGGGGCATGACGTCGTGGTGGCGGATAACCTCTATAACAGCAGCGAAAAGTCGCTTGAGCGCGTCGAGGAGCTCACGGGCAAGAGCGTGAAGTTCTATTGTGTGGATGTTTGCGACGCCGATGCGCTGGATAAGGTCTTCGCGGAAAACCGGATTGACGCGGTGATTCACTTTGCGGCGTACAAGGCGGTCGGCGAATCCGTCGTCAAACCGATGGAGTACTATCGCAACAACCTCGACTGCACGCTGACCGTGTGCGAGGTGATGAAAAGGCACGGCGTAACGCGCTTTATTTTCAGCTCTTCGGCGACGGTTTACGGCATTCCGGATCACATGCCGCTCGACGAAACCATGCCCACCAGCTGTACCAATCCCTATGGCTGGACGAAATACATGAACGAGCGCATTCTTACCGATATTGCGCATGCGAATCCGGATTGGTCCGTGGTGCTGCTGCGCTATTTCAACCCGATCGGCGCGCACGAGAGCGGGCGCATCGGCGAGATGCCCAACGGTATTCCGAACAACCTGATGCCCTTTGTCACGCAGGTCGCCGCAGGAAAGCGCGAATGCCTCTCCGTGTTTGGCAACGACTACCCGACGCCTGACGGCACCGGTGTGCGCGACTACATCCATGTCGTCGATCTGGCGAAGGGGCACGTCGCCGCGGCAAGCTATGCGATGGAACACACCGGCGTGGAGATCATCAATCTCGGTACCGGTCACGGCTACAGCGTGCTGGACATCGTCCACGCGTTCGAAAAGGTAAACGGCGTCAAGGTGCCCTACAAGATTGTCGACAGGCGTCCCGGCGACATCGCCGAGTGCTGGGCGGATCCGAAGAAGGCCAAGGAGCTCCTTGGCTGGACGGCAGGCAAAACCCTCGAGGATATGTGCCGCGACGCGTGGCGCTGGCAGACGCAGAACCCGAACGGATACGAGGAGTAAGCGTTTGAAAGGCCAATGAGCTCAAGAATGCCCAAAAGCAAGACTTGTGCATGCAGGAATTTGAATGTGTCGTTCATTTTCCTGCATTTTTGTATGGAATAAAATTTGCAAAAATGGGTTGACAGAATCCGAAATATCGTGTAAACTGTCATTAGTTAGCCGCTGCTAACCGATGATTTTCGACTCAATATGAGCGGATTATCGAGGATTTCTAAGAAAAAGCCGAACTGCTGACGGCTTTAGATGAAATCCGTCCCCCTTCATGGCAAACAGGCTGGAGCTGCACCAGCCTGTTTGTATATTCTAACGAAAATGGATTTAAATCTTCTCAAAACACTCAAAATATGCTATAATCCACGTGTAGGCGGCGGACGCAACCCAGCCGCAATCCGGCGCCCGACATGGCGCTGGGAGGAAAGGAGTACTTTTATGGCATATTTGGAAATCGTAGACGTTAAGGGACGCGAAATTCTCGATTCCCGCGGAAACCCCACGGTCGAGGCCGAGGTGATGCTGTCCGACGGAACCATCGGCCGCGGCATGGCGCCCAGCGGCGCATCGACCGGCGAGTTTGAGGCGCTCGAGCTGCGCGACGGCGACAAGGGCCGTTATCTGGGCAAGGGCGTGACCAAGGCTGTCGAGCACATCAATACCACCATCAGCAAGACGCTCTGCGGCATGGATGCCTCCGATATTTATGCCGTAGATGCCGCGATGATCGCCGCCGACGGCACCAAAGACAAGAGCAATCTCGGCGCAAATGCGATCTTGGCGGTTTCGATCGCATGCGCCCGCGCGGCGGCTCTTTCTCTGGATATTCCGCTGTATCGTTTCCTTGGCGGTATTTCGGGCAACCGGCTGCCGGTTCCGATGATGAACATTCTCAACGGCGGCGCGCATGCCACCAATACCGTCGACACGCAGGAGTTTATGATCATGCCGGTGGGCGCGCCGAGCTTTAAGGAAGCGCTGCGCTGGTGCGCGGAGGTCTTCCATGCGCTCGCTTCCATCCTGAAGAGCCGCGGTTTGGCGACCTCCGTCGGGGATGAGGGCGGCTTTGCGCCCAATCTCAAGAGCGACGAGGAGACCATCGAGACCATTCTCGAGGCTGTGAAAAAAGCCGGCTACGAGCCGGGGCGCGATTTCATGATCGCGATGGACGCCGCTTCCTCCGAGTGGAAGAGCGAAAAGGGCAAGGGGTTCTACAAGCTGCCTAAGGCGGGCACGGAATACACCAGCGACACGCTCATCGCGCACTGGAAGAGCCTCGTCGAAAAGTATCCGATTATCTCCATCGAGGATGCGCTGGACGAAGAGGATTGGGAAGGCTGGCAGAAGATGACGCGCGAATTGGGCGACAAGGTGCAGCTCGTCGGCGACGATCTGTTCGTGACCAACACGGAGCGCCTCTCCAAGGGCATTCAGCTTGGCTGCGGCAACGCCATCCTCATCAAGCTCAATCAAATCGGTTCCGTCTCTGAAACGCTTGAGGCGATCAAGATGGCGCACAAGGCTGGATATACCGCGATCTCCTCCCACCGCAGCGGCGAGACGGAGGATACGACGATTGCCGATTTGGCCGTCGCGCTCAACACCTGCCAGATCAAGACCGGCGCGCCCAGCCGTACCGAGCGCGTCGCCAAATACAACCAGCTTCTTCGCATCGAGGAAGAGCTCGGCGCGAGTGCGGTCTATCCGGGCATGGCGGCGTTTAACGTCAAACGTTGACGGACGACACGCCAACCCGCAAAATTGTAATGAGCCCCGTGCCTGCAGGAACGCAGGCACGGGGCAATGTCAAAAATAGGGGAAAAGAGGACGCATACGGCTTATTTCCGCCTGAACAGCCCCATGACGGCGCCGCATATGCCGCCGACGATGTGGGTCAGATGGGACACGTCGTCGGCTTTAAAAAGCCCCGCCATGATTTCCTGGGAGAAATAGAGCGCAATGACCGCGACAAGCGTCAGAGGGATCTCCTCGCCTTTGGCTCCCGCCGTCGAGGCCAGAAAGATCAGCATGTACACGATGCCGCTTGCGCCCATGAGCATGCTGTTCCCGCCGAAAAAGATGTGGAACAGGCCGGAGACCAGCGCCGTTACCGCGAACATGAACAAAAGCCGCCAGCTTCCGTAGCGTTCCTCGACGATGGGGCCGAGGGCGAGGATCAGCGTCATATTGGTGACATAATGGGAAAACGACGTATGGCCCAGCACATGCCCAAACAAGCGCACATAGGAGAGCGGATTCAGAAAGCTGGAGCGATAGACGCTGAAAAACATCTGGTTGGTTCTGCCGCCGGTGAACACACCGAGAACCAGCGCTCCGAGAGAGGCAAGGGCGAAGCCGAGCACGGCGGGCGCATTGAAGGTAAAGATGATTTTGCGTTTGTTCATAGCGTTTGCTCCTCGCTTTGATCCATTAGATTCGAAACGACATCTCATGTAGTATACCATGAGCGGGAAATCGGTTCAAGCATGGAAATGGGAAAAGGGCGGGGCAAGAAAAACGACGGGATAACGGGCTTAGGGGGCCGAGGGCCTGAGAAAAAGCGCCGGGGCGAAAGGCCTTTATGCTCGGCCGGAAGAAAAAACGCGTAAACCATGCGACAAAAACGCAAAAAACTTCTTGGCAGACCTTGAAGAAACTTCCCTTTTGTGCGATAATATCCGCTGATGCTTACTCAAATCGAAGCGACACGAAAAAGGAGAACCGGTGCCCCATGATAGCAACCCAGAATATTTCCCTTTCTTACAGCGGAAAGCCTCTCTTTAAAAACGTGAACATCAAGTTCACCGCCGGCAATTGCTACGGCATTATCGGCGCGAACGGAACGGGCAAGTCCACATTTTTGAAGGTGCTTTCCGGCGATCTGGAGCCGACTACCGGCGAAGTGGTCATCACGCCGGGCGAGCGGATGGCCGTCCTGAAGCAAAACCATTTCGAGTTTGACGAATATGAGGTGCTGGAAACGGTCATCATGGGACATAAGCGTCTCCATGAGATCATGAAAGAGAAGGACGAGCTTTACGCCAAAGCGGATTTTACCGACGAAGACGGCGAGCGTGCCAGCGAGCTGGAGGGCGAGTTTGCGGAGCTTGACGGCTGGAACGCCGAGAGCAACGCGGAAATGATTCTGACCGGCCTGGGCATCAGCCTTGATATGGAGCACATGCTCATGCGCGAGCTCGACGGCAGCCAGAAGGTCAAGGTGCTGCTCGCGCAGGCGCTCTTTGGCAGCCCGGACATTCTGCTGCTCGACGAGCCGACCAACTATCTGGACATCCAGTCCGTTCGTTGGCTGGAAAACTTCCTGATGGAGTTCCCGAACACGGTGATCGTCGTCAGCCACGACCGCCATTTCCTCAATAAGGTCTGCACACACATCTGCGATATCGACTTTGGCAAGATTCAGATGTATGTGGGCAACTACGACTTCTGGTATGAATACACCCAGATGGCGGCTCGCCAGCAAAAGGACCTCAACAAAAAGAACGAGCAGAAAATCAAGGAGCTGCAGGCGTTCATCCAGCGCTTCTCGGCCAACGCCAGCAAGCACAAGCAGGCGACCAGCCGCAAAAAGCTGCTCGACAATTTGCAGATGGAGAACTTTACGCCGTCTTCCCGCCGCTATCCGTATGTGGCGTGGAAGCCGGACCGCGAAATCGGAAACGATCTGCTGACGGTGACCCATCTCTCCAAGACGGTAAACGGACGCAAGGTGCTCAACAACATCTCTTTTGTGCTGACGCCGGGCGACAAAGTCGCCTTTGTGGGCACGGATGAGTTGGCGCGCACGACGCTCTTCCAGATCCTGATGGGCGAGCTGGAACCGGATGAGGGCAGCTTTAAGTGGGGCATCACCACCAGCCAGAGCTATTTCCCCAAGGACAACAGCGCATACTTTGACAACTGCGAGTACAACCTGATCGACTGGCTGCGCCAATTCTCCGTCAGCCAATACGAAAGCGACATTCGCGGCTGGCTGGGGCGCATGCTCTTCTCCGGGGAGGATGCGCTCAAGCAGGCAAAGGTGCTCTCCGGCGGTGAGAAGGTGCGCTGCATGCTGGCCCGGATGATGCTCTCCGGCGCGAACGTGCTTGTGCTCGACGAGCCGACCAACCACCTTGACCTCGAGTCGATTACGGCGCTCAACAAGGGCATGATCGAGTTCACCGGTTCCATGCTCTTCGCGACGCAGGATCACGAATGCATCCAAACCGTCGCCAACCGCATCATGGAGATTTTGCCGGGCGGGCTGGTCGACCGCCGCGAGAGCTACGACGATTACCTCGACAGCGAGGTCGCCGCGCAGCAGCGCGCCGCGCTCATGCAGGCATAAACCGCACAGTCCATACTATTCCGAATGAAATTTGACCGGTCAACGGTGCAAACCCGCGGTTTTGTGGTATACTGGTCTTGTTCAGGAAGAGGGGAGAAACCGTGGAACACATTCGCCGGGACAAAATTGTCAACATACCGAATTTTTTGACCGTTGTGCGCATCTCGCTCCTGCCGGCTGTCGTCTGGCGCTTCAGGCTGGGCGATTTGACCGGGGCTCTGGTTGTCTATCTGATCGCCATGCTGACAGATGCGGTCGATGGGATCATCGCGCGCAAGTGCAATCAGGTTACCGCGCTGGGCAAGCTGCTCGATCCCATCGCCGACAAGCTGTCCCTGATTACGCTGCTGGGCCTTTTCGTGGCCGACGGGCAGATTCCGCTGTGGGTGCTGGCCGTGATCCTCATCAAGGAGGCCGCGCTGGTGATCGGCGGCGGCGTGGCGCTCAAGCGGGGCATCGTCGTCTATGCGCTGCCCATAGGCAAGGTGACGACCGTGGCGTTTGTCGCCTCCATCGTCGCGCGGTTTCTTTCGCTCACCTCTCTGGCGGATGTGCTGTTGTGGGTGTCCGTCGTGCTGTCGATGGTGGCGCTGATCTGGTACAGCGTCGACTTCATGAAAAAACTCGGCGCGAATGAGGAAAATTCGACAAAATAATTCGGCTACTTATGGCGGCCCGCATCCTTGACAAATGATGCGGGCCGCATTATAATATTTCACCATAAACCCAATTCAAGTGAATAAAACAACGGTAAGTGTCGACAGAGAAACAGGAGGATGAAACATGCTGCCCAAAGTGATTCGTGAAGGCCTGACGTTTGACGATGTCCTGCTGGTCCCGCGCCGCAGCGAGGTATTGCCCAAAGAAGTCAATCTCGAAACCCATCTGACGGATAGCATCAAGCTGAACATTCCGTTTCTGTCCGCGGCGATGGACACGGTGACGGAGTCGAAGACCGCGATTGCGATGGCGCGGGAGGGCGGTTTGGGCATCATTCACAAGAATATGCCCATCGAGCAGCAGGCGCAGGAGGTTGACCGTGTCAAGCGCTCCGAGAACGGCGTCATCTCCGATCCGTTCCATCTCACTCCGGATCACCTCGTTTCCGACGCGGAGGAGCTCATGGCGCGCTATCGCATCAGCGGCGTGCCGATTACCCGCGACGGCAAGCTCGTCGGCATCCTTACCAACCGCGATCTTCGCTTTGAAACCAACTATTCCCGCCCGATTCACGAGGTCATGACCTCGGAAAACCTGATCACCGCGCCCGTGGGCACCACGCACGAGCAAGCGCGCGCCATCTTGGCGAAGCACCGCATTGAGAAGCTTCCGCTGGTGGACAGCGAAGGGAATCTTCGCGGGCTGATCACCATCAAGGACATCCTCAAGGCCGAAAAGTATCCGAACTCCGCGAAGGATGCGCAGGGGCGTTTGCTCTGCGGAGCGGCTGTGGGCGTGAGCCACGACGTCTTTGAGCGCCTTTCCGCGCTGGTCGCCGTCGGCGTGGACGTCGTTTGTATCGACACGGCGCACGGGCACAGCGTGGGCGTGCTCAATCAGATTGAAAAGATCCGTTCCAAGTTCCCGGGGCTGCAGATCGTCGCGGGCAACGTCGCTACGGCCGCCGCGACGCGCGCGCTGTTTGAAGCCGGAGCGGACTGCGTGAAGGTCGGCATCGGCCCGGGCTCCATCTGTACGACGCGCGTCGTCGCCGGCATCGGCGTGCCGCAGGTCACCGCGATCAGCGACTGCGCGGAGGAGGCCGAGAAGCTCGGCAAGCGCATCATCGCCGACGGCGGCATCAAGTTCTCCGGCGACATCGTCAAGGCCATTGCCGCGGGCGGCTCCGCCGTCATGCTTGGCAGTCTGCTTGCCGGCACGGAGGAGGCTCCCGGGGCGCTGGAAATCTATCAAGGCCGTCAGTTCAAGGTCTATCGCGGCATGGGATCTCTCGCCGCGATGGAAAAGGGCAGCAAGGATCGCTACTTCCAAGAGGACGCCAAGAAGCTCGTTCCGGAGGGCGTCGAGGGCCGCGTTGCCTACAAGGGCGCGCTCAGCGACACCGTTTTCCAGCTGCTCGGCGGTTTGCGCGCGGGCATGGGCTATTGCGGCACGAGGACCATCGACGAGCTGCGCCACGATGCGGAGTTCATCCGCATCACGAACGCGGGACTCGTGGAGAGCCATCCGCACGACATCAACATCACGAAGGAAGCTCCGAACTACACGCGCGGCGGCATGTAAACGCCCCGCCATCCAAAAGGCTTGCATGATTGTGCCCGCAAAGCACCTCGATTTAGGTGTCTTGCGGGCACTTTTTATGCAGCTTATGCTCGGCGAGGCGGCCTCTTGGCGGTACATGCCGGGTCAGACATCCGGCCAAGGGGAATAGCGTTCGCCGTCCGGCAGGGTTTCCGCCGTGCCGTCGGTCACGCGGGTGATTTCGCGGAGCAGCGATTCTTCGTCGCGCTTTCTTACCATCAGCGTGCAGACGACGCTTGCTCCGAACTCCGTATGCTCGATGATCACGGGAGCGGAACGCAGGAAGTATTCCAACCTCTGCCATGTGGAATAATCGACTTCCACCATGTGGCGTGCGCTCTTTTCCATGATCACCACGCCGGCAGCCTCGAGCGCCGTCTTGCTGCCCTGCGCATAGGCGCGCACAAGACCGCCCGCCCCCAGCAGCACGCCGCCAAAGTAGCGCGTCACGACCACGGCGCAGTTGACCACGCCGCGCGCCTTCATGACCTCCATGATCGGCAGCCCCGCCGTTCCGCCGGGTTCGCCGTCGTCGCTGTAACGCATGATGCCCGCGTTCAGGCCGATGATGTAGGCATAGCAGTTGTGCGTCGCATCCTTGTGCTTTTGCCGGATGCGAGCGAGGAAAGAAAGCGCCTCCTCCTCGGTTTCGCAGGGACAGCCATAGCCGATAAAGCGGGACTTATTGATGATGAACTCCGCGCTGTTTTCCTCGCGCAGCGTCTTATAAGAGAGCTGAGCCGCCATTGCTCACTCCAGCACGAGGCGGTGGAATTTCTTTTTCCCGCTTCGGAGCATGAGGCCGTCCGCGCCGAACATCTCTTCGGTCAGCGTGGCGTTCACATCGGTAATCTTTGTGTCGCCCACGCTGACGCCGCCGCCCTCCACGAGCCTGCGCGCCGCGGAGTTGGAAGCGGCAAGCTTGGTCAGGGCGAGCATGGTGGTCACGCGCGCATCGCGGGCCAGATCCTCACGGGTGATGACGGTCGTCGGGATGGAGCCGCCGAGCGCCGCGCCGCCGAACAGGGAGGCGGCGGCCTCCTGCGCTTTGACGGCTTCCTCCTCACCGTGGACAAGCTTGGTGACCTCGTAGGCGAGAACCTTCTTGGCCTCGTTGATGGCGCTGCCCTCGAGCGCCCCGAGACGGTTCACCTCGTCCATCGGCAGGAAGGTCAAAAGGCCTAGGCACTTTTTGACATCCTGATCGTCGACATTGCGCCAGTACTGGTAGAAGTCGTAGGGAGAGGTCTTGCTGGGATCAAGCCAGAGCGCGCCCTTTTCCGTTTTGCCCATCTTGCGCCCGTCATGGGTGAGCAGGAGCTGGAAGGTGCAGGCGAAGGCGCCCGTTTGCTCCTTGCGGCGGATGAGATCCGCGCCGCCGAGTATATTGCTCCACTGATCGTTTCCGCCCATCTGCAGGCGGCAGCCGTAGCGATGGAACAGCTCGAGGAAGTCGTAGCTCTGCATAAGCATGTAGGTGAACTCGAGGAAGGAGAGGCCGTTGTCCGTGGCCATACGGGCCTTATAGCAATCCGCCGTCAGCATCTTGTTGACGGAAAACATGGAGCCGATGTCGCGCATGAACTCGATGAAGTTGAGATGGCGCAGCCAATCGCCGTTGTTGGCGATGATCGCTTTGCCCTCGGAGAAGTCGAGGAAGCGGCTCATCTGCTGCTTGATATGGGCGACGTTGCTGTCGATGGTCTCCACGGTCATCATTTTGCGCATGTCGGTCTTGCCGGACGGGTCGCCGATCATCGCGGTGCCGCCGCCCATCAGGGCAATGGGGCGATGGCCGGCGCGCTGCATATGCGCCATCGCCATAATCGGGATGTAATGGCCGATGTGCAGGGAATCCGCCGTCGGGTCGAAGCCGACGTAGAAGGTTGTGGGCTGTTCGAGCTGCTTATAGAGCTCCTCCTCGAAGGTCATCTGCGCGATAAAGCCGCGCTCCTTCAGGATGTCGAGAACGTGTTTTGCCATGAAAAATCCCTCCGTTTGATCGATTTGGGCCGGGAAAGCATCAAAAAACGCCTTCCCCCGCAGTTGTCGGGAAGGCGTGAAACCACGCGGTACCACTTCCGTTCAAGGCAGCCGTGCGGCATACCTCCTCACCGCCCGCAGACACGGGCTGAACGCTGTAACCGGCGTACCGGCGACCGCCTACTGACGAGGAAGACTCGCGTTGGGGGCCAAGCTCCGGGATGTATTCGTCGCGCTGCCCGAAACCGCCTCGCACCGGCCGGCGGCTCTCTGATCCGAGGAAAACGCGCTTACTTGTTCCCATCGTCGCATGTGAGCTTATTATACATTCCCGCACCGGAGATGTCAAGCTCATCTTGCATCGAGGAGCGATTTGCGCTACAATATAGCGGACAAAAGGAGAAGAAAGGGCAAGGCGCGTCCGCGCGAGAGGAACTATGCTTCACATCGTACTCATCGAACCGGAAATTCCGCAAAACACGGGCAACATCGCGCGCACATGCGCGGCAACGGGGAGCGAATTGCATCTGGTGGAGCCGCTGGGCTATAAGCTCGAGGATAAATACCTGAAACGGGCCGGGCTGGATTACTGGCCGCTGGTCAAAATTCACGTTCACAAGGACTTTGGAGAGGTGCTGGAGCGCTATCGCGACGCTTCGTTTTATTATGCGAGCACGAAGGCGCCGCAAAGCTACGCGCAGGTTCGCTATCCGGAGGAGGCGTTCCTCGTTTTCGGGCGCGAATCGCGCGGGCTTTCGGAAGACCTGCTGAGGCGGGTATACGATCGCTGCATCCGCATTCCGATGGTCGAAGGCGCGCGGAGCCTCAATCTATCCAATTCGGTGGCGATTGTCGCCTATGAGGCGCTCAGGCAGCACGATTTTAGGGGCATGCTCGACCGCGGCGCGCTCACCGGGCGGGACGAGGAGCCGGGCGCATGGTCGGATTACCTGTGAGCCGCTTGACAGGGATACGGCAAATCATGTAGAATGATCATACTGGAATAAAGGACGTGGTTTTGTGAAAAAGAGCAGCAAAAAAAGCCAGATCGGCTTTCGCGTTGCCGCGGGCGTCATGGATGTGTTCGGCGTGGCGGCGGCATCCTTGGCGATCGTCGTGCTGATGCTGATGCTCGGCAGCTTGCTGACGTGGCTCAGGCAGGATTTGACCGTCACGTTTGCCGATCTGACCGACAATATCACCGACGCGGTGCTCGTTCAGGAAACACAAAAGGAATAAAACCCGGAGACGGGCGACACAACGGAAGAAGGGAATTTTCGCGATGAAGGTGTCATGGCCCACGCTGACGCAGGAGGTGTTTTCCTGCGAGAAATGCAGATTAGCCGCCACGCGCAGCAACGTCGTGCTCGGCGAGGGCGATTTGCACGCGCCGCTCATGTTCATCGGCGAGGGGCCGGGGCAGCAGGAGGATTTGAGCGGCAGGCCGTTTGTCGGCGCGGCGGGTCAGCTGCTGGACAAGATGCTCGCGGCGATCGGCCTGACCAGAGAACAGGTCTATATTTGCAATATCGTCAAATGCCGCCCGCCGCAAAACCGCGTGCCCGAGCCGGATGAGCGCGCGGCCTGCATGGATTACCTGCGCGCACAGGTTGCGCTGGTCAGGCCAAAGGTCATCGTCTGTCTCGGGTCGACGCCCACGCGGGCGCTGCTGGGCGACGACATGCGCATCACGCGCGATCGCGGCGTATGGCAGCTAAAAAAAGGCGTTTGGTTCATGCCGACGTTTCATCCGGCGGCGCTGCTTCGCGATCAGGACAAAAAACGCCCTGCATGGGCTGATTTTCAGGCGATTCGGGATAAACTGATAGAGCTTGGCGCTTATCCGCCGAAACAGCAAGCAGAGATGGGACGGGAAACGGAACGTGGAGAAGTATAAGCAGGAGCTTCGCGCGCTGATCGCGGGCGTCATGCCCGGCAGGGAAAACGCGCTTGTATTCGGCGAGGGGCCGAAAAAGCCTCGCCTGATGCTCATCGGCGAGGCGCCGGGGGAGCAGGAGAGCCTGATGGGCAGGCCGTTTGTCGGCAAAGCGGGCAAAAATCTGGATCGCTTTCTCGAATTGGCGGGCCTTGCGCGGGAGGAGATCTACATTTCCAACGCGGTCAAGTTCAGGCCGACGAAGACCGGGAAAAGCGGGCGCGTCAGCAACCGCCCTCCCACCCGCGACGAGGTCACGCTGTTTCGCCCGTGGCTGCTGCGTGAGATTGAGGAGGTCGCCCCGCAGGCGATCGCAACGTTGGGCAACGTTCCGCTTCAGGCGCTTGCCGGAAACGGGCAGACCATAGGGGCCGTTCACGGGCAATGGGTGGCGGCCAAGGAGGGGGGATTTACCCTCTTTGCGCTGTATCATCCGGCGAGCCTGATCTACAATCGCTCGCTCGAGCCCGTATACGAGGCGGATGTTCGGGCACTGGCGGAGGCCATCGCGAAGTTTTGAGACGCGAAAACGGACATTTGGAACAAAAGTGCTTCCCTCCCGGCGGCGCTTTATGATATGCTAAAGACACCCATGAAGGGGGGATTGAAAAAGAATGATCGAGATGTTGGTCACAAATTTGCCTATGGCGCTCTGTCTGATGCTTGGGGCGGGACTGATCATTGTGGAGGTGTTTTTGCCGGGGTTTGGCCTGCCCGGTATTTCCGGCGTCGTGCTCGTGGGCGTCGGCACGCTGCTGGCGGGCATGCACTTCGGAGCGCTCGTGGCGGTCGGGCTGCTGCTGGTGATCATCGCCGTGCTGGCCGTGCTGATCTCGTGGGTTCTCCGCTCGGCGGCAAAGGGCGCCATGTGCGGCTCCGAGCTGTTTTTGCATGAAAAGGATGAATTGGGCGGCGGACATGCGGATATGCAGGCGTTCGTAGGCAAGCGCGGGAAGACGATGAGCGTATTGCGCCCGGCGGGAATCGGCGATTTTGACGGCGTGCGCCTCAATGTCGTCACCGAGGGCAGTTTCATCAACAGCGGAACGGACGTCGAGATTATCCGAGTCGAAGGATCGCGGATCGTCGTAAGACCGACCGACGGTCTATAATGCATCGAGCGAAAGGACAACGAAGGATATTAGAAGGGTTAAAAGGGTTAAAGGAGGAATCTTCAATGGTTGAAGCTACGATTTTGATTGTCGCCATCATCGTCGTCATTGTGGTGTTTCTGAGCTTTGTGCCGTTGGGTCTGTGGGTCTCGGCGCTGGCTTCCGGCGTGCATGTGTCGATCTTCACGCTGGTGGGCATGCGCATTCGCCGCGTGGCCCCGGCGAAGATTGTCGTTCCGCTGATCAAGGCGGAAAAGGCGGGCCTGAACATGGAGATCAGCAAGATGGAGGCGCACTACCTTGCGGGCGGCAACCTCGACCGCGTGGTTACGGCGCTCATCACCGCGCGCGGAGCGAATATTTCGCTGGCTTTCCCGGAGGCCTGCGCCATCGACCTGGCGGGGCGCGACGTCCTTCAGGCCGTGCAGATGAGCGTCAACCCGAAGGTCATCGAAACGCCTGTCGTCGCCGCCATTGCCAAGGATGGCATCGAACTGCGCGCCAAGGCGCGCGTGACCGTTCGCGCAAACATCGAGCGTCTCGTCGGCGGCGCGGGAGAGGAGACGATCGTCGCCCGCGTAGGCGAGGGCATCGTGACGACCGTCGGCTCTGCGGATTCGCACAAGGCCGTCTTGGAAAACCCGGATCTCATCAGCCGCACCGTGCTCAACAAGGGCCTTGACGCGGGCACGGCATTTGAAATTCTCTCCATCGATATCGCGGATGTCGATGTCGGCCGCAACGTCGGCGCGCAGCTGCAGATGGATCAGGCCGAGGCCGACCGCCGCATTGCGCAGGCAAAGGCCGAGGAGCGCCGCGCGATGGCCGTAGCCCGCGAGCAGGAGATGAAGGCGGCGGCGCAGGAGCAGCGCGCCAAGGTCATCGAGGCCGAGGCCGACGTGCCGCGCGCTATGGCGGCGGCGCTGCGCGAGGGCAAGCTGGGCGTTCTCGATTACTACCAGATGCAAAATACCATCGCCGATACGAACATGCGCGAATCCATCGCCGATATGGGCGGCAGCAAACAGAATGCCCCCAAGAAGTGAGAAAGCGAGACTGAGGCAGGACGGGAGGAAAGCGCGTGGAGGATATTTTCAGCATCGTCATCGTGCTTTTGATTTATGCTGTCGCCGCCGGTTCGGCTAGGAAAAAAGGCGCAAAGCGCAAGGCCGAAAAGCAGAAGCGAGCCGAAAGAAAGCCGCAGTTTGAAAAGGCCTTTGAACGGACGGCTGCCGGCGAGGGGCGGGAAAGCGTTCGCGCTTTCCATGAAGCCCTTCGCCGCGCGGCGCCCGGCGAAGGCGCAAGCGCGCCTGCGGCCGAGCAGCGAGAGCAGGGATGCGAAACCAGCCGCGTGCATCTGCACGAGGTGACGCAGGCCGAGATGAGCGCGGCTGCGGAAGGGGAGGATCCCTGTCACGGCGGTCATGCGCCGGAAAGCGCGCCGGCGGCTCGGGAGCTCTTTCCTGAAGAGGAGAGTGAGCCAAGCGAGTTGGCGCGCGACGTCCTGCGCGGCGTGATCATGAGCGAAATACTGACGAGACCCTGCGATCGCAGGAAGCGGAGCATATATGGAAGATGACATTCGCGTCGTCATCGCGGACGACGAACCGGGCATGCGCATGATCCTGCGCAAGATGATTTCGCGTGCGGAAGGCTTTACCCTCTGTGCCGAGGCCGAAAACGGAACGCAGCTGCTCCAGCTGGTGGAACGCTATCATCCTCAGGTGTGCTTTCTGGATGTGGAGATGCCGGGGATGACGGGGCTGGAATGCGCTAAGGCCATTCAGGACACCGATCCCCGGACGATCCTCGTCTTCGCGACGGCGCACGACGATTACATGGCGCAGGCTTTTGAGGTCTATGCCTTTGACTACATGGTCAAGCCGTTTAAGCTGGAGCGCGTCACAAAGACGCTGGAACGCATCCGCAAGGTGACCCTCGCCCCCAGCGAGGGGGAGACGCTGACGCCGCGTTCGGGGACGAAGGCCGCTTTGGAGGCCAAGGGCGCGGCGACGGGGCGGATTATGCTCCATCACAAGGACGGCGTCAATTTCGTCAGCCAGGCGGATATTCTGCTTGTCCAGAGGGAAAACCGCTCAACCGTGCTCTACGCCACGCAGGGACGCCGATTTGAAACCGGCGAGGCGCTTGGCGACGTGGAGGCGCGTTTGGATCCGGCAATCTTTTTCCGCTGTCACAAATCCTATATCATCAATTTGGGCGTCATCGACAGCATCACGCCGTACGGACGATGGACCTATGTCGTTCATCTGACCGGAACCGACCGCGATGCGCTGATTACGCACGAAAAATACGAAGAGCTGGAGAAGATGTTCTCCTGACGGTTTTCCGGGCCGCGAGGCGAGGAAGGACGAATGCGTCCCCCACGCCGCGCGGCCTTTTTGCATGGAGGTATGGGCTTATGTCCCAGGTCTTTTGCGTTTTTCATAAGCGGGCAATTGCCAGAGGCACACGGATGTGTTACAATGAAAGAACATATTGCGAACATATCGCATAGAAAGAGAGGCCGACAGATGCCCATTCGACAAGATGAAATCATCGAACGCGCAACCGCCGCAGATGCGCAGGAAATCTACGCGCTGTATCATTCGCTCGTGGATATGCCCTATGGCACATGGAACGAGGAATATCCCAGCCGCGATTTGGTCGACGAGGATTTGAAAGAGGCGGAAGTTTTCGTCATGCGATGCGGAGGAAGGATTGTTTCCGCCATTGTGAACGAAAACACCCATGAGTTTGACGAGCTGGCCGCGTGGTATCCCGACGTTGCGCGCTGGGCGCAGTTTGGCCGGCTTGGGGTGGCGAAGGATATGCAGGGGCGGGGAATCGCCCGGAAGATGCTCGCGCATGCGATGGAGAAGGCGCGGGAAGAGGGCTGCGACGCCGTGCGTTTTCTCGTCGGGGCTCAGAATCTGCCCGCGCAGCGCTCTTATGCAAAGCTGGGGTTTGAAATTTGCGGCGAGGCGGACGCATGGGGAGAGCGCTGGCTTTGTTATGAAAAGCGGCTGTAAGGGCGCCATGCAGAAGGGAATGGCGATTGAACATCCGGATCGCAGGGTAAAGACAAAAAGACTAACTATTAAAAGTCAAGCCTAAAATGGAGGATGATGCAGAAAAA
>JAUNPI010000174.1 GCA_030536875.1 Clostridia bacterium
CATGGAGAAAGGATGCCGATAGATATGGGTGAACCGACCATTTTTAGGAATCGCGAGCTGTCTTGGCTTCAATTCAACGAGCGCGTGCTGGAGGAAGCGGAGAGCGAGCGCACGCCGCTTTGCGAGCGGCTGTCGTTTGCTTCGATCTATCAGAGCAATCTGGACGAATTTTTCATGGTGCGCGTAGGCTCTTTGATCGACCAGCAGGACGTTTCCCCCACGATCCGGGAGAACAAGACGAAAATGACGCCGGGCGAACAGCTGGACGCCATTTTGCCCGCCGTGCGCAGGCTCAATATGCGCAAGGACAAGATCTACGCCGAGCTGATGGAGCGCATCGAGGCGCAGGGCGTGCGGCTGGTGGACTTTCGAAAGATCGGGCGGCAGGAGAGCGAGAAGCTCGAGCGCTATTTCGACTCGCAGATCGCCCCGCTCATCTCGCCCAGCATCGTCGGGCGCAGACAGCCGTTTCCCTTCCTGAACAACAAGGATATCTACGCCGTCGTCGTGCTTGCGCGCAAGAACGGCAAACGCAAGCTGGGCATCATTCCCTGCAACGCGGGCGTCTTTCCCCGGCTGATCGAGGTCTCCGCCAAGGAAAAGACATACATGCTCGCCGAGGAGCTGATTCTGCACTTCATTCCCAAGGTGTTCGAGGGTTACTATATCAAATCGAAGTCGCTGCTGCGCGTGACGCGAAACGCCGACATCGACGCCGACGCGCTCTATGAGGAAGACATCGACTATCGCGAGTTCATGGTGGAACTCATCAAGAAGCGCAAGCGGCTGGCGCCCGTGAGGCTAGAGCTCTCGCGCGAGTTGGACGGCGACATCGTCGATACGCTCTGCGAGTATATGGATGTGCCCCGGGAGTATGTCTTCCGCACCAATACGCCGCTGGATCTCTCGTTCCTCTTTCAGATTCAGGATATCCTGCGCCAGAATGCGGAGCTGTTTTACGAAAAGCGCATTCCGCAGAGAAGCGCCATGTTCGACGCGGCGCGCCCCATCCTGCCGCAGATCAGGGCGGGAGACAAGCTGCTCTCCTATCCCTATGAGAGCATGAAGCCGTTTTTGCAGATGCTCCAGGAGGCCGCCGTCGACGACGACGTGGTCTCCATCAAGATGACGCTTTACCGCGTCGCCAAGCAGAGCAAGGTCGTCGAGGCGCTGATCGAGGCCGCCGAAAATGGGAAAGACGTGCTTGTGCTGGTGGAGCTGAAAGCGCGCTTTGACGAGGAGAACAACATCGAGTGGTCGCGCCGGCTGGAGAAGGCGGGATGCAACGTCATCTACGGCCTGGACGGCTACAAGGTTCACTCCAAACTCTGCCTGATCACGCGGCGCGAGGGGAACGAAACCGTCTATTACACGCAGATCGGCACGGGCAATTACAACGAAAAGACCGCAAGGCTGTATACCGATCTTTCGCTGATGACCGCCAATCAGGAGATCGGCAGGGAGGCGGCGGAGGTTTTCAATGCGCTGGCCAAGGACGAGACCGTCGAATCGACGCGCTGTCTGCTGGTTGCGCCGCACTGCCTGCAGGACAAGGTGCTCGCCATGATGGACGGGGAGATCGAGCGGGCGCGCGCCGGGGAAGAAGCCTACATCGGCGTCAAAATCAATTCGCTGACCGACAGAAGGATCATCGACAAGCTGATCGAGGCGTCCTGCGCGGGGGTTAAGATCGATCTGATCGTCCGCGGCATCTGCTGCCTGATCGCCGGGGTGCCGGGCGTCTCCGAAAACATCCGCGTGGTCAGCATCGTGGGGCGCTTCCTCGAGCATTCGCGCATCTATATCTTCGGCCCAAGAGCGCGGGCTCGCCTGTATATCGCCTCGGCAGATTACATGACCCGCAACACGCTTCGCCGCGTCGAGGTGGCCGCGCCGGTTCTCGACCCCGCGCTGCGCATGCGGCTGTTCGATATGTTCGAGACGATGCTTGCCGACAACTGTCAGGCGAGGGTGATGCAGCCGGACGGGCGCTACCTGCGCCGCAAGCCGGGCGAAGAAGCGCCCATGAGCGCGCAGGAGGCTTTCTATCAGCAGGCTTATGACGCCGCAGGCAGGACGGGAAGGCCGGTTGGGGAATAAAAGATGCTTGCATGCTCATGGCAATAGCTATGCTTGCTTGCCGCAATCTTTTGAACGGAGCGAGGCGGAAATACGACGAAACCACGTCGGATATGTTACGATGACGTAACAAATCTGACGTGGTTTGTCACATCCGTCGACTTGTGGAAAACTTTGGTTGTCCACAGAATTTCGGGCCGCGGCGGAAAACTGCTGTGGATAACTCTGAAAAAGTGTGGGAAAAAGGCATTTTTCTAGCGATTTCACGGAAAAACGATGTGGATAACTCTGGGGAAAACTGTGGAAGAGCTGTGGGAAAGGCGTGGAAGAACGGTGCGCAACTTTGTAACAAATGTTGCCGGGCTATAAATGCTGCCTTGCCGGGCATATCGATCCGACGCCTGCGCATATCTGTGGACGCAAACGTTTGAAAGAGCAAGGGGGATGTCTATGCGCATGGATCGCGTGCGGCTTGCGTCGGGGATGCTTCTGTCGGTGACGGTGATGTGTACGGCGGCGCTGCTGGCTGGCGCGGGGGGGGAAACGCCGTAGCCGCGTTCGCGTGGTGGGGAGCAGGGGGAGAAACGGCCGGCGAGCCCGTCGCGGCCTCGCCCACGCCGCAGCCGGGGCCGCTCGACGGCCTCGTGATCGCGGTGGACCCGGGCCACGGCGGCTATGACGGCGGCGCGGTGGGGCGCGTCAGCGGCACGCCGGAAAAGGGGCTGAACCTCGACGTTGCCCTGCGGCTGGCCAAACACCTTGAGACGCAGGGGGCCGAGGTGGTTTTGACGCGGACGGACGACTATGCCCTGTGCGACGAGGATCCGCCGATCCGCAAGAAGCTTCAGGATATGCAGCGGCGGGCGGCGATCATCACAAGCCGCGAGGCGGACATGGTGCTCTCCATCCACATGAACGAGTATGCCGGGCGAAGCCAGAGCGGGCCGCAGGTGTTTTACCGCGAGGAATGCCCCGCGGGGCGGCTGCTGGCGGGCGCGATTCAGGCGGCGATGATCAAGGGGCTTTCGCCTGCCCGCGAGCGGACGGCGCTTTCGGGGGACTATTACATCCTGACGCTCGGCGTGCCCAGCGCGCTGGTGGAATGCGGCTTTCTCTCCAACAGAGAGGAAGAGGCCCGGCTTTTGACCGAGGCATACCGCGAGCAGGTCGCCACCGCCATCGCGCAGGGCGTCGCCGACTGGGCGGCATTGCCGGGCGAGAGGCCCGAGCCGCTGCCCGCCGTCGACCGGTCGAACGAACCCACGGCTCCGGACGAGCCGGTCGCCTCGCCCGCGCATGGCATGTCGACCGAACCGCAAGAATAGGCTTGTCGTTTGGCGGTTTTGATGCTATACTGTGGGAGAATAAAAATGGTGAAGCATGCGCATTTTCGGTATGCGCTTTGCCATAGGCAAGGAAGTGGCCCATTGCAACAGGAAATGCTGGACGGGGCGCTGCGCAGAGGCGGCATGCCGGATCCGCGAGAGATGAATCCGCTTCAGATGGCGTATATCGGCGACACGGTGCATGATCTCTACGTGCGCACGGAGCTGATCGCCAGCGGAATGGGCGTCGGGGCGATGCACAGGCAGGCCGTGCGCATGGTCAGCGCGTCGGCGCAGGCGCGCATGCTGGCGGCGATTGACGGCGAGCTCACCTGCGAGGAGGCGGACATCGTCCGGCGAGGGCGCAACGCCCATCCCAAACACGCCGCGCCCAAGCATGCCGATCCGGCGGATTACGCCCACGCCACGGGGCTGGAGGCCCTTTGGGGCTACCTGTATGTGACGGGGCAGACGCAGAGGCTGAACGCGCTGATGCTGACGGCGCTGGAGAGGACGGAGGAGACATGGCACAGGTAGGGCTGAAGGTGCTGCTGCTGCGCGCGACGCCTGACCCGGATGAGGTTGTGGCGCTGGGCGCGCGGCTGTGTTACGCGCAGGCGGATCTGGACAGCCTGCGCGAGCGCGTGGAGACCTCCGACCAGCGCGCCTATGTGGAGCGCGTGATGGCGCGCGGGCACCTGTCCGTGACCGAACACGCGAGCTTCACCTTTGCGGTGGAGGGCGTGAGCCGCGCCCTGCTGGCCCAGCTGACGCGGCACCGCATCGCCTCGTTTTCCGTGCAGAGCCAGCGCTATGTCTCGATGGCGGACGGGTTTGACTATGTGATCCCGCCGTCGATCGAGGCCTTGGGCGAGGATGCGGCGCGCGAATTTGCTCATCAAATGGACACGATGCATGCATGGTATATTCGCTGGCAGGAAAAACTGGGCGGGGCGGGGGAAAACGCCAATCAGGACGCGCGGTTTGTGCTGCCGAACGCGGCGGCGACGCGGCTGGTGCTCACGATGAACGCGCGGGAGCTGATGCACTTTTTCGAGCTGCGCTGCTGCAACCGCGCGCAGTGGGAGATCCGCGAGCTGGCGTGGCGGATGCTCGCCGAATGCCGAAAGGCCGCGCCGGCGCTGTTTGGCAACGCCGGCCCCGCGTGCCTGCGCGGCGCGTGCCCCGAGGGAAAGAACACCTGCGGCAGAATGGAAGAGGTCAGGAGAAAACACGAGTCGCTGTGAGACGGCGGCAGGCTGAAAGGGTAAAGCTGAAAGGATAAACGAATATGGCATACTATGATCAGTTTAAGAAACCGAAGAGCAAGCACGACGACTGGCGCGACGACGAGCTGACGCACCGCCCGCAGCGGGACGAAGGCCGCGCGGCGCCCACCGAGCGCAAGCCCTACGGGGAGCGCAGAGAGTACGGCGAGCGCAGGCCCCGCGA
>JAUNPI010000175.1:0-3667 GCA_030536875.1 Clostridia bacterium
AAGACGCTGCCCTCTCAAGGCAGAATCATGGGTTCGATTCCCATTGGAGGTGCCATCAAACCACAGGGTTTCCTGTGGTTTTTCTTTTTAGGCTTTGTTTCTGGGCTTTGAGAATGAAGGCGCGAGGGAGGAAGGGCTGTGAAATCGCTTCAGGAAATTGTAAACCGGGCCAAGCGCATCGTGTTTTTCGGCGGGGCCGGGGTGTCGACAGCCAGCGGGATCCCCGATTTTCGGGGAGAGGGCGGCCTGTATAGCCGGGAATTTGAGGGCCTGACGCCCGAGATGATCCTCAGCCGGTCGTTCTTTTATCTGCATCCGGAGACGTTTTTCGATTTCTATCGCCGCCATATGCTCCATCCCGATGCGAAGCCGAACGCCGCGCATGCCAAGCTCTTTGAGATGGAGCGCGCGGGCAGGCTGACCGGGCTGGTCACACAGAATATCGACGGGCTGCACCGGCAGGCGGGCAGCAGGCTGGTCTATGAGCTGCACGGCAGCGTTCACGAGAACGCGTGCATGGAGTGCGGCAAGCCGTTTTCGATGGCATGGATGCTGGGCACGAGCGGCATTCCCCGCTGCCCGGACTGCGGCGGCGTGGTCAAGCCCAGCGTCGTGCTTTACGGCGAGGCGCCGGATCACTACGCCTGCACGGGCGCGTGCCGGGAGATTGCGCGCTGCGATGTGCTCATCGTCGCGGGGACGAGCCTCGAGGTCGAGCCCGCAGCCTCGTGCCTGACGTATTTTAGGGGGAAGGAGCTGGTCGTCATCAACCGGGAAGAGACGCCGGCGGACAGCCGGGCGACGCTGGTCATCCGGGGGGATATCGCCGAGACGCTCGGGGCGCTGCACATTGAGGAGGCAAAGGCATGCGTGCGGCGGGAGAGCGCAAACCGCTGCCGGTGGATGGCCTGAGGGCGCGGCGTGCCGTTCCCAAAAGCTTTGGCATGATTTGACAAACACGTATGGGTGTGCTATGCTTGAACCGATTTGGGCGCCTCGCCGAAACCTGCGCCGGGAGGCTGGCTAGGGGGGCAGGGTTCCCCGACAATGGCAAAAGGGGGGAATTTCGCATGACCGAACAGGAGGCCATCGCGAAGATTCACAGCGTCTATCCCACGGGCAAAAAGAACGGCGTGGAGAACATGCGCGCGCTGATGGCCCGGCTGGGCAACATACACAGCACGCTGAACATCGTGCATGTCGCCGGGACGAACGGCAAGGGCTCCTGCTGCGCGATGATCGAGCGCATGCTGCGCGCGGCCGGGTACAAAACGGGGCTGTATACCTCGCCGTATATCGAGCGCTACAACGAGCGCATCCGCTTAAACGGCGTCCCGATTGACGGGGAAAAGCTCGCCGCGCTGGTGGAGCGCGTGTTCCCCGCGGTCGAGGCCTGCCAAAAAGACGGGGTGATGGTCACCGAGTTTGAGCTGGGAACGGCGCTCGCGCTGGCCGCCTTCTGGCAGGAAAAGGTGGACGTGGCCATCGTCGAGGTCGGGCTTGGCGGTCGGCTGGACCCCACGAACATCGTGCGTCCGCTGGTCAGCGTGATCACCGAGGTGGGCATGGATCACATGGAATACCTCGGCAGCACGATCGAGGAGATCGCGCTGGAAAAGGCGGGCATCATGAAGCGCGGCGTGCCGGTCGTGCTGGCCCCGCAGGAGAAGGCGGCGCGCGGCGTGCTGCTGGCGGCGGCGAAGGGGCTCGATATCCCCGTCATCACGCCGAGCCCGGAAAACGTCACGCAGACGAGCCGGGACGTCACCTTTGACGCGCGCATCGGAGGGAAGACGATCAAGGGGCTGACGGTCGGCTTGCGCGGATGCCATCAGGCGGAGAACGCCTGCGCGGCGCTGGGCGCCGTCGAGGCGCTGCGCGCAAGGGGCTTTGACGTGCCGAGCGGCGCTGTGCGCGAGGGCCTCAGGGACGTGCGCTGGCCCGGGAGGCTGGAGGCCTTCGGGCATGTGCTGCTCGACGGCGCGCACAACGATCCCGGCGTGCGCGCGCTGTGCGCCTATTGCGATGCGTGGCTGCCCAAGGAGAGGACCGTGCTGCTCACGGGCATGCTTGCCGACAAGGAGACCGAGAAGATGGCCGAGAGGCTGAGCTCGCGCGTGCGGTGCGCCGTGTGCATGACGCCGAAGAACCCGCGCGCGCTTAAGGCCGAGGCGTTGGCCGAGACATTGAGGCGGCGGGGGCTCAGCGCGTGGGCCGAGCCGGACGCCCGGCACGCGCTCGCTTGCGCTCGCTCGCTCGCCGGGCCGGAGGGAACCGTGCTGGCGGCGGGGTCGCTGTACATGATCGGCGAGCTGCGAACGATTTTGCGAGGGGAAAAGGAGTTTGCCCATGTCATTTAACCACACGAGCGTCATGCTGATGCCGGCGGTCGACCTGCTGAACGTGCGAAAGGGCGGCGTGTATGTCGACGGCACGCTCGGCGGCGGCGGGCACAGCGAGGAAATTCTGCGGCGGCTGGACGGCACGGGCCGCCTATACGGCATCGACAGGGACCAAGACGCGCTTGCCGCCGCGTCGGCAAGGCTGGAGGGCGCGGGGAATTTCACCGCGATCCGAGGCAATTTTCACGACGTGCGCGAGCTGTTGGCCGAGCGGGGAATCGAGAAGATCGACGGCATGATGATCGACCTGGGCGTATCCAGCTATCAGCTGGACACGGCCGAGCGCGGCTTTTCCTACCACGCCGACGCGCCGCTGGACATGCGCATGGATCGCGATCAGCCGCTGACGGCGGCGGATATCGTCAACACGTGGAGCAAGGAGGAGCTCACGCGCATCCTGCGCGACTATGCGGAGGAAAAATGGGCCGCGCGCATCGCGGACATGATCCTGGAGCACAGGGAGAGAAAGCCGATCGAGACGACGGCGGAGCTGGTCGCCTGTGTCGACGCGGCTATTCCCAAAAAGATACGCATGCAGGAAAACGGGCACAGCGCGCGCAGGACGTTTCAGGCGCTGCGCATCGCCGTCAACGACGAGCTCGCCCCGCTGCGGCGGGCGATCGAGGACATGGCGGGGCTGCTCGTTCCCGGCGGGCGTCTGGCGGTCATCACCTTTCACTCGCTGGAGGATCGCATCGTCAAACAGACGCTGCGCACGCTCGCCAACCCCTGCACATGTCCGCCGAAGATCCCGGTGTGCATCTGCGGGAAGAAGCCCGTCGTCCGCGTGCTCGGCGGCGGAGGGATCAAGCCCGAGGCGGAGGAGATCGCGCGCAACCCGCGCGCCAGAAGCGCGATGCTCAGGGGGTGTGAAAAGCTGTGAGACGAAGGGACAGGGAGATCACGGACGCGCGGGAAATCGCGCGGATCATGGGGCTTTGCCAAAGCGTATCCGTCGCCTTTGCGGGGGAGACGCCGTACGTCGTCCCGGTGAACTTTGGGTTTGCGATCGAGGACGGGGCGTTTTGCCTGTATATCCACGGCGCATCCGAGGGGGAAAAGATGCGCCGCATGGCGCTTGACCCGCGCGCGGCGTTCGCCATGCACACGGCGGAGACGCTGATTGAAGCGCAAAGCGCGTGCGGCTACACGATGGACTTTCTCAGCGTCTGCGGCAGCGGCACGCTGGAAACGCTCTCCGGGGAGGAGAAGCGCCGCGGCCTGATGCGCATCATGGATCACTATGCCCCCGGGCGGACGTTTGC
>JAUNPI010000175.1:3677-4760 GCA_030536875.1 Clostridia bacterium
AGATGCTGGAGGCCGTGACGGTGATGCGGCTGCGGGCGACGCAGATCTCCGGCAAACGGCACGAGACGGCGCGCCGCACGCAAGGGGAATGAGGGTTTGAGCCCGTCCGGCGTTTCCCCAAGCGGGAGCGGCCGGTTTGTACACAGCGGGGCGCGGGACAGGGGCCCGCGCAGAGGAGGAAGTATGGCCCGTCTTTATGTTGTCGCCACGCCGATCGGCAATCTGTCCGATCTGAGCCCGCGAGCGCTCGACGTCCTTCGCACATGCGACCTGATCGCCTCGGAGGACACGCGGGTGACCCGCGCGCTTTTGAGCCACTTTGAGATCCGCACGCCGTGCATCTCCAACCATCAGCATAACGAGGAGCAGCGCGCCTTATCCCTGCCCCGGCGGATGCTCGAGGAGGATTTGACCGTCGCCGTCGTCACCGACGCGGGAACGCCCTGCATCAGCGATCCGGGCAGCGTGCTCGTGCGCGAGGCGGCGGCGCTGGGCATCGAGGTACACGCCGTGCCGGGGCCGACCGCGATGGCCAGCGCGCTGTCCGTCAGCGGGTTTGACACGCGGGAATTCGCGTTCTATGGCTTCCTGCCGCGCCAGAAGAAGGAGCTGCAGGAAAAGCTCATCGCGATCAAGCGCAGCGGCGTGCCGGTGGCCGTCGTCCACGAGTCGCCGCACAGGGTCATCGAGCTTGTCGAGACGGTCGCGAGCACGCTGCCCGGCTGCCGCGTCAGCGCCAGCTGCGACCTCACCAAGCTCTACGAAAAGACGATTCGGGGCACGGCGGACGAGGTGCTCGCCATGCTCCGCGCCAACGAGAAGGCCGAGAAGGGAGAATACTGCCTCGTGCTGGAGATGCGCGGCGTCGCGCTGCCCGAGGAGCGCTCGCCCGGCGCGGCCAGCCTCGAGGCGCAGATCTTTGAGGAGCTGCTCTCCGGCAGCGATCTGCGTCAGGCGCTCGAACACCTGACGCAGCGGGGGGCGAGGCGCAACGAGGCCTATCGCGCGGGGATGAACGTGCGGCGCTTTTTGGAGGACTGGCTGGAGCGGCAGGCGGAGGATTAGGCGTAGGATTAAAGGGGA
>JAUNPI010000176.1 GCA_030536875.1 Clostridia bacterium
TCGGGATCGGCGTCGCTGTCGATTTCGCCAAGCGGCTCTCCGAAACGCATCGTGAGCTCGTCGCCCTCCCGCGTGTTCACCCGGAGCACGTAGCTGCCCGGCCGCAAATCGCTGAAGCTGTAATAGCCATATTCGTCGCTCTGGGTCTGGCTCACCTCCTGTGTCCGCCCGTCTTCCAATACGCGAAGCAGCGTGATGGATACGCCGGAGAGCAGCGGTTCCTTGTAATCCTGAAGCCCGTTGCCGTTTTCGTCCAGCCAGACGGTGTCGCCGATTCTGCCGGGCAGAATTCCGCCGATGTGGAGATCGCCGCGCGCCTCGCCCTGTGAGAGCATGAAGCTCTGCGTCGTGCCCGAACAGCCGGGAACGACGTCGACGCTCGATGCGCCGCCCGCGACGCGGTCCGCCAGCAGCATGCCCTGCGGAAGCGTGAAGCGCACGGCGTATTCGCCGCTCCTGAGCAGCTCAAAGGCGTATTGCCCGTCCTCGCCGGTCTGCGCACTTGCGACAACATTGCCCGCCGCCAACAACTCAACCGTCACGCCGCTAAGCGCCGGCTCCGCCGCATCCATCATGCCGTCTGCGTTCTCGTCGCTCCATGCGCGTCCCGCGATGCGCGCCGCCTTCACGGCGCCCACGGGCTCCATGCTCAGCTGCCGTCCCGTCTCAAGCTCAAACTCGCCCGTTTCGCCCTCCTGCGCGTCGGCGTAAGATACGCGCAGCGGCGTCTCTTTTGTAAAGAGCGCATCGTCCGGCAGCGTCACGCGAACGCGGTACGCGCCGGGCCTGAGCAGGCCGAACGAAAATCCGCCGTGGATATCCGTGGAGACCGTGGCGATCGCCGTGCCGCCCTGCATAAGGGTCACGACCGCGCCGCTCAGCCCTTCCTCGCCCGCATCCCGGACGTTGTTCTCGCTTGTGTCCGTATAGATTTCTCCCGAAACGGAGGCGGGAACGATCGCGCCGAAATCGCAGCCGCTCGCGCTCTCGCCCATGCCAAGCGCAAAGCTGCTCGTCTGCGCTTCGGCCGTATCCGCCATCGCCACCATGCTCTCCCCCTCTCGGGTAAAGATCATGCCCTCCGGCAGACCGATTTGCAGCGTGTATTCACCCACGCGCACAAAGTCAAGCACATACGCGCCGTCCTCTCCGGTGATCACCGTCTTGAGTTCCGTCCCGCTCTTGGCGTCCACGAGCGCAACCCGCGCCCCCGCAACGCCGCGCTCGCTTGTCCCGCGCGCGCCGTCATAATCGCCGTCCTCCCAAACCGTTCCGGCGACGGTGCCAACGCCGACAATGCCGACGTCGAGCCCAAGCTGATCCTTCGCTGCAACCACATCCAGCGCGTCGACAGACGCATTCAGCGCGTCGGTTTGCGGCACGACGCTCACATAGCGCGTCCCCTTCGCGTTCTTGGCAAACGCGTATCCGTCCGGAATGTCAAAGCTCAGCTTCACCCGACCGGGCATCACGCCGTCGAAACGGTATGCGCCGAGCGCGTCCGTCTCGGTCTCCATGCGCAGGCCGGCATCCGTGCCCTCCAACACGTCCAATGTCACGCGCACGCCGGAAAGGCCCGCATCGCCGGACTGTCTGCGTCCGTCGTCGTCGGTGTCCATAAAGACCGTGCCGCCGATTGCCGCCGGCTTGAGCGCGCCGGTGTACACGTCGGTCATCGCGCCGCCCATCTCCAATTCGCCCAGCTCCACGCGGGCCACGCTCTCGTTGCTGCGCGGCGCAAGGGAATCCCCTCCGCCCGCGGTGAAGACGTAACCCTCCTCAAGCGTCACGAAAAGCGTATATTCGCCGGGCATCAGCTCTGCAAACTGGAACTCGCCGCTGCGCACGGTCTCGGTCTGTGCAACCTGCTCGCCTTGGCCGTTATAGAGGGCAACGCTCACGCCGCGCAGCCCGTCTTCGCCTTCGTCCATCAAGCCGTCATAGTTATCGTCCACAAAGACGCGCCCGCCGATCGAACCCTGCGTCAGGAGGCCGAAACCGATACCTTCGGCACGAACGCCGCCCAGCAGCGTGAAGGCGGCGGAATACCCTCGGCCGTCCCGCTCGCTCTCCAAGGGCAGAGCGCTGCCCGACAGCTCGCCGGAGAAGACGTAGCCCTCCGGCGCGTCGATTCTCAGCTTATAGGTATTCGGGCGCAGCCGTCCGAAGGAAAACGCGCCGTTTTCGTCGGTTTGCGCCGTTTCCAGAACCGTGTGTCCCGCGCCGTTCATCAGCTGAACGCTTACGCCCTCAAGCGCACTTTCGCCCTCGTTCCAAAGCCCGTCCGCATTTCTGTCCTCCCAGAGCACGCCCGCCGCCTCGCAAAGGCGCACGACGCCCGCGTCCGCGCCGGCCGTAGCCTCTCCCGCCGTGACGGCAATCAGCTTGGTCGTGGAGACCTCGCTTTCGCTCTCCTGTACGCCGCCCTTGGCCGCCGTTTTTTCCGTTCCGGAGAAAGCGCACCCGTCCGGCGCCGTGAAACGCACGCGATACCGGCCCGGCGCCAGCCCCTCAAACGAATAGCTTCCGCTTTCGCCCGTTACGCGCTCGGCAAGCACGCCGTCTTGGGTATCGAGCAGCTCGACAAGCACGCCGGCAAAAAACTCCTCGCTGTCGTCCAGCTTCGCGTCGTCATTGACGTCGTCGTAAACCGTTCCGGAGATGGAGCCGGAGAGCATCGCGCCGATATACAGCCGCACGCCGCTCTGACCCATCGTCAGGGTAAACGGTTCGCTTCTGCCCGTGCTGCTCGTGCTCTGGGGCACGCAGCTGACAGGATATTGGGTCGTCTTGGGATCCACCTGAATCGTCGCGCGCCAAAGCCCCGGCAGCTGATACTCCAACACGTATTCGCCCGGGCTCACGCCCGCAAAGACCACCGAGCCCTCTTCGTCCGTGCGGTAAGAAATCGCTTCGGCGTCCTCGCCGTTCTCAAGGCGGATGAGGGAAACGCTCGCCCCCTCCAATCCCTGCTCATAGGCGCCCTTTTGCCCGTCGAACTGCGTGTCCTGGAAAACCGTCACAGACAGCTGGGCGGGGAGGGTCACGCCCGCGTCCATCCCCTCGAGGTGCTCGCCGGGAATCAGGCTGAACTCGCGGCTGCTTCCGCTTTGGGATACGGCGCCATACACGCAGGATCCCTCTCCATAGCGCGTGAACGTCCAGTCTCCGCTCAGCTCAAAGAGCACGCTGTAGTCCCCCGCATAGAGGCCGTCAAAGGCATAATATCCGTTCTCGTCGGCCGTGGTCTGCGCAATCTGCTCGGTGTGCCCTTCCTCCACGCGCAGCAGCGCCACCTTGACGCCGCCCAGCGCGCCCGCTCCCTCGGCAATCACGCCGTCTCCGTCGTCGTCGATCATCACGCGGCCGCTGATCTGGGCCTGTCGGGCGATGATCGTCTGTCCGAAGGAGATCTCGTCCCCCTGCTCAAAGCTCGCGTAGCGGACGATCGCGCCGTCCTCCGCCTCCTCGCACAGGAAGCCCTGCGGCACGCGCAGCGTCACCTCGTAATCGCCCGGCAAGACGCCGGTAAAGCCGTAATGCCCCGAACCGTCCGTCACGACAACGGTCGGTTCCTCGTCCGCCTTGCCCGATACGCTGCGCATTTCCACCCCGAGGCCGCTATATGCGCTCAGATGCCCGTCCGCGCCCCGCTCCATCACGGAGCCGTTCAGCTCCGAGGCATAGATGCAGCCCGCGTTCACCACGTAATCCGTGTGATCGCCGTCGATGACAATGGGCGCGCTCACGCCGTATCTCGTATCCTGAACGCCGCTGACGGCATGCTCGGTATACCGGCTGCCGCTCGAATAGACGACGCCGGAACCGGCCTCAAACTGCACCGTGTAGACGCCGCCGGAGACGGATGTGAATGCGTAGCGTCCCTCCGCGTCCGTGCGGCACGAGTCGATCACCGCGCCGCTCTGGTTGATCAGCGAAACCGTCATGCCCGCATAGCGCCCCGTCTCCCATACGCTGAGCACGCCGTCCGCATTTTCGTCAAAGAATGCCATGCCGGAAACGCTGCCGTCGCGTCCGGCCGAAACGGTCTCAAACGCGCCGTCGCCCTCCGCCTCAAAGCTCAGCTCAAACGCGGAGGCACGCCGCATGACGTTCTCCTCTTCATCCCAAGCCTTTCGGTAGACAAACAGGCCCGACAGCTCCGCTTCGGCATGAAGCATGGCGTCGTTTTGCGTTCCGACGCGCGCGTTCACCGTCAGCTGGCCGGGGCAGAAGCCTTCGCCGGCCGCCTCCTCGCCCGTCTGAGCATGGATATAGGTCACGCGCAGCGCGCTGATATCGCCCTCCACATCGGAGAGGCTGACGGCCGTCGGGGCGTTCAGCTCGCCCGTCACGCGCGCGTCGGACGGCTGCCACCCGCCGCCCGCAAGGCAGTATTCCACACGCGCCGTATAGGCGTCGCCCTGCGCGTCGCTCGCGCTGCCCAGCACCAGGCTGGTCAGGTTTACGCGCTCGCCGCCTTCCGCCGTGACCTTCAGCGTCACCTGCGGCACCAGCAGCGTCTCTCCCTCGCTCAGCGCCCCGGTATCGAAGCTGATCAGCGTAAGCCCCTGTTCGCGCGCGGCATAGAGCTCGCAGGGCGCGTCCATCTCCTCGCTCTCGGGCATGCGCACGCTGGTCATGCACACGCGCGTCACCTGGCCGCCCTCCGACAGATAGGGCTCCACCGTCAAAAAGACCTCCGGCTCGGCCGAAAGCGCAT
>JAUNPI010000016.1 GCA_030536875.1 Clostridia bacterium
GGCTATCTTTGGAATGAATTCCTCTGCCGCGCGCGCCGCCAGGACAGCGGCAACGTCGGCGCGCTGCGCTATTTCGCGACGCCGGAAGAGCTGGGGATGGATTATTGCACCGCCGAAATCGACGGTGTGAACCGTGAATTCTATGTCTATGTGCCTTCCGAGGTCAAAGCGGGCCGCGTGATGAACGTGCCGGTCGTCTTCTGCCATCATGGCTCTGGCGGCGCCGCGTTTGAATTCACATCCCGTTCCGGATGGTACAAGGTTGCGGAGGACAGCAATTTCATTCTGGTCACACCGACGGGCAGCAGGAACAGCGGCTTCCGCGCAAGCACGGCGTGGGGAAGCGAGAGCGATCCGGATTTCTTCCTCTACATGCGCGACTACGTTCTCGAACATTATTCTGCGGACGCATCCCGCATCTACGTGACCGGCCAATCCGCGGGCTGTGCGTTCACCTTTAAGCTCGCGGGCATGTTCCCGGACAAGATCGCCGCGCTGGCTTCCTGCTCGCTCCTTGGCGTATACGAGCCGGTGGACGACAAGGTTCTCTATGTCTGCGAGAACCCCGTGGAGGAATACGACATTCCGGTCATGGTTTCCGCGGGCATGTATGACCGCCACTTCTCCGAGACGGGCGGATGCAACAAGGCGAAGGAAATCTTTGGCGCTTATTGGCTGCGCCGCAACGGATTGCCCGTCTCGTGGGATTCCGTGAGCTCGTACCAAAATGGCCATGTGACGGCGTATGTCGCGCAGAACCAGCAGGGCGTGCCGATGTTCCGCTTCCAGTGGCTCTCTTGGAAGCAGCATGCGACGGTGCCGGATGAGCTGCCGATGCTCTATGATTTCATGAGCCAGTTCAGCCGCGGGGAAGACGGAACGCTCTATTATATGGGCAAGCCCGTCGAGCGTGCGGTTCCCGCCGCGGAATAAGACGGAAGACCTGCGCGCAAGCTGAATTCACGAAATGAATCGTGTTTCCTGAGGCGGAAGCGGGCGAGCGCGGCTTGCCCGCTTCCGCCGCTCTATGACAGAAAGGGGAAAGCAAATGGCCATACATGTTTTGGAGGAAGCCCAGCGCTGCCTGAACTGCAAGGTTCCGCAGTGCCAGAAGGGGTGCCCCATCCACACGCCGATTCCCAAGGCGATCCGTCTGATGCTGGACGGCAAAATCGACGAGGCGGGCTGGATGCTCTTTGAAAACAACCCGCTGACGACGGTGTGCAGCCTGGTGTGCAACCACGAAAGCCAATGCGAGGGCCACTGCGTGCTTGGGCGAAAAGGGGCTCCGGTTCATTTTTCGCTGATCGAGCAGTATATTTCCAGCACCTATGCTTCAAAGATGACCAAGGGCCCCGCGCCCTCCAACGGCATACGCGTGGCGATCATCGGCTCCGGGCCGGCGGGGCTGACCATTGCGGTCATCCTCGCGCGCAAGGGCTATCAGGTGACCATCTTCGAGGGGAAGGACAAGATCGGTGGCGTGCTGCGCTATGGCATTCCGGACTTCCGCCTGCCCAAATCCGTGCTGGACGATTTTGAATATCACCATTTGGAGCTCAAGGGCATCCGCGTGCGCCCGAATACGACCATCGGCGCGGCGATCGGCATCGACGACCTCTTCCGCGACGGGTATAAGGCGATTTTTATCGGAACGGGCGTTTGGCAGCCCAACGCGCTGCATATCAAGGGCGAGACGCTGGGCAACGTCCACTTCGGCATCAACTACCTGAACAATCCGGACAGCTACCGCCTGGGCGAAACGATCAATGTCATCGGCGCGGGCAACGCCGCGATGGACGTCTGCCGGACGGCGATCCGCAAGGGCGTTCGCCATGTCTATTGCTTTTCCAGAACCGCACATGTCGCGGCTTCCAAGCATGAGTTTGACTATGCCCGGCTGGAGGGGGTGGAGTTTATTTGCGGCAAGCGACCTGTCGAGATCGTCGAAGAGGGCGTGGTGTTTGAGGACGTCGTCGAGGGCGAAGACGGCTCGCTTGCCGCCGTGCCGGACAGCCGCAGGCTCTACAGGGCGGACAGCACGATCATCTCCATCAGCCAAGGGCCGAGAAACCGCATCGTCTCCACGACAAAGGGACTTGAGGCCAACGGCCGCGGTTTGCTCGTCGCCGACGAATATGGGCGCACGACGAGGCCCGGCATCTTCGCCAGCGGCGATGTGACGAGCGGCGCGCGCACCGTCGTGGAGGCCGTCGAGCACAGCAAACGGGTTGCCGAGGCGATGGATGCCTATATGCAGGGGCGGGAAATGGAAATACAGGAAAAGGAGACCTGAGGGCGATCCCTCCGGGTCTCCTTTTTGCTGGCGCGCCTATTTGCAAGGTTCATCCTTTCGTTCCGGCCTCGGGCGCAAAGCAGCGGGATGGACACGATTGGGGCGGTGATGCAACCGGCGGCATGCCGGTCTGCCGTGCGGATGGGGATAAAGCGGCGTCATGGGCGCTCTTGCAGCGCTTTGAGGATATCCTGCGCCGAGGGAGGACAGCCGCGAACGCAGCTGCTGGCGCAGGAGCAGCAGACCCCGATGCCGAGGCCGTCGACGGCTTTGCCGCGAAAGCCCTGCCCGATGTAGACGGGCGAGGAGCAGCCGCCGGAGAGATGCAGCGCGCGCACGAGGCTGGCGAAGCACGCGCTGCAGGCGCGATCCTGATGGACGGAGCGTGTCAAATTGGCGACGACGCCCGTGGGGGCGGGATAGTCGGCGGCTTCCTGTGGCCGGTTGAGCGTCACGATGTCCTCGGGGGAGAAGGCCGCCGAACCTGCGCCCCATTGCTCCGCATAGCGGATATAGGGGACATCGTCCACGGGAATGCCCATGAGGCTGCATCCGTAGGCGTCGATCCGCACGGGATCGAAGCCGAGAAGCATGCGATTGGTATGAACCGGGTTGCCGCCCTCCTCGAAGTCGAGGTCGCCGCAGATGCTGTCGACGATGACGAGACGGGGCCTGAGTGCGGCGGCGAGCGCGCCGATGGGCTTGTGGAGGCCGAGCGTGTGGAAATGGCGCTTTTCCCGATCCGGCAGACAGCCTTTGAGATTTTTGAGCGCGCAGGTCATGAGCGTCTGGCAGTGCCCTTTGAGCACGGGCAAGTCGATCAGGTAATCCGCCTCGAGCGCGAGACGGCAGATGTCCATCGGGCCGACGGCGGATTGGACGGTGATCGTGCTGTCCTGCTTGAGGTCGTAGAAGGGAACGCGATAGGCTGCGCAGATGCGGTCATATCCGGCGACGCGCCGGGTGCGGTCGGTGCGGTCGCCGATCCAGCTGCCTTCCATGACGCAGATGCGATCAAAGCCGTGCGCCTGCAAATACTCGATGGCGCCGCTGAGGACGCCGGGGTGGGTGGTCGCGCCGGTTTCAGGCTTTGCGGCGACGACGAGGTTGGGCTTGAGCGCAATGGACGCGCCCTTGGGGATGCGCGAAGCGACGGCCGCCTCGGTCATCAGCCGGATCGTCATGGCGTGCGCGTCGCGGCCGAAAATTTCGTAAATTTGGCTCATGGCATGCAGCTCCTTTGCGGCGATGGGGTAAACAAACGATTGTATTTCATTATACCAAGCTGGAAATGAAATGGCAAGACGACAGATCGATTTCCATAAAGAAAATTGCAAATTTGAAATAAAATGGTATTTTTTCATTTCTCTTGAAGACATCTCGAATTGAATGTTTAAAATAAATTCGAAAAACATGTTAAATATGGCAAATTGATGATTGACGCAATCGAGAAAAACTGCTATAATCTAGCCATCGGATTTGAAACTGCGCCGCTGCGGGCGCGATCCCCGGAGGCCGCGCGAAAAGATCGATCAAGGAGAAATATACAGAATTAAACAGAAATGAGGAACCGAAACATGTCGCCAATCGTTGAGAACGTGGAGATTTTCCCGGTGGCCGGCCACGACTGCATGGAGCTCAATCTCTCCGGCGCGCATGCGCCGTACTTCACCCGCAACATCGTCATCATCACCGACTCGACCGGCGCCGAGGGCGTGGGCGAGGTGCCCGGCGGGCAGAAGATCACCCGCGCGCTTGAGGACATCAAGCCTCTCGTGCTGGGCACGCGCATCGTCGACTACAAGAACACGCTCAACCGGATCCGCAAGTGGCTGGACGTCCACATCAAGGACGACGTGCGCGGGGCGCAGACGTTTGACCTGCGCACGGGCGTTCACGTCGTCACGGCGATCGAGGCCCCGCTTCTCGACCTGATGGGCAAGTTCCTCGACGTGCCGGCGGCGGCGCTCATGGGCGACGGCGTGCAGCGCGAGCGCGTTCGCTTCCTGAGCTATCTGTTCTACATCGGAGACCGCAAAAAGACCGATCTGCCGTATGAGTCCGAGGAGGATTCCGACTGCGATTGGTATCGCCTGCGCCACGAGGAGGCGCTCACGCCGGAGGCCATCGTCGCGCTGGCGAAGGCGACGCACGAGAAATACGGCTTTGCCGATTTTAAGCTCAAAGGCGGCGTGCTCGCCCCGAAGGAAGAGCTGAAGGCGGTTCAGGCGATCAAGGCCGCGTTCCCGGACGCGCGGGTGGATCTCGATCCCAACGGATGCTGGAGCCTCAAGGAGGCGCTGGAGATTGCGCCCGGCCTCAAGGAATGCCTCGCCTACTGCGAGGATCCGGTCGGCGCGGAAGACGGCTTTTCCGGCCGCGAGGTCATGGCGGAATTCCGCAAGGCGACCATGATGCCCACCGCCACCAACATGATCAACACCGATTGGCGCCAGATGTGCCACACCATCGCGCTGCAGAGCGTCGACATCCCGCTGGCGGACCCGCATTTCTGGACGATGAACGGCTCCGTGCGCGTCGGGCAGCTTTGCAACGACTTCGGCCTCATGTGGGGCTGCCATTCCAACAACCACTTTGACATCAGCTTGGCGATGGTTGTGCAGTGCGCGGCGGCGATTCCGGGCAAGATGAACGGCATCGACACGCACTGGATCTGGCAGGAGGGGCGCGAGCGCCTCACCAAAGAGCCGATGCAGATTGTGGACGGATGCATCGACCTGCCCAAGAAGTCGGGTCTGGGCATCGAGGCGGATCGCGAGCAGGTGATGAAGGCCCACAGGCTGTACATGGACAACTGCCTGGGCGCGCGCAACGACGCCATTGGCATGCAGTACCTCATTCCGGGCTGGACGTTTGACCCCAAGAAGCCCTGCCTTGTCCGCTGAGCGCCGGAAAGAGCGATATAAACCCGTTGGTTCGGACGCAGGCCGGCTGCGACGCCGGCTTGAAATACACGTCAAAATTCATTTCAAGGAGGAGAACCCACTATGAAGAAACTGATTGCTTTGGCTCTGGCGCTTGTCCTCTGCCTCTCGGCGGCCGCCGCTCTGGCCGACGGCGTCTATGAAGGGCAGCGCGTGCGCATCGTCATCGGTTCAACCTCTGTCTCCGGTGACTCCTACATGGTCGCCGAGACGGTCAATCAGTACCTCAAAAAGTACCTGAACTGCGATTCCAAGGTGGACGCCGTCGGCGCCAACGAGGCGCTGGGCACCATCGCCACCGCCAAGCCCGACGGCCTGACGATGATGATCTTCCACGACATGACCTACCTGGGCGTGCTCTTCGAGGCGTATGACG
Source organism: Clostridia bacterium (assembly GCA_030536875.1). Taxonomy (GTDB): domain Bacteria; phylum Bacillota; class Clostridia; order Christensenellales; family Aristaeellaceae; genus Ventricola. Next base: position 5,618 of record JAUNPI010000016.1, read on the forward strand.
ACATGTACGCGCTGGAGAACATGGTCATCGGCCCGCGCGTGGGCCAGAACCCCGGCTCCTGCTTCGGCGCTTCGAAGGACGCTCCCTATAACGACCTGAAGGAAGCGGCCGAGTGGCTCGTCGCCAACCCGGACGAGACCCTGCGCGTCTCCGTTGAGGCGGGCGGCGTTTCGCAGATCGGCTTTGTCGCCTACTACGCGTGGGTGAAGGACACCTACGGCGAGGACGTGGCCAAGCGCGTGAAGGTCGTTCTGGGCGGCTCCACCGACACCAAGCTCCAGCAGCTCTGGGACGGCAACACCGATGTGATCTTCGCCGATTATTCCTCCCTGCTCCAGTACACGCAGGAGGGCGTCGACGCGCAGCTGGCGATCAAGTTTGTCGGCATGCTCGACAACATCCCGGGCGTCGAGGGGCTGCCGGTCATGGGTGACTTCGGCGTGACGATGGGCGGCGAACCGTTCTACTTCTCCAAGGACTTCCTGATCTACCTGCCCGCCGGCACGCCGGACGAGGTTCTGGCCGAGCTTGACGCCGCCATCGAAAAGGTGGCCGCGGATCCGGATTTCCAGGCCGATATGACCAAGCTGACCTATGCGGGCAACACGCTGACCTCCGCCGAGGCGAAGGACTTCATCTACAACAAGCGCGACACCATCGCGCAGGTTCTGGGCGACGTTCCCTCCTTCGACGAGCTGCTGGGCGAGTAAGCGAGGGCGCGAACGCAGCCAAGCGTTTGTTTGAAGACCACGGCATACGCACACGTTTTCCGCGGCGGGCTTGCCCGCCGCGGAAAACCCATTTGCCAACCCGACGTCAAGATTTCTGAAGAAAGCATCGAAGGAGGCTTCCTCCATGACCGTATCGTACACATTCAGCACGATGCACTGGTTCTTTCCCAAGATCATCATCGGCATCCTCGTCATCTTGGGCGTGATGCTGATCATCCAGCGCATCATGAAGTGCAAAAAGACTGGAACGCCCTTTTTGAATCTCAAGGGATACCGGTTTTTCCAGCCCGGGTATGACAAGGTGAAGTTCTGGGGTTCCATCGTTTTGTTTATCGCGTACGTGGCCTCGCTTGAGGCGATCGGTTTCCTCGCCGCGAGCTGCATTTTCATTACGCTCTACAACCTGCTCTTTGCCGAAGCGATTTACGGCCCCGAGAAGGGATTCAAGGTCGATTGGAAGAACGTGGGCGTGTCCGCGCTCATCGGCGTCGTCTCTTCCACCTTTATCTGGGTGCTGTTCTACAAGATTTTCAACATCACGCTGCCGTGAGAAAGGATGGTGACCCATAGATGATTCTCAACCTGACTCTGGCCCTTCTGGGCGTTGTCGTCGGCATTATCTTCGGCGCCATCCCCGGAATGACGGCCACAATGGCCGTGGCCGTCTTCCTGCCGCTGACGTATGCCTTCGACCTGATTCCCGCGCTGTATCTGCTGCTCGGCCTGTATGTCGGCGGCATTTCCGGCGGGCTGATTCCCGCGATCCTCATCAACATCCCGGGCACGCCCTCCTCGGTCTGCACGGGGTTTGACGGCTACCCGATGGCCCGGCGCGGCGAGGGCGAGCGCGCCCTGAAGATCGGCATCACGGCCTCGCTGTGCGGCGGGCTCATCTCGCTGGCTGTGCTTTCGGTGCTCACGCCCGTGCTGGCGAAGGTCGCCATCAAGTTCTCCGCCGTGGAGAAATTCCTGATCATCTGTTTCGCGATGACGGTCATCGCGGCGCTCTCCAAGGGCGGCATGACCAAGGGCGTCTTCGCCGGGTTCCTCGGCGTGCTGATGTCCCTGATCGGCGAATACACGATGAACAACAAGATGCGCATGGTGCCGGACATGTTCAAGATGCAGCTGCGCTCCGGCTTTGAGACGCTGCCGATGCTCATCGGCCTGTTCGCCATCGCGCAGATGTTCAAAGAGGCCGAGGCCGGCATGAAGAGCACGAACCTGAACGACGGGGCGAAGATCGAGAACGCCGTGAAGTTTTCCATCAGGGACTTCAAAGGCCAGGGGATCAACGTGCTGCGCTCCTCGCTGCTGGGCACCTTCATGGGCATTCTGCCGGGCGTGGGCGGTTCCGCCGCTTCGCTGATCGCGTATTCGCAGGCGAAGACGTGGTCCAAGCATCCCGAGCTGCTGGGCACGGGCGCGGTGGAGGGCCTGGTTGCCTCCGAATCCTCCAACAACGGCCTGACGGGCGGCGCGCTGGTGCCGCTGCTGTCGCTGGGCATTCCGGGAGATTCCACGACCGCCGTGCTGATCGGCGCGTTCATGCTCCAAGGCGTCTCCGTCGGCCCGCTGTTCATTCAGCAGCAGCCGGAGGTCTGGCACCAGATCCTGCTGGGGCTGCTCATCTGCAACATCCTCATGTTTATCGTCATGTTCTTCCCGATCAAGCTGATCGCCAAGATCGTGAACGTGCCCTCCTGCCGGCTGTATCCGATCGTCGTGCTCATGTGCATCGTGGGCGCGTACGCGATCCGCAACGGCAACATGTTCGACGTCTGGAGCCTGCTGCTCTTCGGCGTGCTGGCCTATCTGTTCGGCAAATTCGGCTTGCCGACCGCGCCGTACCTGATCGGCTTCATCCTTGGCGCCGATTTGGAAAAGTACTTTATGGACGCGCTCAACGGCAACGACAAAAATCTGCTGTGCTTCTTCTCCCGCCCGATCGGCAACGTGATTTGGGTGCTGATCATCATCTTCCTCGGCTACTCCCTGTGGGATAACGCCAAGGGCAAGCGGATGGAAAAGTCCGGCATGAAGGACTGAGACGCTGGAAATTCAAAAGAGATGTGAGCATGGGCGGATCGTATGGACGTTTTTGAAAAGATGCTCTCCACGCAGGCGCTGATGTTTGTCTACATCGTCATCGGCGTGATCATCAGCAAGACGAGGACGCCGAAACCCGAGGGAAGATCCAGCTACATCGGCCTGCTCATCAACGTGACGCTGCCGTGCATGATCGTGAATGCGTTCAACCAGGAGGTGAGCGTCGAGGAGCTCATCGCCGCAGGGCATGCGATGCTGCTCTCCGCCGCCTGCTGCATCGCCGCATGGGGAGCCGGCAAGCTGCTCTGGCGGCGGGAGCCGGCGGAGCGCCGCGCCGTGCTGGAGTTTGCGACGATGTTCTCCAACGCGGGCAATGCGGGGCTTCCGATTGTCTCGCTGGTGTTTGGGGCGAAGGGCGTGTTCTATGCTTCGTTTTACCTGATTCCCATCCGCGTGCTCATGTGGACGCTGGGCGTATCGCTTTTCGTCGGCGGGCAGCGGCAATCGAGGCTTAAAACGCTGCTGCTGAACCCGAGCCTGCTTGCCGTCTTCGTGGGCCTGCCGCTGATGCTTGCCCCGTTTGAACTTCCGAGCGTGCTTGCTGAGGCGATCGGCAATGTGGGCGCGATGACGGGGCCGCTTTCGATGATGATCATCGGCGCGTCGCTGGCGGATATGAATCCGCGCGAGATGGCGGAAAGGGACGCGTTTTTGCTCTCCTTTGTGCGGCTGATTGCGATGCCGCTGCTGGCGATGGCCTGCATGCGCCTGCTTGGGGTGGAAACGCTGCTTTGGCAGGTCGCCGTGACGCTGCTGGCCATGCCCGCGGCATCCAACACGGCGATCCTCGCTGAGATGTACGGGCGGGATCACGCCTTTGCGGCGAAATGCGTCTTCGTTTCTACTGTTTTATCGTTTATCACGGTTCCCTGTCTGACGCTCCTGTTTTAGCGCGGCCTGCTCCTTGCGGCCGGGCGGCGGAGGGCGCGAGATTTCCCCTTTTAGCACCTTCATATTAACACCTTCATAAACACGTTCAAACAAGAAAGGAATGGTTGATGATGAAACTGGGTATGGTTGGTCTGGGCATCATGGGACGCCCGATGGCCAAGAATTTGCTCAAGGCGGGCTATGACCTGACCGTTTTTGACTTTAATACCGCCGCTGTGGACGATGTCGTCGCCTGCGGGGCCAAGAAGGCTGCAAGCTCCAAGGAAGCCGCGGCGGGCGCCGACGTCTTTTTGACGATGGTTCCCAACTCCCCGCATGTCAAGGCCGTGCTCTTTGGCGAGGGCGGCGCGGCGCAGAGCCTCCGCAAGGGCGCGGTTGTGATCGATATGTCCTCCATCAACCCGATCGCCTCCCGGGAGATCGCGGAGGAGCTTTCCAAGTATGGCGTCGAGATGCTCGACGCGCCGGTCTCCGGCGGCGAGCCCAAGGCGATCGACGGAACGCTCGCCTTCATGGTCGGCGGCAAGCAGGAAGTCTTTGACGCGCATAAGGACATTCTCGCGGCGATGGGCTCCTCCGTCGTGCGCTGCGGCGACATCGGCGCGGGCAACGTCACCAAGCTCTGCAATCAGATGATCGTGGCGGTCAACATTGCCGTTCTGGGCGAAGCGCTGATGATGGGCCAGATGGCGGGCGTCGAGCCGGAGAAGATCTTCGAGGCGATCCGCGGCGGCCTTGCCGGAAGCACCGTCATGAACGCGAAGGCGCCGATGATGATGGATCAGAACTTTAAGCCCGGCTTCCGGATCGACCTGCACATCAAGGACCTCAACAACGTCATGGACGCGGCCGCCGCGGTCAACGCGCCGACCCCGCTGTCCAGCGCCGTGCTCGAGATGATGAAGAACCTGCGGCTGCATGGCGACGAGAAATGCGATCACAGCGCGCTGCTCAAATACTATCAGCAGCTGACGGGCGAGACGCTCCACCACTAAACCGGCCCCTTGCTAGGGGAGAAGTCTCCTCCTATTTTCGATGCGATAGGACTGCATAGTGCGTATGCAGTCCTGTCGCGCATTTCAAACGGTTCAAATTGATCGAATGAAATCGACGATCTCTGATGATTAAAGGAGAGGATCTCATGCAGACATTCATCCGCATCCATCCGCGGGACAATGTGGCGATTGTCGTTCAGGCCATGCGGGCCGGGCAGGAGCTCATGCCCGGCGTGGTGACGCTCAGCGATGTGCCGCAGGGGCACAAGGTGGCCCTTTCGGACATCGAAAAGGACGGTGAAATCATCCGTTACGGCGTCGTGCTCGGCTATGCGCTGGAACGCATTGCCAAGGGCTCGTGGATCAACGAGCACATGCTCCGGCTGCCGACGCCTCCCGCGCTGGACGAGATGCGTTACGGCGTCAATATCCGAACGGATCTGCCCGAAGCGCCGCTCAAGACCTTTTGGGGCTATCGCAATCCTGAGGGCGGCTATGCCGGCACGCGCAATCTGCTGGGCATTCAGACGACCGTCCAGTGCGTTCAGGGCGTGCTGGACGTGGCGGTGGAGCGCATCCGGCGCGAGCTGCTGCCCCTATATCCGAACGTCGAGGATGTCGTCGCGGTCAACCACGCCTATGGCTGCGGCGTGGCGATCAACGCGCCGGAGGCCAAGGTACCCATTCGCGCGCTGCGCAACCTCTGCCATCATCCGAATTTCGGCGGCCAGCTGATGGTGGTTGCGCTGGGCTGCGAAAAGCTGACGGCGGATATGCTGGTCGGGCCGGAAAACAACACGCCGGAAAACGTGATCGTGCTCCAGGAGCACAAGGGCTTTGAGCCGATGATGACGGCCATTTTGGAGATGGCCGAGCGCAAGCTGCGCGCGCTCAACGAGCGCAGGCGCGAGGAGCTGCCGCTGTCCCAGCTGCTTGTGGGCATGCAATGCGGCGGAAGCGACGCGTTTTCCGGGGTCTCCGCCAATCCGTCGGCGGGTTACGCTGCGGATCTGCTCGTGCAGGCCGGGGCGACGGTGCTCTTCAGCGAGGTGACGGAGGTGCGCGACGGCGTACACCTGATCGCAGAGCGCTGCGTGGACGCGCCCACAAGGGACAAGCTCGCCGCCGAGATGCGCTGGTATGACCGCTATCTCGACGAGGGGCAAGTGGATCGCAGCGCCAACCCCACGCCCGGCAACAAGAAGGGCGGCCTGAGCAACATTGTCGAAAAGGCGATGGGCTCCATCGCCAAGAGCGGCTCCTCGCCGATTGTCGAGGTGCTTTCGCCCGCCGAGCGCCCGAGCAAACGCGGCCTGATCTACGCGGCGACCCCGGCGAGCGACATCGTCTGCGGGCCGTGCCAGCTGGCCAGCGGCATCGGCCTTCAGGTGTTTATGACCGGGCGGGGCACGCCGTATGGGCTTGCCGCCGCGCCGGTGATCAAGGTCTGTTCCCGCAACGAGATGAAGGAACAGTGGCCCGATCTCATCGACGTCAACGCCGGACCGGTGGCCACCGGCGAGAAGAGCATCCGGCAGGTGGGCGAGGAGCTTTTCAGGGAGATTGTGGACGTCGCCAGCGGCGTAAAGCGCCCGTATGCGGAGCAATACCGCCTGCATAACTATCTGTGCATCTTTAACCCTGCGCCGATCACCTGACGGCCAGCGGGCGGAGAGGCGAGTATTTGACGGTTTCTTTCTTCTTCATCGGGGAAAGCGGGGGCGGCGTGGGAGATCGCAGGCCCCCGCTTTTCATGCATACGCTTGGCGGGATTCCATTTCACGTTTCAAACGGAGGGTTCATTCGTTTCAATTCTTGCTAGGGAGCGCCGGCGTGTGCTATAATGGATAGAGAACAAACGGCACAATTGATGCGGCGAAAGGGATTACCTATGGCAAAAATGATCATATTTGTTCCCGAGTCCAACATGCTCACACAGGCGGAGGACATCATTGCGGAAAAGCAGCTCGACGCGAAGGCGATCTTTACGGATTCCGAGCACATCCTGAGCATCCTGCGTTCGGAGAGGGCGCGAGGCGCGCTCGTCGCCGTGGCGCGCGGCAATCACGCGCACCTGATCAAGGAGAATTCGGACATTCCGCTGTCGGAAATCGTCATCACGGGGCAGGAGCTCGCTTTGCTGATCAGCAAGGCGAAGGCCCAGTTGGACAACCCGGACGACGTCATTGCGCTGATCGGCTTTTACAGCATGTTCAGCGACGTGAAGCCCATAGCGAAGGTGCTCCAGGCCAACGTGAAGGTGTATTACGCCACGAGCAGCAAGACGGTGGACAGCATGGTTCAGCAGGCGCATGACGAGGGCGCGGGGCTGGTCATCGGCGGCGAAAAGGCCATCCGCTACGCGAAGAGCTTGGGAATGCGCACGCTCTTTTTAAATCCGACGAGGGACTCCATCAACGCCGCCGTGGTCGCCGCGCGGCGCATCTGCTACGGCATCGAGGCGGAGCAGAAGAAGACGGCCGAGTTCATGTCGCTCATGGACTACACGTTCGACGCGATCATCCGGCTGGATCGCGACGGCGTCATCGCCGTGGCGAACGCCAACGCGGAATTGGCGTTTCACATGCCCGCCAATAAGATGGTGGGACGCTTTATCTTTGATTTGCTGGAGGCAGGGGAAGAGAGCCTCATCAAGCGCGCGGTGTACGAGCGCAGAGAGGTTCACGCGACGATTCTCAAGGTCTCCGGCAAAGAATACATCGCCAACCTCGCCATGCTGGGCAGGGGCGAGAGCTTTGAGGGGTTCATCCTGTCCATGCAGAGCTTCAGCCGCGCGGAGACGGCGGATTTGAGCGGCGGCGCGGATGTCATCGTCGGCGCGAGTCAGGCGTCGAGAAGGCTTGAGGAATACACCTATCCCTCCAAGGCGATGCGGCAGCTGCGCGGCGACGCCGCGAACGTCGCGCAATACGATCTGCCCGTGCTCATCACGGGGCGTTTCGGCACGGACAAGGCGCGCCTGGCGGAGTGCATACACAATGCCAGCCCGAGGGCGGACAAGCCATTCGTGAGGCTGGACTTGGCGAGCATCCCTGCGCAGATGCAGCAGCACCAGATGAGCGTCGTCAGCGGCACGCGGCTGCAGAAGACGGTGTTTGAATCCGCGCTGTCCGGAACGGTGCTCATTGAGAACATCGAGCTGCTCACGGCGCAGATGCAGCCCTTTTTGACCTACATCTGCAAGCATGGCTGGGTGCTCGACGCGAATATGCAGCCTGCGTTCCCCGTCAACTGCCGGATCATCGCCACGACAAACGTCGCGCTCAATGAAGAGACGATGCGCGGGCGGTTCTCGCCGGCGCTGTATCACGAGCTGTCCAGAATCGCGCTGTATGTGCCCGGGCTGATGGAGCGAAGGGAGGACATCGACGCGCTGATCGACGAAAAGCTCTCGGCGCTGAACAAGACCTATCAGCGCGCCGTATCCATCGAGACGTTTGAACGCAACCAGATTGCGGGCAGCTATTGGCAGAGCGACGAGCTGGAGCTGACGCAGTTCATCGAAAAGCTGGTGCTCTTTGCGGTCGATCAGGACATAGACGAGGAGCTGCTGACGCGCCTCAAGAGGTATACGAACATGAACGAGCCGTCCCAAGAGGCGGAAAAACCCTCTGTCCCGCAGGGAGAGGAGGCCGAGCTCATCGGGCTGATCGAGCGCTATCGGGGCAACCGGGAGCAGATCGCCAGCGCGATGGGCATCAGCAAGACGACGCTGTGGCGCAAGCTCAAAAAGTATGGGCTGATCCGGCAGTGAAAAACGAAAAGGGAGCCGCCGGGCAACCGGCGGCTCGTTTGATGCGACTGGAAAGCGGAAGTGGAAAACGGGAGCGAAAAGCGGGATCAGCGAGAGACCGGGACAAACATCGTCGTCAGGTCGATACCGGCGGCTTTGTTGAGCTCCACACACTTTTCGATGACCAGCGGCTCCTCCTCAAGGCTGTAATACCCGGTGCCGGGGAAGGTGACCTTGATGCTGTCGTCGTCAAGGCTGTTGAGGAACGGATCGTCCAGCGGAGCGTTGGCGGCGCTGACGTAGCCCTCCGGCAGCAGGATGTCGCCCGCATTGTTGAGCTTCACGGAGAAGGTGGCGTTGCCTGCGTCGACGTTTTGGCGGATGTAATCGGCCAAAGCCTGCGCCTCTTCCTGCGTATTCAGGCGCTGGGTGCGCAGAATTTCGGACCAATCCGCGCCGATGAACGCCTCGACCGGGCCGGACTGGGGCTCGACGGCGTTGTTCTCATAGTCGACATAGGTGTTGCCTTCGGAGACATACCAGTTGACCGGATACGCCTCGCTGCGGTTGTCGAGCTTCGCCATATCAGCAGCGTCCTGCTCGGTGAAGTAGACGCCGCCGGCATAGTCGTCGTCCACGTCCACGACGAGCTGGACATACCAGCCGTTGGGATCGTGGGAGTAGGAGTCGCGATCGACGCTCAGACCGTTGCTGATATCCCAATTGTAAATGGTCTTGATGCCGGCGAGAGCCTCGTTCTTGTTCTGGAAGGCGTCGAAGCCGTGCAGAACGAGAATGTCCTTGACGGTGATCTCGTAGGTGTCCGCCTGACGCTTCCACGGGCCGGAGACCTCCAGCGCCTCGGTGTTCACGTTTTGCGGCGTGCAGTACCAATTGTAGCCCGCTTCGCGGATATAGGGAACGATCGTCTGGTCGTAGAGGTCGTAGAGCACATCGCCGTTGGTGGCGCTGGTCTCCTTCCATGCGCTGTTCATCCACTGGTAGGTGTAGGCGCTCAGGCGCTTTTCGAACAGGTTGATGATGCCCTCGCTGCCCTCGTTCCAGGCATCGAGGAAGAGAATGTCTTCGCCCTCGGCCTGCTTCATGCGCACGGCCTTGGCGACCTCATACCACGGGGCCTGATCGCCGTGCTGCGGAATGTTGTAGATATAGTCGGAGACGGATTGTGCAAACGGGACGATGACCGACTGGAGATACTGCATGCTGTATTTGTATTGCAGGCGCGTATAGCCGTTGCTGGCTTTCGTCGCCGCGCCGCCGCCGTAGCCGCCCATGTAAACCCAGGCGGTGGTGACGGGCGTGTCGCTCTTGCGGGAGAAATACTTATCTTCGGGCGTGCTGGTCAGGCGGAAAATAAAGGAAGCGGTGTCGTTGGTGTGGCCGGCGGTGGAGATGGGGTAGACGGAGACGCCTTCGCCGTAGTCGATCCAGGTTTCCCACTCGTTGAACTTGTCGACCACAAAGCGCTCGGGGTTCGCCGTCAGCGTGATGCCGGCGTAGACGCCGTTGAGATAACCGGACTGATTTGCGCCGGAGGTCGCCACGTTCAGCTTGTCGTATCCGGCAGCCCGGTTGACCATCGTGCTCAGCTCGTAGAGGCCCTGATAGTGGTCGCCGTGACCGTGGGTGAGCAGGACGTTGTCCAGCGCGCGCGGGTCATAGCCCATCTTTTCCATGTTGAGCCAATAGCCGTAGCAGGCGACGGCGTTGCCGGTGTCCAATTCGGTGAGCGTCTTCTTGCCGTTTTCGTCCGGGTCGGAGACGAACAGGAAGATACAGGTGTATCCGTCGCCCAAGGAGTAGAGGCGATCGGTCATGACCTCAAACGGCGTGGAAATGCCGTTCCAGCCCGCGGAGGTCTTGCCGGTGGTCTTGTCCTGGCCCGGCATCCAAGAGGTGCCGTTGTAGCCGACGTCGTCGGGCGCCACCGTCGAGGAGACCTTGATCAGGTTTTTGTAGAGATACAGCTCGCGCACGCGCGCGGAGGAGACATCCTCGCGGGTCAGCTTGGTCTCGGGATCCACGGCGGACTCGTCGAAAATGGCGACCGCGGTGCGGCGGGTGGCGATGTCGTAGACTTCACCGTCTGCGTTTTTCTCGCAAAGCTGAATATCCGCGGCGGTGGCGGGTTCCGAGGCCCAATCGCCTGCGATTTCATTGCCTTCGGCGTCCACGCCCGGGTTGTTCACCAGATAGATCTTGACGTCGTCGGCGAAAGTGTAGGTCTCCTCGAACACGTTGGCGACGTGGTTGCCGTCGCCGACGGTGATGGTCGTCTCGGAAGCGTCCATGATCCAGCCCTGTGCGACCATATCGCCGGGGCCGCCGCCGGGGGCCGTCAGCTCGCCGCCGTACTTCATGGAGTCGAGATAGTATTCGATTCGGCTCTCGGCGCCGCGCTCGATGCGCTCGAAGTCGATCACCTCGTCGTTTGCGTTGAAGAGGATCTCCACGAATGCGTTGGGAATCAGCAGCTCGACCAGCGCCTGGCTTTCATAGACATAGCTCTGGTCGTTGTACAGATCCATCGGCACGGCGGTGGTGTACGTGGTCTCCGCCGTTTCGCCGGCCAGCGTGACGCCGACAGTCACGTGATGCGAATCATCCGCGGTGGCGGCGGTTGTGACCCAGCCGTATTTGGTGTAGGCCGTGTCGGCGTTGATCTTAAAGGAATCGGACGCCGCGAGCGCGCCGGATGCCATCGACAGCAGCGCGAACGCGATGAGAAGAGAGACGATTTTCTTCATGCTTGTTTCCTCCTGAAAAAATATGATGAGATCGACTGCAAACGGTACGGCGGATGAAAACCTCCCTTCGGTACGGTCTGTTTGCAGATGGTTTCCTAAAAAAAGGCTTTTATAAGGACTGCCGGCGTCTGTGCGGGGGAAGAGGCCGGACGGGCAGGCGGGGTCTCAGCCTGCGGATGAGGATGTCGAGCAGCATGAGCGCGAAGGCGAAAACCGCGAGCCCATGCGTGGGGTCGTACTGGGCGACCATATCGTCCGTGTACACGGAGAGCAGCTCCTGTGCGGAACTCACGACCGTGCCGCCGGTGACGGAGCAGGTTTCGCGCATCTCCTGTGCGGCGTCGCCCGAAGGGAAGGCCTCGTATTCCGCCGACCACGACGCCGAGGCCGCCATGTCATATGCGGCGATCTCGCCGCGGTCTGCGTCGTATTCGTGCAGCGTGACGGCGTATTGACCGGAACCGTCCAGCGCGATCTCGCGCTGGTGGACGCCGTCGCCGGCGTCGCTCAGGGCGACGGTCAGACGCTGCCGGTTGGGGGTGACGATGTCCGCGGTATAGGAGCGCTGCAGGCCGGCGTCGGCGGTGTGCGCCGTGAGCATGCCTCGCGCTCCGCCCGCGGAAAGGGAGACGGACAGCGCTGCGCTCGTGTGCGCGCCGGGCAGGAGGGAGGAGACCATGTCCAAGATGAGCGCGCTGCCATCCGGGGAGGAGAGCCAGTCGCCCGACCACAGGCCGCTCAGGTCGCTGAGCAGGCTGGCGGACATGCCGGAACCATAGTGCCACTGAACGTACAGCGGGTGATCTTCTCCGACAGTCAGCAGGGTGCTCGCACCGGGCTTTGCCTGCGCGCGAATATAGCCGCCGACGGGGGGAAGCGCATGCCCGTAAAAGGCGCCGGAGAGCCGTTTGGGGGTGAAGGTTCCCTCGCACGTGTATTCCACTTGAAGCAGGATGGTATCGGTCATCATGATGCTGGGCAGGTCGTAGGAGCTGGCGGCGGCGTAGTATTCGCCGCCGCCGAGCTCGGCCAGATGCGCCATGAGCTCTTCGCTGACGTCGCTGCCCAGAGCGATGGCCGACAGCGTGATACCGGCCTCACGCATTTGACGGATGTAGGCTTCATATCCGCTGTCGCTCGGGTTGCCGTCCGAGAGGAGGATGACGTGTTTTTGCGCCGTCTCGCGGAAGCGGGAGAGCTGATCGAGCGCCTCCTCGAGCGCGCCGCCATACATCGTCCCCATCACCGTGCCGAGGCCGGAGATGGCCCCGATGATCTCCTCTTTGTCGGACACGGAGGACAGGGGCGCGAGCACGCCGTATTCCGTGGAGAAGGTGATGACGCCCACATAGTCGTTGTCGTTGAGCGATTCGATGCTTTTGATCGCTCCGCGCTTGGCCATCGTGATGGCGGTGCCCTCCATCGATGCCGAGTTGTCCAGAAGGAGCATGAGGGCGACGGGTTCTTTGCTCTCCTTCTCCTCGACCTCCATGCCGACGGGCAGGAGCGTCTCCAGCGGCGTATCCTTCATGTGGCCATAGATATAGGTATTTCGGCCCCCGGTGGATAGCACGCTGCGCCCGTAGACGGAGACATACTGCTCCAGATGCTCGCCAAAGAAGTGCGGCAGATCGCGCGCGTCCACGTTCATGAGGATGACGAGCCCATACGTACACAGCTCAGTGATATCGCTGGGGGCATCGGCGCTGGCGACGCGATGGACTTCGTAGCCGTTTTCGGAGAGCAGCTGGGAAAGCGCCTCGCCTTCCTCGCCCGTGCCGTCGACGATGAGCACGGCGCTGCCGCTGGTGACGAGCATGGTTTGATAGACGCGGTTATTTTGGGGAAGCGTGTCCTCCTCCGGGAGGATCTCCGCGCTGTAGCAGCGCAGCCCCGCCAGACTGGGGGAGACGGTAAAGGAGAACGCGTTTTCGCCGGGGGTGAGCGAAACCGCTTTTTCGAGCAGCAGGCTGTCCCCATCGTAGAGGCGAAGGCGCGCGCCGGTTTCGACGTTGCCGGTGATGCCGACGGCGATGCGGGTCGGCTGCCCGAGGGCGGTATCCGCCGGAAGCTGGAGGGAGGTGACCTCGACCTCGCCGCCGGGAAGGGATGTGTCGTAGAGCAGGGCGTCCATGCGAATGCCCTTGTTGGCCAATTCCGCCGCGGCGGATAGGCTGTCGCCGTCGGTCGTCCGCCCGTCTGTCAGCACGGCGATACGCTTGAGCGAATGGCTTGGGAAGCGCGCCGCCGCGGCGAGCAACGCGTCCGCCAAGGCGGTGGCCGCGCCGTTTTCCGCCTCGCCGAAGTCGGGCGGAGCGCTGGGGCGGCCAAAGTCCTCGACGAGTTCGCTGCCGCCCGAAAAGGACATGACCGCAAGGCGCATATCGCCCGGCGCCAGCTCGATAATCTCGGCTAAATCGGCCTCCATATCCGCTTGCGCGCGTTGGGCGCTGTCGGAACGGTCGACGAGCAGCAGCATGGCGGTTCCCGCGTGGCCGGCGGCGAAAGCGAACCCGCCCAAGATCAGCGTGACAAGCAAAAGCGTGCATAGGCGCAGGGCGAGGGAGACCCTATGCAGCGGACTGCGCCTCTGCGAGCCGGGCAGGCGAACATACGAACCCACGACGATCAGCGCCGCCGGAAGAAAGAGCAGCAGCAGCCACGGATTTTCAAACCGCACCTCAAAATTGCTCACGGTTAAACACCACACATTCCACAATGAGGATCAGCAGCAGCGCGGCTGCGAGATAGGCCGTCGGGTCGAACAGGTCGTCGGGATCGCTTGCCGTCGCTTCGGCGCGCTCGGCGGAGAGCGCAAGGCGCCGGGCGGAGACCGTCAGGCCGGGATTGCTCTCTTCCTGCGGAATATGGACGGAGAAGTCGCTGTACTTGGAGAGCGTGTCCGGGCGTTTTTGCAGCAGCGTGTAGACGCCGGGCGGGCCGGCTGTGAAAGCGGCGACGCCGTTTTCCTGCGCAAGGGAGATCATGGAGCCGTCCGGCGATTGCAGATAGACCTCCTCGCAGAAGGGGAGGACGGTCGCCTCGATGGGCTCGCCGGACGCGAAGGAAAGCGCGGGGAGCATCGAGGGCATCGAGTAGCTGAGCATGTTGCACACGAGCAGCACAAAATCGGAGAGCAGCGGCAGATTGGTGTCGTGCAAGTCGAGCGAGAGCACGATCAGGCGCGTGTTCTGCGCGCCGGTTCCGGCGAGCAGAACGGGCATTTCGCCGCAGAGCAGCGCGGGGGAGAGGGAGCCGTATTCCTCGATCTCCCGAAAGCGCAGGGCCGACGCGGAGGTCAGCGTCAGATCGCGCATGACCGCCTGCGCGGCGGGGCTTTGCGCGGGGAGAGCGGGCGTCAGCGCGCCGCCGAGCCATTCCTCGCCCAGCGTGACGCCGGTTTCGGCGGGGGATGCCTGCGGATCGATCAGCCATGTGGAGCCGTCCTTGGGAAGCGCGTCGGGCTGGCAGCCGTCGAAGATATAGACGTCGTAACCGGAGAGGGAAGCGATTTCCTCCGGGGCGGAGACGGTTTCAAGGGAAACGGAGGGAAAGGCGCTCAGCGCATTTTGGAGATAGAACGGAGAGGCGCTGACCAGAAGCGCGCGGATGGCGGCGGCGGGCTCGGCGCAGAGCCAAGAGACGTTATCCTCGGCGAGGCCATCCTGCACGCTTGCGACGACCTGAGCGCGGCTGTAGGCGGACAGGCCCTCGACAAACCACGTCTGCGCGACGGGCACACCGTCCGAACAAGAGGCGATTTGAGCGCCTTTGAGCGCTCCGTCGACATAGAGAGCGACGGTGATATCGGCATCCCTGCCGAAGCTGGCGACGGTGCTTTCAAACGATGCGCCCTTGGCGGTCAAGCGGCCTGTGAGGCCGGAGACGACGGCGTTCCACGCGGAGGAATCCGCCGTTTGGACGACGCTCAGGTTTTCGGTTTCCGCGTATGACCGGTCGGTATAGAATTCCACCTGCGCGTTCGGGCGGAGCCAGAGAAGCTCCTGCGCCAAGGCGAGCGCGCCGTCCAAATCGCCCGTGTCCCAGCCGCAGACGGCGTGGGAGACGGCGTATTCGATCTCGCTGCGCGAGGACGAGCGCTCCGCGAGCCGGGCGGGCGCGGTGGTGATGACGGTGACGGCGGTGCCGGGATCGAGCGAGGCTACCCGGGAGAGCAGCGCGGCCTTTGCGCGCTCGAAGCGCGTCGTGCCCTCGCCGTCCGCCAGACGCATGCTGGCCGAGGCGTCCAATATGGCGACGTAGTCTTTGCCGGAGCCGCGCAGGGCGAGCTGCGGCTGGGCCGAGAGCAGGACGCCCAGAAGGAGCATGGACAGCTGCAGCAGGAAGAGAAGCACCCGCTTGAGACGATGAATGGGGAGACGTTTCTTCCGGAAGCGCTCGCTGAGCTTCCACAGATAGAGGCTGGAGACCCTGTGTTCCTGATAGCGCGGTTTGAACAGACAGGCGAGCAGGAAGAGCGCGACGCCCAGGAGCAGCAGCAGGCCGGAGGGATGGAGAAACTTCATGGCAGCTAAGCCACCCAACCTTTCTGCAAGATAATGCGCTCGATGGGTTCGTCGCTTCGCGCTTCCACGAGCGCGATGCCGCGCGAGGCGCAGAAGGCGGAGAGCTCCTGACGGAAGGCGGCGACGGCCTGACGGTAGGCCCAAAGCGCGTCGCGATCGACGTTCAGCCGAAGCCCGGCATGCGCGCCGGGGGTCTCCATGTCGGTCAGGGAGAGCGGGCCGGCATATTGGGGTTCGGTCTCCTCCGGAGAGGTCAGCGCAATCAGGACGACCTCGCGCCTTCGGGAGAGGAGGCGGTCGACGGCGCTGCGCCAGTCGCTGTCCGTGAAGAAATCGGAGATGATGACGGACAGGCCGTCGTCGAAACCGGGGTCCGGATCGGCCATCAGCGCGGCGCCGAGATCCGTTTCGCCCGAAAAGGAGAGGGATTCCAGCAGGCGCGCCGCCCGGTAAAACGATTCCCGCCCGCAGAGCGTGCCGCACAGATCGCGGCACTGCGCGCCCGTAAGCAGGCGATAGCCAGCGCGATCAAGCCCCTGCACGCTCAGAAAACCGCAGGCGGCGGCAAGGCGAAGCGCCATGCGCGCCTTGTTCTCGTCGGCGGATATGGAGGCGGACAGATCGAGGTAGATATGCGTTTTGTATTGGCGCTCGGCGACGAACTGCTTGACATAGTGCTTGTCCAAGCGGGCGACGAGGTTCCAATCGATGCGGCGCAGGTCGTCACCGGGGACGTATTCCCTGTAATCGAGGAATTCCGTGGAGCTGCCGGAGGCGCGCGATCTGTGCATGCCGCCCAGACGTCCGCTCATCGCCGTCTTGACATAGAGGGCGAGCGTTTCCAGAGAGGCGAGAAAAGCGCCGTCGATGATGGGGGAGCCGGACATCGTTTTGCCTCCTTCCGCGATTGGGCGAGCATCAGCGTTTGCCGAAGACCGGGGACTTTGGGCGGCGCGTGAGCTCGCCCAGCATGGCGGCGATCAGCTCGTCCGGCGTCTTTCTCTCCGCGACGGCGTCGAAATTCAGCTTGACGCGGTGGCGCAGGACGGGATAGGCCAGCGCATGGATATCCTTGAGGGAGACGTTGTATCTGCCGCCGATGAGCGCGCGCACCTTGGCGCCGGTGATCAGCGCCTGCGCGGCGCGGGGGCTTGCGCCCATGCGGATATAGCGCTTGGCGGTTTCGCTGGGCTGGTCGGAGTCGGGATGCGTGGCGGCGACGAGGCGCATCGTGAAGTCGACGACCTCGTCGATGACCGGGATTTCCCGCGCGGTTTCGCGCATGGCGAGCAGCTCGCCGGCGCTTAGAACGCGCTCGGAGGTTTCCTCCATCGACTGCTGGGTCATGAGCACGATGCGCCGCAGCTCATCCACCGAGGGGAAGGGGACGAGCAGCTTCAACATGAAGCGGTCGATCTGCGCTTCCGGCAGGGGGTAGGTTCCTTCCTGCTCGATGGGGTTTTGCGTCGCCAGAACGAAGAACGGCTCGCTGAGCCGGTGATCCTCGCCGGCAATGCTGACTATGTGTTCCTGCATGGCTTCCAGCAGCGCGCTCTGCGTTTTGGGCGTCGCGCGATTGATCTCGTCCGCCAAAACGATGTTGCTGAAGACCGGGCCGGGCTGGAAGCGATAGACGGAATTGCCGCGCTCGTCTTTCTCGATGACATTGGTGCCGGTCACGTCGGAGGGCATGAGATCGGGCGTAAACTGGATGCGGGAAAACGGCAGGCCGAACACGCGGCCCAGAGAGCGGACCAGCCTCGTCTTGCCCACGCCGGGAACGCCTTCGAGCAGGACGTTGCCGCCTGCGATCATGGCGACGACGGCGCTCTCGATGATGTCCCGCTGGCCAACCATATCGCGCCCGATCTGCTCGAATACGCGGCTACACTTGTCGCTGAAATCCTTAAGATCCTTTTCGGTCACCATATGCCACTCAGTCTCCTTTGTCGCGTCGTTTGTTCTGATCATTTTTCTCACATGCCGTAAAAATAGGCTTCGACGATCTCCACGGCATCCTCGGGGATCGCATAGGAGGCGATCTGGTCGAGCAGCTGCGCGTAGTAGAGGCCGTAGACCTGATCATAGGGGACGCTGCCCTCGCTTTCCTCCTCGGGGGCGGGCTTAAGCTGCGCGACGCCGTCTTCCCCCCGCGCGCCGGGGATGTAGGAGCCGTCGAGCTCGGGGATCAGGGAGGGCTCGACCAGCCGCTCCGCGTCGGCGTGGTATTGCTGCTCTCGCGTGCCGACGCCGGCGCCCCACCGGCCGTCGGGATCGGCGCTGTAAAGCATTTGGTGCGCCTGCCCTTCGCCGTCGCCCTGGCCGCCGGCGGAAGCGGAATCGCTTTCGGCGGAGAGGTCTGCGTCTTCGCCGCCGCGGCTGACATAGAGCGTATCGTCTGAATCCTCCGCCTCTTCGAGGACGGCTTCGCCGGACAAGAGCATCGCCATGCGGCTTTTCATGCGCTCAAAGCCGGAGTGGATGAGCAGCGTGGGATTCAAATGGCTGTACAGATAGACCGCCGCGCTCTCCATGTCGTTTGCGAAGCTGTCGAAGGCGTAGCAGAGATAGGCTTCGCTGTCGTCGGGCTCGCCCGCAGCAAGCTCCTCCTGGATGGGCGTCTTGAGGGCCATCAGCGCGTCAAGCTGCTCTTGGCCGGAAAGGGCGAGCAGGCCGGCTTCCATCTCGGCGAGCACGGCGCTTGTGCGCTCGGCGTCCTCCCGCAGAAGGGCTTCGGCCAGAGGCTTTAGGTTTTCATAGGCCGTCAAGCGATAGACCCAGCTTTTGAACATCTCGATTTCTTCGAGCTCCTGCGTGATTTCGCCGACGGCCCTTGTGATTTGGGCGAGCTGATCGAGCGAGCCGTCCCCGGCGAGCATGGCGCCGCCGGCCTCCTCGAGCTGGGCGAGCAGGCGATTGCGCTCCTCATCCTCCAGATTGGCGGCCTCGATCTGCGCGCGAAGCGAATCGAGCATCTCGCGCATCAAACGCATCTCCTCGCTCTCGGGCTGCTCGAGCGGTACGGGCGAAAGGCGATCGTATGGGAGCGCCGCGACGGCGGCGACGGCCAACGCCCCAAGCAGGCAGAGGACGAACAGGCGCTTGGGCAGACGAAGGGAAAGCCGGCTGGGCGCGAAGCGGGTGAGCGCGCTCAGCGCGTCTGCGCGCTGGGCCCTGTGTAGCGGCGTGGCGGCGGGATCGCAGTCGACCATCGTCCGGATGCGCTCCTCGAGCCCGGCGGCGTCGAGGCGGCCCGCAGCGCCGCGAAGCGTGGGCCGAAAACAAAGCGCGTAGCCGAGCACTGCCCCCAAAAGCCCGGCGGCGGCAAAGAGCGCCAAACAGACGGACGCACGGGGCTGCGAGGCGAACGCGTGCATGCTCAAAAGGAAGAGCAGTTCCGCGGCGCAGCCGGCCAAAAAGCCCGAGAGTATCGCGCGCAGCAGCGCTTCGGCGCGCAGCCTGCGCAGATAGGGGGTAAGCGCCTGCTTGATCATCGCAAAGGCTCCTTTGTGATCGGTATGGGGAAATTATACCATCACAAGATCGGGATGTCAATGAGATTTTGTGCATAATTTTCAATATAGCAAATATAAAACTGAGCATAATTTAATTTAATTCCGAATTATGAAATGATTAATTTCGGATAGATGGAATAAAGGTGAAATGAATGTGCGCAAAAACTCTGCTGCGTTCAGGCCAAAACGGCGGGCTTTCCGCCCGGCAAAATGAATCGTTTATTTCACACAAAACATTTCAGAATCATTTAAAATAAAAAAAGAGCCTATTTTTTAAAATAAAAAATAGACAATATAGCCATTGCATTCTTGCGAAGAGAAAAAACCGCGTGTATAATGAGGCGAGAGGATGCGCCCGGATTGCGAAGCGCCGGGCAAGCGAAAGGACGGAGAAAGACATGAAAAAAGGCGCAGGCATCGCGATCGCCTTGGCGGCGCTGCTACTCTTGGCGGCGGGCTATGAAGAACTGTACGTCCGGCCCGCCGGAAAGATCGAGCAGGCGGAGGCGCTCACGCAGAGCGGAGACTTTGCCGGGGCGGAGGCGCTCTATGCGGAGATGAGCGAAAAGACGCTCTTTGGGACGCTGAGGCTTGCTTCGCTGCCCGTGGGGCGATACCGCGAGGCGCCGAAGCGGATGCAGGAAAACCGGTACCGCGAGGCGGAGGACCTGATGGAACGCGAAAAATACGACCGGGCGAGCCGGCGGTTCGCCGAGCTTGGCGATTACCGCGACGCGGCGGACAGGGTGGCCGAACCGTATTACGCGCAGGGCGAGAAGCTCCGCGCGCAAGGGGACTTTGCCGGGGCGGCGCTGGCCTACCAGAAGGCCGGCGATTACGCGGACGCCGCGGCGGCATGCAGCTATTGCCAAGGGCGGAGCGAGCTGGAGGCGGGGCGATATATGGAGGCGGAGACCCTGCTTTCGCAGGCGAAGGGCTTTGCAGACGCCGAAGAGCTGATCCGGCAAAACGCCCGGCTTGCCGCCAGCGAGCGCGAAACGCAGGCGCGAAAGGCCCCCTATCGGGAGCCGGGGCATATCTTGGAGCTGGGAAGCTATGAGCAGGACGGCGACGAAGCAAACGGCGCGGAACCCATTCGGTGGAAAACGATCGCTTCCGAGGGGGACAAGGTGATGCTCCTGGCGGAGAGCGTGCTCGACTGCCAGCCGTACAGCGATTACGCGGTCACCTCGTGGGAGGAAAGCGCCCTGCGCGCATGGCTTAACGGGCATTTCTTGGCGGTCGCTTTTACGGACGAGGAAAAAGCGGCGCTGACGAGCGAACCCATCGACCCGGCAAGGGTATCCAGATTTGACGAAGGCAACCCGCCGGAGGGCGACTTGGTGACGCTGCTGGAGCAGGGGGAATTCGGAGAACGGGTTGCCGGGGCGGGGGAAACGGCCGCCTTTGGGACGGCCTACGCCGCCGCAAAAGGGCTGAAGCAGACGGATGGCGGGGCGCGCTGGTGGCTGCGAACGGACGGTTACGAGGGAGACGACGCCGCCGTGGCCGGCGGCGGCGCCAAGCAATCGGGCGTGCGCGCGGATGAAAAAGGCATCGGCGTGCGGCCTGTGATTTGGGTGGACCTGAACGCGCTGGGCGTGTAAGGGCCCAAAGAATTCGGGAAAGGGACATGACAGCGAGCCGCCGCGCATGGGAATCGAGAGCCTTCGATTTCGCATGCGCGGCGGCTTCATTGGCCGAGCGTCCAGCTGCGCGCCCGCGGCGGGACGGCGTTTTCCCGCCCGGCGCGAAAAGGCCGTCCAAGAAGGCGCAAAAACTTGATTTTAAGCCTACATTCCGTTATAATTTAAGCCAATCAAGCGGCCGAATGGGCGTAAGCGACGGGCCCGTGAGGCGAATCCGGAAGAATGCGCCGAGGGGAGGGGACGACGTTGGATGAGAGATCGAAATGGATCAACGCGTGCTATGAACAGTATTTCGATTCCCTGATGGCCAGAGCGAGATGCTACGCGGGAGGGGATGCCCTCGTTCGAAACGAGCTGGAAGACTGTGTAAACGAGGCGTTCGAAATCGCATGGAGGAACTACGAGGAGCTGCGGAATCATCCCTGCATGATAGGCTGGCTGACCAAGACCACGTACAACAGGATCGACAATTTCAGCACGCGCGGCTCGACGCGGATCGCGAGAAGGTCGGTCAGCATCGACTCGGAGACGACGAAGGACCTCGAGGACAGGGAGGCGGCGCGCAGGCTCGAGAGCTGGGCGGAACAGGAGGAGCATCGGGCGCTGATCGAGCGGATCATCCGGATGCTCACGCAGAGCGAAAAGGAGATTTTCGATCACTATTTCATCCACGGGAGGACGGCGCCGGACATCATGGAGCAAACCGGATATTCGCTGGGCCGGGTTCGCGCGACGATCCGCAGGATTCGCAAGAAGGCGAAGAATGTCATGGGGGGAGAAGCGGGAGATTTTTAGCCCAAAGAAAAATCAAAATGAAAAGCCCTCCTGTTTGCGCGTTTGAGGAAATCAAAGCGACGACAGGAGGGCGTTTCATGCGCGGGCCGCGAGGGTATTGCTGCGGCCGGCTGCGCGGCGAGGCGGTCTTTGGGATCGCGGC
>JAUNPI010000017.1:0-14971 GCA_030536875.1 Clostridia bacterium
TGGCGGGGATCAGCTACGACAGGGACAGCAAGAAGCACACCTGCGTGATCGAGCGGATGGAAAAGAAAGAAGAGGAATTTTAAAAGCCCATCCTTCCGCAAGGCGTCAGCCTTGGGCCGACGCCTCGCGGAAGGATGGACGATGTTTTTGGAGGGATGTCGCCAACGGCATCCCGGTTTATTCTTTCCCGTTCCAGCAATAGGTGCAGACCTTGTCCCGGTCGATGCCGATGGATTCGAGCAGGCCGTCCAAGGACTGATACCCGAGCGAATCGAAGCCCATCTTCTTGCAGATGGCGTGCAGCAGGCATTGCCCGCGCTGTGTATCCGCGCTGGCGTATTCCTCGAGGTGCGCTTGCCCCTCGTCTCCCTCGAGCTCTTGGATGATGCTTCTGGCGAGCAGCTCCATTTCCGAATTGGCGCGGGAGAAATTGAGGTATTTGCAGCCGTACATGATCGGCGGGCACGCGGAACGCATGTGGACCTCTTTGGCGCCGGACTCATAGAGGAATTCCACGGTCTCGCGCAGCTGCGTGCCGCGGACGATGGAATCGTCCACAAAGAGGAGCTTTTTGCCCTCGATCAGCTCGCGGACGGGGATTTGCTTCATCTTGGCGACCTGATTGCGCACGTCCTGATTGGCGGGCATGAACGAGCGGGGCCATGTCGGCGTGTATTTGACGAACGGGCGGGCGAAGGGCTTGCCGCTCTTGTTGGCGTAGCCGATGGCATGGGGCACGCCGGAATCCGGCACGCCGGCGACATAGTCGACATCCGGCATCGTTCCGCGCGCGGCCTCGTCGCGGGCCATGATTTCGCCGTTGCGGTAGCGCATGACCTCGACGTTCACGTTTTCGTAATTGGAATTCGGGTAGCCGTAATACGTCCAGAGGAAGGCGCAGATTTTCATCTTGTCCGACGCGGGTGAGAGCGTTTCATAGCCCTGCGCCGTGATGCGCACGATCTCGCGCGGGCCGAGCTCGTAGGCGTTTTCGTAGCCGAGCTTTTGATAGGCGAAGGATTCGAAGGAGACGCAGTGACCTTCGGGGCCCTTGCCTATGAGCACGGGCAGGCGGCCCATCTTGTCGCGCGCGGCGATGATGCCCTCGCTTGTCAGCAGCAGGATGGTCGCCGAACCGTCGATGACGTCCTGCGCGTGCAGGATGCCGAATATGAGATCCTCCTTTTGGTTGATGAGCGCCGCGACCAGCTCGGAAGCGTTGACCTTGCCGGAGCTCATCGCCATGAACTGATGAACGTGGTCGGAGAAGCACTCGCTCACCAGCTCCTCGGCGTTGTTGATGATGCCGACGGTCGAAATGGCGTAGAGCCCGAGGTGCGAGCGAACCAAGAGCGGCTGGGGGTCGGTATCGCTGATGCAGCCGATGCCGCTTGTACCGTGAAAATCGGATAGATCCTTCTCGAACTTGGTTCGGAAGGGGGTGTTTTCGATGCTGTGAATCTGGCGCTGGAAGCCGTCCTTCGGGTCATAGATGACCATGCCGCCGCGCCGCGTGCCCAGGTGGGAGTGATAATCCACGCCGAAGAAGATGTCAAGAACGCAGTCACGCTTGGAGACCGCACCAAAAAAGCCGCCCATACTTGTTCCTCCATACGGTTTCTGTCGCGGGGAAAAGGGAGAGAAAACTGAACAATTGCCCATATTGTATCAAATTCATTCGGATTATGCAATAGGAGAAGCTGATCAGAATGCGCAGGAAAGCCTTGTACATTCTGGACGAGGAAGGTATAATACGCATGGAGAAGAGAAAGCGGCGGAAACGCCGCGCTCGATGCGGATATTCGGCTTGCTTGGCGTAAAACCTTCGATGAATCTTCAATGCAGAACCTTCGATAAAGACGGGAGGAAGACCGGCCGTGACCTTTACGACTCGATATGATTCCCCGATCGGCGCCCTATTACTCGCCGGAAATGAACGCGCCCTGACGGGGCTGTGGATAGAGGGAGCCCAATATTTTGCCGCGACGCTGCCGCAGGATGCGCAGGAGGGCGTCTCGCCGCCCCTTCGGGATGCGGCGCAGTGGCTGGACGACTATTTTGCCGCAAGGCGTCCCTCGCCGGGCGATCTGGCGCTGGAGATTGCCGGGAGCGCGTTCCGCAGCTGCGTCTGCCGCCTGCTCATGGAGATTCCCTATGGCGCGACGACGACCTATGGCACGCTGGCGGGCGAGGCGGCTCGGCGCATGGGCCGCGCGCGCATGTCGGCGCAGGCCGTCGGCGGGGCGGTCGGGCACAATCCCATTTCCATCGTCATCCCCTGCCATCGCGTGCTCGGGGCGGACGGCTCGCTGACCGGCTATGCCGGGGGCGTGGAGCGAAAGCGTTTTTTGCTGCGCCACGAGGGCGCGCGTGTTCCGGCGCTTTACAATTCCCGGCAGGATGCTCTATAATGGAATCTATTCCCACTTACGAAAGGAGACCGTTTGCTCATGATCCTCTTTCTGACCAGCAGCCCTTGTTCCAACGACGTCCCGCACGGCGTCGATTTGCCTTGTATTCTCGACCGAAGAAACGGCTTTGTCCGCCGACTGCGCCGGTGTGTGAAGCCGCATGCCGAGCTGCTGATCGTCGCCTCCGATCCGACAAACTTTGAGATGAACGACGAGATGGCGGCGACCTTTGCCGGCGCGTTTCTCCATCACGGGCTGACGCTCGCCGACGTCGCGCTGCTGGATGCGCGCAACGAGGAGGATGCGCCCGGGCTTGTCGCCATGAGCGACGTCATCATCCTTGCGGGCGGGCATGTGCCCACCGAGAACGCGTTTTTCACCCGCATCGGCCTGCGCGGGCTGCTTGAGGACTTTGAGGGCGTGGTCATGGGGATCAGCGCGGGCACGATGAACTGCGCCGACATCGTCTACGCCCAGCCGGAGCTGGAGGGGGAATCCGTCGATCCGGATTACGAGCGCTTTATCCGGGGCCTTGGGCTCACGAATCTCAATGTGCTGCCGCACTATCAGCAGGTCAAGGACAATATGCTCGACGGCCGGCGGCTCTATGAGGACATCACCTACGCCGACAGCGTGGGCCATCCCTTCTATGCGCTGGTCGACGGCAGCTACATCTTTGTGGAGAACGGACGCGCCGAGATTTTCGGCGAGGCGTATCTGATCCTCGACGGGCGTATTCACATGATCTGCTGCGAGGGCGGACATAAACCGCTGAAAACGGCGTAAGTAAAGGAAGCCGCCCGCATGCCTCAAACCCGCGTGCGCCGGCGCTTCTGTTCCCCTATGCGCCTTTGTCAGGCCGCTTGGCGTGCGTGACCGGGGCGTGATCATCTATTGCAAAGGAGCTGTTTGTCATGGCTATGTCGATGATTCCCGAGGGCTATGCGCCGCATCTGTCGCTGTATCAGACGCAGAGCGCCATCAGCCTCATCAAGCGCGTCTTTCAGGATTCCCTCGCCCGCGCGCTAAACCTCAAGCGCGTCTCCGCGCCGCTGTTTGTGGAGCCGTCCTCCGGCCTGAACGACGACCTGAACGGCGTCGAGCGGCCGGTCAGCTTCGATATCCCGTTTGCCGGGGCGCAGGCGCAGGTCGTCCATTCGCTGGCCAAGTGGAAGCGTATGGCGCTCTACCGCTACGACATCCTGCCGGGCAAGGGCATCTACACCGACATGAACGCCATCCGAAGGGACGAGGAGCTGGACAACCTGCATTCCATCTACGTCGACCAGTGGGATTGGGAGAAGGTCATCACCGAGGAATCGCGCACGGTGTTCACGCTCCATCAGGCCGTGCAGGCGATCGTGGAGAGCATCTGCGATACGCAGCTGACTGTGCGGGGCAAGTATCCGCAGCTGTGCGGCACGCCGCTGCTCTCGCGCCGCGTGACCTTCGTCACCGCGCAGGAGCTGGAGGACATGTATCCGGACATGACGCCCAAGGAGCGCGAAAACGCCTTTGTGCGCGAGCACGGCACGGTGTTCATTCAGGGCATCGGCGGCAAGCTGAAGAGCGGCAGGCCGCACGACGGGCGCGCGCCGGACTACGACGACTGGGACATGAATGGCGACATCTTCTTCTGGCATTCCGTCCTCGGCTGCGCGCTGGAGATCTCCTCGATGGGCATTCGCGTCAGCCCGGAATCCCTCGACCGGCAGCTGACGCTTTCGGGCTGCGACAACCGCCGCGAGCTGCCGTTTCACAGCATGCTGCTTGCGGGCGAGCTGCCGCTGACGATGGGCGGCGGCATCGGGCAGTCGCGCCTGTGCATGCTGCTGTTGGGCAAAGCGCACATCGGCGAGGTGCAGTCTTCCATCTGGGATGAGCAGACCCGGCGCGTGTTCCGCGAGGCGGGCATCACGCTGCTGTAAGGGGAGAGAAAATGCAAAAAGGCGGGAAAACCGCGCGATATGTACGGCGCGATTTCCCGCCTTTGCATTTGAAAGGCGCTTTGAACGCCGAAGTTTACAAAAACTAAACCCGCACAATTTCGATGTTAAACTTTTTGATTGACACAGAGAGAGCGGCGGGCTATAATCATACTACTTTAATGGGATTGGAGGGCCGAAAGGCCCCGGAGGCAGATATGGAGGAAATTCTTCTTTCCTTACGGCATATAGTCAAAAACTTCGGCGAGGGCGACGTCCTCGCCGACGTGTCGCTGGATGTGCATCGCGGGGAGTTTGTGACGCTGCTGGGCGCGTCCGGCTGCGGCAAGACCACGACCCTGCGCATCATCGCCGGTCTGGAGACGCCCGACGAGGGGCGCGTCCTGCTGGATGGCAAAGATATGACCGACTTGCCGCCGGAGAGCCGCCCGGTCAACACGGTCTTCCAGAGCTACGCGCTTTTTCCGCACATGAACGTGGAAAAGAACGTCGCCTACGGTCTCAAAGTGCGCGGGATGGACAAAAAGGCTGCCGACAAGCGGGTCGGCGAGATGCTGGAGCTGGTGCAGATGGCGCAGTATCGCCGGCGCATGCCGGGCCAGCTTTCCGGCGGGCAGCGCCAGCGCATCGCCATCGCGCGCGCGCTTGCGCCGCAGCCGCAGCTGCTGCTGCTCGACGAGCCGCTTGGCGCGCTGGACTTGCAGCTTCGCCGCCAGATGCAGGTGGAGCTCAAGCGCCTGCAAAAGAAGCTGGGCATCACCTTCATCTATATCACGCACGATCAGGAAGAGGCGGTGAGCATGTCCGACCGCATCGCCGTCATGCGCGGAGGGCGCTTTGAGCAGCTGGGCACGCCGGAGGAGATCTATGACGCGCCGATGACGCGCTATGTGGCGGAGTTCATCGGGCGCTCGACGATTTTGACCGCCAAGGTCAGGCGTGTGGACGGCGCGGTCGCCGTGGCGGAAAGCGAGAGCGGGACGTTTGTCGTGGACGCTGCGCGCGCGACGCTTGAGGCGGGGCAGAAGCTCGAGCTGTGCGTGCGCACGGAGCGCATGCGCGCATCCGACGAGCCGGTTCAGGGCTTCGACCTTCCGGCGACCGTGCGCGAGGTGCGCTATGCGGGCGGCAGCGTGCTCACCTATGTGACGCTGAAGGACGGCGGCGAGGCTGTCGCCACCAGCGAGGCGCGCATGGCGGACGCCCCGGCGGCGGGCGAGAGGGTCTACCTGCATTGGAATCCGGAGCAGGCCTCCGTCATTGGGGGTGCGTCCTATGGCGCGTAAGACCGCGGCGCAGCGCCGCGAGGCGAGAAAGAACGCGCTCTTTGTCCTGCCGATGGCGCTTGTCGCCGTGCTGCTTGTGGCGGTGCCGCTGATCTATGTGCTCATCACGTCGCTGGCCGCGTCGGACGGCTCCGGCTTTACGCTGGCGAACTATAAGGCGCTGCTGCGAGCGGATTATCTGAAGGTCTTCTTGGGCAGCCTGCAGCTGGCGCTGCTGACGACCGTGCTGTGCTTTGCGGTCGGCTATCCGTTTGCCTACTGCATGGCCAGAGCGGGGAGAAGGTGGCGCTCGCTGCTGATGCTGCTGGTGATCATCCCGTTCTGGACGAGCGCGCTGGTTCGCATCTACGGCTGGAAGATCCTGCTTCAGGCCAACGGGCCGGTCAACGGCGTGCTGCGCGCGCTGGGGCTGATCGACAAGAACGTGAAGTTTCTGGGCTCCTACGGCTCCGTGTTGCTGACGATGGTCTATTGCCTCATTTCGTTCATGATTCTGCCGTGCCACAGCGCGGTGGACAAGATGGACTTTACGCTGGTGGAGGCCGCGCGCGATCTGGGTGCAAAGCCGTGGCGCGCGTTTTTGACCGTGACGCTCCCGCTCACGATGCCGGGCATTCTCGCGGGCTGTGTGCTGGTGTTCGTGCCCAGCGTCGGGCTGTTCTATCTGTCGGATATCATGGGCGGCGGGCTGGTGCTGGTCGGCAACCTGATCCGCGACCAGCTGCTCAAGGTGCGCGACTGGAACACGGGCAGCGCGATGTCGATGGTGCTCATCGTGCTGACGGCGGGCATCTATCTGCTCTACCGCAGGAGCGGCGGCGACGATCTGGGGGTGTTCTGATGGCGCTTGACAGCCGAAGAGGAAAAAAGAGAAAGGGGAAAAAGCGCAAGATCTTCTCCCCGATTTACCTGACGCTGGTGCTGGTGATCCTGTATCTGCCGATCCTGATGGTCGTGATCTATTCGTTCAACAGCGGGCGCACGATCGGCGCGTGGCAGGGCTTTACGACCGGCTGGTATACGCGCCTGTTCGGCAATGCGCTGATGGGCGACGCGCTCAAAAACTCGCTGATCCTCGCGGCGCTCTCCAGCGGGCTGGCCGGGGCCATCGGCACGCTGGGCGCGATCGGGCTGGCGCGCGGCCATCTGCGCGGCGCGGGCGCGCTCGAGTCGCTCGCGACGCTGCCGATGATGATTCCCGAGCTGGTGCTGGGCATGGCGTATCTCGCCGTGTTTACGGCGGCGGGCATCAAGCTGGGCATGGGCGCGCTGGTTGCGACGCACACGGCGTTCTGCGTGCCGTATGTGCTGATCAACGTGAAATCGCGCCTGGCGGGGATGGACCCGGCTCTGGAAGAGGCGGCGCGCGATTTGGGGGCGCGCCCGATGCGCGTGCTGCGCGACATCACGCTGCCGCTGATCATGCCCTCCGTCGTCTCGGGCATGATGCTCTCGGCGGCCATGTCGCTGGACGACGTGGTCATCTCGTTCTTCGTCACCAGCGCGGAGACGACGACGCTGCCGCTCAAGGTCTACACGGGCCTGCGCTCGGGCGGCACGCCGGAGATCAACGCGCTTTCCACGCTGATGCTGGGCGCCATCTTTATCTGCGTCGCGCTCAGCCAGCTGCTGAGCGCAAGAAGCGCAAGGAACGATTCAACGCGGTCAAACGCGGCTGAAAATAGATCATCTTAAATCGGGAAACGACAAGGAGGAAAACGACATGAAAAAGCTGATGGGTCTTTGGCTGGCGCTTGCGCTGCTGCTGGGGGCGGCGGCCTGCGCCGAGACGGTCAACGCGAAGGACGAGGCCGTGCTCAACATCTTCTCGTGGGAAGGCTACATCGACTATGAGACCGTGCTCAAGCCCTTCGAGGCGGAGACGGGCATCAAGGTCAACTATGCGACCTTTGCCAGCAACGAGGAGATGTATGAAAAGCTCGCCGCGGCAAACGGCGGCGATTATGACATCATCCTCGCCAGCGACTACATGCTCGACAAGACGCGCAGCGACGGCCTGATGCAGAAGTTCGACACGAGCATCGTCACCAATTACGGCAACCTCAACCCGGACTTCACGCATCAGTTCTTCGACCCGGAGAACGAGTACGTCGTCCCCTATGTCAGCGGCATTCCGCTGATCGTCTATGATCCCAATGCCGTCGACATCGAGATCAAGGGCTTCAACGACCTGTGGGATCCGTCGCTGGCCGACAGCCTCGGCCTCATCGACGATGCGCGCGTGACCATCGGCATGGTGCTCCTGTCGATGGGCGAGAGCATGAACACGACCGACGACGCCGTGCTCGCCGAGGCGGCCGCGAAGCTGGACGCGCTCAGGGACAACATTCACGTGCTCGAATACGAGAACCTGCACAACTACCTGATCTCCGGCGACGTGGCCGTGGCCTACACCTTCACGCCGTTTGTCGCGCTGGCGCTGGAGGCCAACCCGGATCTTGCGGTCGTCTGGCCGGAGGAGGGGCTGGGCTTTGGCATCGACGGCTGCTTTATCCCCGTGAACGCGCCGCACGCCAAGAACGCGAACATCTTCCTGGAATACCTGCTCCGGCCGGAGGTCGCGGCGGTCTGCGCCGAGTGGCAGTATTATTGCAGCCCGAACGCCGCCGCGCAGGATGTGCTCGCCGATTGGTATAAGGATAACATCGTTTTCAGCGGCATCTACGACCGCATGGACGGCACGGAGTACGTGCTGAGCCTTTCCAGCGAAGACGAGCAGAAGTTCCAGGATATTTGGACGAAGTTTAAGCTCAGCCTGTAAGCGATCGGGGCGCTGCCAAGCAGCGCCCTCAATTTCTATCCTGTATTTCTGCCCTTTATTTCTGCCCGTCGGCCGAGGGGGCGGAACGCACCCGCGATGATTTTCTTATCCTGATACCAAGGGGGATGGTTGCACATGTCCATGCTTTTCATTTCCGGAGGCACGGCGCTCGGTTTGGCGGAGGAGGGACGCCGCAGGGCGGACGTGCTTATTCGGGACGGCGAGATTGAAGCCGTCGCCGCTCCGGGCGAGCTGACGCCGCCCGAGGGCGCGCGCCTGCTGGACGCGTCGGGCTGTATGGTCTGCCCGGGCTTTATCGATCCGCACAGCCATATCGACGGCGACGTCTACACGGGGACGCTCTCGCTGCTTCAGGGCATCACGACGACGGTCTGCGGCAACTGCGGTTTTTCTCCGCTGCATACCGGCGCCTTTTTGGCGGAGCAGGACGGCTTCCCCATCCATCAGGCCATGCTCATCGGGATGCAGACGCTTCGCTTGGCGGCCGGCGCGCGCGATCCGTTTGCCCCCGCGCAGCTCGGGCAGGTCGCCGAGATGGAGCGCCTTTGCCGTCAGGCGCTGCTGGAGGGGGCCGCGGGCGTTTCGCTTGGCCCGGCCTATGCGCCGGGAGCGTCGATCGAGGAGATGGAGGCGCTCTGCCGTCAGGCGCAGGCGTTTGGCAGGCCCGTCGCCATCGACACGCGAATGAACTCCATGACCGACCTGCATTCCCTCGAAGAGGCCATCATGCTCGCCGAGGACACGGGCTGCCGCCTGATCGTCTCGCACTTTGTCTATCAATACGGCGTGGGCGTCGAATATGAAGCGCTGTCCATGCTCGAGCGCGCGCGTGCCCGCGGCGCCGAGCTGCATCTGGACAGCGGCATGTATAAGGATTGGTGTTCCTCCGTCGGTTCTGCCCTCTTTGATCCAGAGATCATGCGGGCCAACAGCATCGAGCTGGAGCATTTGCGGGTGATCACCGGCGAGCATCTGGGCGCCGTGCCGGATGAAGCGCTGTACCGTCACCTGCGGGAGCGTCATCCGCACGACGCCGTGTCGGTCAATACGGGCGATCAGGAGGCGGTCTACGCCATCGCGCGCCACCCGCTGACGATGGTCTCCACCGACGCGGGGGCGTATGTCCCCGGGCAGGGCCATCCGCAGATCGCGGGCAGCTTCCCCCGCTTTTTGCGCGAGATGGTTCGCGAGCGGGGAGAGGTCACGTGGGAGGAGGCCGTCCGCCGCACGACGCGCCTGCCCGCCGAGGTGTTCGGCTTTGAAAAAAAAGGCCGTATGCGCCCGGGCAGCGACGCCGATTTGGTCGTCTTCGATCCGGAGGCCATCGCGGACTGCGCGGATTTCCCGGGGCTCGGCCGCCCCAACGCGGCGCCGCTTGGCATTCGCGCGGTCATCGTGGGCGGCGAAATCGCGGTCTATGAGGGGAAGATCGTCCATGCGCACGCCGGGCGGGCCTATTCCGCCGGCGTCTCATTGCCGCTCTCGTCCTGAATGCGCGTTCCCTCGCAAGTGAGCAGCAGCGTGCCCACGCGCCACGCGCTGGTCTTACGGTAGAGCGGCGCCTCCTGCGTGCCGCAGAGGATCCAGGTCGTATCCTCGCTTGAGCTGCGGTAAAAGCTGGCCGAGTGCGTCACCCCGCCGGAGACAATGTATACCGTCAGCTGGGGGCGCTCGGAAATCGAAAACGCTTCGATCGCGGAGACGGGCAGCGTCACGATTTGGCACAGCAGCGTGTCAAACGCCTCGCTGTCCGCTTTTTGTCCGTTGACGCTGACGTCGCCCGGCGCGTCGCGCAAAAACTCGTAGGCCGTGTCCTCCGCGTTCACGGTGACGGAGGTCACGCTGGATTCGTCGATTTCCGGGAAGAGCTCGAGATGATCGCGATGCTCAGAAACCTCTATGGCGTCCGAAGGGGCGGATGTGGGCGCGGCGTCGAAGGAGGCGGCTGCGCTGGGCAGTTCCGGCATGGAGGTTTGGCGATAAACGGCGAAAAGGCCAACGGACAATGCGCAAAGCGCGAGCAGGCCGGTCACCCCGGTTCTCATGTTTTTCACGGCGTGCGCCTCCTTTCCGATGGTTTTGCTCTGATTATAGCCTACAGATGTAGCATAGAAGCAATGGGAATAAGACAAAATTGTGAACTCTTTGGCCGGCGGGACGGCAAGGAGAACGGCTAAAGAGCGAAAAAACGGGGCAGAATCCTCCAATGCGGGTTTGACAGATGGGCTAAAGTACGCTACAATAAAAAATGCTGTCCCGTCCGGGAAATGCGCAGGCTGCGTGTGCGGCCCACATATCGATTGGATGGAGTGTTGCGGGATGATCCTAGAGCATAACACGCTTGACTTGTTTTATCGCGAGCCGCAGGGGGCGGTTTGCGCCGGAGCGCAGCTGCGTTTGCGCGTGACGGCCGCAGGCGCGGACGTGCCGGAGAGCGTCGATCTGCGCGTGTGGAACGGCCAAGAGCATCGCTTCCCGATGCGGCTGCTGGGGGCGCGCGCGGGCAGGCGCTGCTATGAGGCGCAGATCACCGTCAGCCAGACGCCCTGCCTCTACTGGTACCGGTTTGAGGCCAAAAGCCGGGACGGCTGGTATGTGCTCGGCGCGCCGCACGATCACACGGGCTGCGGCGCGGGGCGCATGGGCAGCGAGGAAAGCTTTCAGGTGACCGTTTACGACCCGGAGTATACCACCCCGGCGTGGATGCACGAGGGCGTCATGTACCAGATCATGGTGGACCGGTTCTGTCATGGCGAGGGCACGGACGCGCTCATGCACGCCAAGGACGGAACCAAAATCTCGCTGCACGAGCGCTGGGACGAGATGCCCGAGCTCAACATCTCGGAAAACGGAGACAATTTTGCCAACGACTTCTTCGGCGGCAACCTCGAGGGCGTCCGCCAGAAGCTGCCGTACCTCAAAGAGCTGGGCGTCAGCGTGATTTACTTCAACCCGATCTTTGAGGCGAGAACCAACCATAAATACGATACCAGCGACTATATGCGCGTCGACCCGATGTTCGGCGACGAAGAGAAGCTTCGCCAGCTGTGCGAGGAGGCGCGCGGGATGGGCATCCGCGTGATGCTCGACGGCGTCTTTTCCCATGTGGGGGACGACAGCGTCTACTTTAACCGCCGGGGGTCGCACGGCAAGGACGTCGGTGCCTACCAGAACCCGAAGTCTCCCTACTTTAAATGGTTTCGCTTTAAGCATTGGCCGGAGGAGTACGACTGCTGGTGGGGCTTCCGCACGCTTCCCAACGTGAACGAGATGGATGCCGATTACCGCCGCTATATCTTAAACGGAGAGGACGCCGTCGTCAAGCATTGGCTGCGGGCAGGCACAAGCGGCTGGCGGCTGGACGTCGCCGACGAACTGCCGATGGACTTTCTGCGCGAGCTGCGCCGCCAGGTCAAAGGCGCAAAGCCGGACGCGGCTGTGCTCGGCGAGGTTTGGGAGGACGCCAGCCACAAGGTCGCCTACGGGCAGGTGCGTTCCTATGTGCTGGGCGACACGCTGGACAGCGTCATGAATTACCCGCTGCGCGAGGCGCTCATCGATTTCCTGATGAACCGCCAGTGCGCGGACGCGGTGGCGCACGACCTGTCCGTTCAGATGCAGAACTATCCGAAGCCGTTCCTCTACGCGCTCATGAATTTGATGGGCAGCCACGACAGGCCGCGCATTCTCAACGTGCTCGCGGGAAACGACGGGAACGACATCCCGCGCGACCAGCGCGCCGCCCATCATCTGACGCAGGAGGAGCGCATGGTCGGCTCCCTGCGCGAGCGGATGATGCTGCGCATGATCATGAGCGTGCCAGGCATGCCCTGCATCTATTACGCCGACGAGGCCGGGCTGGAGGGCTGCGCAGACCCGTTCTGCCGCCGTACCTATCCTTGGGGCCGTGAAGACAAGGAGATGGTGGCCTATTACCGGCGGATGACCGCCATGCGGCGCGCGCATCCCGAGCTGCGCACGGGCGAATGCCGCTATATCGCCCCTTGCGACGACGTGCTGGGCGTGGTGCGCACCATCCGCGGCGGCGTGGACGCGCTGGGCCATCCCGCCGGGGATGCCTGTGCGGTGACCCTCATCAACCGCAGCGCGCACCCCATCGACATCTATTTGACGACCGACGACGTGCAGGGGGCCAGAGAGCTCGTCAGCGAGAGCGGCGAGCTGATCAGCGCGCGCGCCGGCGGGTACGGCATCAGCCTGCTCGGCATGCGGGGCATGACGTATTTCGCGCACTGGTGCGAGGAGCAGAGGGTGGTTTGAGGCCGCTTGCGCGCAGAAACGCAAGGATAGAAAAAGCAAAGAAACGCAATTCCCCGGTGCTTTGGCGGATCCCTTCATCCGCCAAAGCGCCGGGGAATTGTGCGTATCAGGGGCGCTTTTCGGGCTCCTTAGAATTTCATTTGGTTCATGCTGTGGAGCCAGCTGCTTTTGAGGTTGGCGCTTGCTGCCTGAAGCTTTTTGACGTATTGCGCGACAAAGTCAATCAACAGGTCGTCTGGCACAATCGGATCCAGCGGGGCGACGAGCTCGCCGGCGATGCGGATGGCCTCGGGGTCGCGGCGGGCGATGTCCTGCTCGGGGATGAAGTGGTTGAGCGCGGTCAGAACGATCAGATAGGGAATCCGATCGTAGTCAATGGTGGGAAACAGCCCCATTTCCTTCTTGAGGATGAGCGTCTTTTCCATCATATAGGGCATATACCGGCTATAGAGCTGAATTTCGTCGTCAGAGGCCGTGATGGTGTATTGTTTCGAGAGCAGCTTGACCAGAATCGTGGGGGTGTCGCTGAGGTATTTAAAAAAGAAGTCGTTCTTCAGAGAGTCCCGATAGAAGAGACTGTAGCCGTGAAGACGGAGGAACTGAAACAGGACGCGCGTGGTGAC
Organism: Clostridia bacterium; assembly: GCA_030536875.1. Lineage (GTDB taxonomy): Bacteria > Bacillota > Clostridia > Christensenellales > Aristaeellaceae > Ventricola. The sequence continues at coordinate 13,351 of JAUNPI010000017.1, forward strand.
GAGATCGTAGAGGATTGGATCATCCTCCAGCGTCAGCCGCTGGGGAAGATGCTGGGTACAGTAAACGGACAGAATGTTCAGACATTGTGTGCCCAAAAACTCCTTGTTTCCGAAATAGTGGTTGATCATGCCCAAACTCACGTTGGAGGTCGATGCGATCTCCCGAATGCTGGTTGCGTCAAATCCCTTTTCCCGGAAGAGCTGCATGGCAGCCTTCGTGATATGGAAAACCGTGGTCGTTTTGGAATCCATGCGTATACCTCCGTCTTTCGCGCGTGCTTGTCCGAATCCAGTGCTGTATCAAAAATCTTCATAGACATGAAATGCATTCATGTATTGTGAAAGATACGTGTAAAAGAAGCGGCAAAAACCGGGTTGACAATCTGTCTTTCCCGGTGTAAAATGCTAAACATATTCATTGAACGCGTTCAATTACATGAATAGCAAAAAAATGCCAAACATGAAGGAGCCAAAAGCATTCTAACAGAGTTTGTTCAGCCCGTCAAGGAGACACGGATCAACTGGTAGGGCCGGCAAACGAGAGGATTTGTTTTTCCCTGTGCCGCCTTCATGAGGCGATGCGCTTCGGGAAAATGACGCACGATACATTGGAGGCGACACGTTATGGGACGGTATATTGCAAAAAGGCTGCTGCTGATGATTCCGGTTTTGCTGGGGATTTCTCTGCTTGTCTTCACGATGCTTGAATTGTCGCCCGGCGACCCCGCTCAGATCATCCTGGGCATGAAGGCAACCCCGGAGGCGCTTGACAACCTGCGCGAGCAGATGGGGCTCAACGATCCCTTCTGGATTCGCTACCTCCGGTATATCGGCAATGTGCTGCGCGGCGATTTCGGAACCTCCTGGCGCACGAGCCTTTCGGTCATCGACGAGATCATCCATCGCATTCCCGTGACGCTGCGCGTCGCGCTGGGCGCGATGTTTCTGACCGTTCTGATCGGCATTCCCATCGGCATTCTTTCAGCGGTCAAGCAGTATTCGCTTACGGACAACCTGGCGCTGGGCGGCGCGCTGCTGTTCTCTTCTATGCCCGCCTTCTGGTTCGGCACGCTGCTGGTGCTGCTCTTTGCCCTCAAGCTCAGCTGGCTGCCGGCGACGGGTTCCGATTCCATCAAGAGCTACATCCTGCCTTGGGTTACGCTTGCGGCGTCAAATGCCGCGACGCTGGTCCGCATGACGCGCTCCTCCATGCTGGAGGTCATCCGCGCCGACTACATCAAGATGGCTAGAGCAAAGGGTGCCAGCGAGAGGCAGGTCATTCTCCGGCACGCGCTGCGCAATGCGCTTTTGCCGATCATTACCATTGTCGGCATGAACTTTGCCGGGCTGATGGGCGGCACAGTGGTCATCGAGCAGGTGTTTACCCTGACCGGACTGGGTACGCTGGCGATCAACTCCGTTCGTGTGCTGGACGTCCCGATGGTTATGGGCGAGGTGCTGTTTATCGCGGCATTGACCAGTCTGATCAACCTGCTCGTGGATGTGCTCTACGTGTACATCGACCCGCGTTTGAAGAGCCAGTATGTGAAAATCAGGAAAGCGAAGGGATAATCCATGAGGAATGAGAGATCTGCCCGGAAAGAGACGTCCGTTCGGAAAG
>JAUNPI010000017.1:14981-27475 GCA_030536875.1 Clostridia bacterium
CGCAGCCAGCTGGCTGCCGTCTGCCGCCGTTTTGCCAAGAACAGGAGCGCCATGATCGGCCTTGTGATGCTGGCGGTGCTGGTGCTTTTGGCGGTTTTCGCCCCGCTGTTTATCAGCTACAAGGATGAGGTGATCAAGCAGAACATTCGCATGCGCCTCCAGCCGCCGAGCTGGGAACATCCCTTCGGAACCGACCAGTATGGGCGGGATGTGCTCAAACGCATCATCTGGGGCGCCAGAATCTCGCTGTCCTGCTCCCTTGTGGTCATCTCCGTCGCGACGCTGCTCGGCGCGCTGTTCGGCAGCATTTCGGCCTATTTCGGCGGCAAAATCGATCAGGTCATCATGCGCATCATGGATATCTTCTACGCGCTGCCCTTCAACCTGATGGCGATCTGCGTCGTGGCGTCGCTGGGCAACAGCATTGTGAACTTGGGCATTGCCTGTATCGTGGGCGTTGTGCCGGGCTTCACGCGCATTTTCCGCTCCGCCATCCTGCCCATTCGCGGTCAAGAGTACATTGAGGCGGCAAGGGCCTGCAACACGTCCCATTTCCGCATCATCACCAAGCACATCCTTCCCAACGCGCTGGGCCCGATCATCGTGCAGGCGACGCTGAATCTGGCGGTGACCATCATCGCCATCGCCGGCCTGAGCTATATCGGCCTTGGGGTGGAGTCGCCCATGCCGGAATGGGGAACGATGCTCAGCGATGGCCGGGAATACATGCGCAGCTATCCGTATCTGGTCATTTTCCCCGGACTGGCCATCATGGTCGCCGCGATGTCGCTGAACCTGATCGGCGACGGCCTGCGCGACGCGCTGGATCCCAAGCTGAAAAACTGAGGAGGCCGCATATGAGCAACAACAACCAGCCGCTGCTTCAGGTCAGAGACCTGACGGTGGAATATCAGACGGATGAGCTGCTTGTCAAAGCGGTGAACCACGTCAGCCTGACGGTCAACCGCAAGGAGACGATCGGGCTGGTCGGGGAGACAGGCGCGGGCAAGACGACGCTGGCCCTAGCGCTGATGGGCCTTTTGCCCAAAGGCATTGGAAAGGTGCAGTCCGGCGAAGTGCTCTTTGAGGGGACAAACCTCTTGCAGCTGCGCAACGCAGACATGATGGCCTACCGCGGCAAGGTTCTCTCCATGATCTTCCAAGACCCGATGACGAGCCTGAACCCGGTCATCCCGGTGGGCAAGCAGGTCGCCGAAGTGCTGGAATTGCACAACGAAAAGCACCTGACGCGAGAGCAGATCAACGCGCGTGTGGACGACATGTTCCGCCTGGTCGGCATTCCGCCGGAGAGGAAGAACGAATATCCCCATCAGTTTTCCGGCGGCATGAAACAGCGCGTGGTCATCGCTATCTCGCTAGCCTGCGAACCGGAGCTGCTCATTGCCGACGAGCCGACAACCGCGCTGGATGTGACGATTCAGGCGCAGGTGCTTTCCATGATGTCCGATCTGAAGGAAAAGCTGGGCACCTCCATGATCATGATCACCCACGATCTGGGGATCGTCGCACAGATGTGCGACCGGGTAGCCGTCATGTACGCAGGCGAAATCGTGGAAAGCGGCACAGTGGAGGACATCTTTGAGGGGGAGCGTCATCACCCGTATACCGAGGGCCTGTTCGGCTCGATTCCCCGCCTGGACGTGGACACGGATCGCCTGAAGCCCATTCAAGGCCTGATTGCCGATCCTTCCGATTTGCCCTCCGGCTGTCACTTCCATCCGCGTTGCCCGTATGCAACGGACCGGTGCCGCTGTGAGGCGCCGGAGGCGTTTGCGCAGCAGGAGCATGTGATCTGCTGCCATCGATTCGGGAAGGAGGATGCCCAATGAGCGCATTGCTGGAGACGAAGCGCCTGAAAAAATATTTCAGCACGCCGCGCGGCATGCTCCACGCGGTTGACGACGTGGATCTGTCGATCGAGAGGGGCGCGACGCTGGGCGTCGTAGGCGAGAGCGGATGCGGAAAATCGACGCTGGGGCGAACCGTCATTCGCCTGCTGGATGCGACGGCGGGCGAGGTGCTCTTCGATGGCCGAGACGTGATGAAGATGGACAAGAGCGAACTGCGCCAGTTCCGCAATCAGGCGCAGATCATCTTTCAGGATCCCTATGCCAGCCTGAACCCGCGCCTGACGGTCAGCGAGATCATCGCCGAGCCGCTGATTGCCGGCCATGTCATGCGTCACCCCGCGGACATCGAGAAGAAGGTCTTCAAGATGATGGACACGGTGGGGCTCGCGGCCAGGCTGGTCAACACCTACCCCCATGAGCTGGACGGCGGACGCCGCCAGCGCATCGGCATTGCGCGTTCTTTGGTGCTGGATCCGCAGTTTATCGTCTGCGACGAGCCGGTTTCCGCGTTGGATGTTTCCATTCAGGCACAGATTCTGAATCTGCTGATGGATTTGCAGCGGGAAAAGAAGCTGACCTACATGTTTATCACACACGATCTGTCCGTGGTGAAGCATATTTCAACCGAAATTGCCGTGATGTACTTGGGCAAATGCGTGGAGCATGGGCCGGCCAAGGCCATCTTTGCCAATCCGCTGCATCCGTACACGAAAGCGCTGCTTTCCGCGATCCCGATTCCCGATCTTTCCCAAAGAGGGAAAAAGCGCGAGCTGTTGACCGGCGAGGTGTCCAGCCCGATCAACCCCAAACCGGGATGCCGCTTTGCCTCGCGTTGCCCGTATGCCTCGCAGGCATGCACACAGCAGGATATCCAGCTTCAGGATTTCGGCGGCGGCCATTATGCCGCCTGCTGCGCCCTGAACGCTTCGGATCAATAAAATGTAGGAGGATTGCCCCATGAGAATCGTTAAGACCCTGGTTTCCGTTATGCTGGCCATCGTTCTGGCCGTGGGCATGAGCGCGATTGCCGGCGCCGAGGCGCGCACCGACCTGGTTTTTGCCCTGTATTCCGAGCCGAGCGCGCTGTGCGGCGGCTTTGCGGCGTCCGTTTCCGTCAACATGGTCTCCCGCAACCTGTTTGACACGCTGATCATCAAGGAGAACGGCGAGTACATTCCGGGCCTGGCGACGGAATGGTCCTGGAACGAGGACAACACCCAGCTGACCCTGACGCTGCGCGAGGGCGTCAAGTTCCACAACGGCGAGACGATGACGGCGGAGGATGTGGCGTTCTCCTACAACACCATCATCGGGGCCGGCTATGCGGACACGGCCACCTCGGCCATGAGCGATATGGCCGTTGTGGACGACAACCACGTCGTTTTGACCTTTAAAGCGGAATATGGCCCGGCGCTCGAATGCGTCTCTTCGGACTATATGACCATCTTCCCAAAGGCCTATTATGAGGCCGATCCGGCGGGCTTCATCCGCAACCCCTGCGGCACGGGCGCTTACAAGTTCGTCTCCTGGGCGACCGGCGACAGAATCGCCATCACGGCGAACGAGGATTATTGGCGCGGCTCCCCGTCCATCAAGGACGTGACGTTCCGCATCATGTCCGACTCCAACGTCGCGACGATGGCGCTGCAGAACGGCGAAATCGACGTACACTACATGGTTCCGCAGACCGATATCGAGATCGTCAAGGCCGACCCGAACCTGCAGTACAGCGAGGTTGTCGGCAACTCCACGACATGGATCATCTTCAACTACAACGAGGGCAGCCGCTTTACCGACGAAAATCTCCGGCTGGCGGTCGCGCACGCGATCGACAAGGAGGGCGTCATGCTGGCTTCCATCGAGGGGCACGGCACGGTCGCCGAGGCGATCTATGCCCCGTTCGTTCCCGGCTACGATCAGGAGTATCACGGCCCGGCATACGACCCGGAACTGGCCAAGGAATACCTGGCCAAGGCCGGATACCCGGACGGCCTGACCGTGACGGTCAAGACCAACTCCCGGGCGACGTATTCCAAACCGCTGGAAATCGTTCAGGCTTATCTGGAGGACGTGGGCATTCACATCGAGATTGAGAAGATGGATTCGAACGCATGGTTTGACGACGTCTTCAAGGGCGCCGATTACGAGATGAACCTCGTTTCCTTCTCGATGGGCATGGCGGATCTGGAGGAGCTCTACGCGCTCTATCGCGGCGGCCAGGGCCAGAACTTCGGCAACCCGAACGACCCGACGGTGAACGAGGCGTATGACATCAACCACACCAGCGTCGACCCGGAGGTGCGCGCCGAGGCGTTCAAGACCGTGCAGCACACGATGGGCGATCACGCGCTGACGATTCCTCTCTACTCGGCCAACAACTGCCTTGCCGCCAACAAGAACCTGCAGGGCATTCAGGCGGATTCGATGAACGAATACAGCGTTTTCAACTGGTCTTGGGCGGAGTAACGCCGCCGGAACTTCCAAACCCCTGAGAGGCAGAGGGCCGCAGACTCTCTGCCTCTGCCTCAGGGGACGGATCAGACGAAAGGAAGAGAGCAATGAAGCTTGCAGATATGGAAAAAATTCCGAATTTTGATCGCCATCAATTTGTGATCAAGATGATGGATCCGCAGGATTGGGCCCGCCACTATAACGAGGGCGACGAGGTGGTCAACGACTTTATCCTTCCCCGCGGGCAGGAGATGAAGGAGTTTTCCGACACGATTTACCACGCGGGCACGGAGGTGCCATACCACCAGCATGCCAACGGCTACGAGACCTTTGAAATCGCCTGCGGGCGGATGGACTGCCTTGTCGACGGCAAGCGGTTTATCGGCGAGGCCGGCGATATCATCCATCTGCCGCCCTATACGGCGCACGGCTTCATCTGGCTGGAGGAGGGAACGATCTGGCGCGAGCTGTTCCACGACATCAACATGGCCGGCGGCATTGCCGAGAAGAACATGGTCAACACCTATTACCCCCAGATGAAGGAGGACCCGGAGTTCATGGCGATGTACCGCTCCGGCAAGAGCATCGCGCGGGAGCATCCCGCGCTGAGCGAACTGCCGCTGCACGACCATAAGGACGTCTTCCAAGTCAGAACGCCGGATTTTGCGTGGATGACCCGCGAGGGCGAGGGCTATTCGCTCAAGCTAAAGGTCGAAAAATTTGAAACCGGCGGCGTCAAGGAGATCTGGTATGCGGATGTCAAGAAGGGCTTCACGGCCGAATACAAGTATCCGCACAAGGGGTATGAGCTCCTGTATGTCAAGAGCGGAAAGCTGGAACTGACGATCGACCATACGCAGGGCCACGACGAGGCGCAGACCTTCATCGTGGAGGGCTCCTCGATCATCGATATACCGCCCTATCACACGTATACCATCCGCGTGCTGGAGGATGCCGCCATCTACGATTACGGCGGCGAGTACGACCTCAAGGCCTACTTCGAGGACAAGGAAACGAAGCTGAAGGCCGATCCCAACGCGTTTTCCACCGAGGAGGATGTGCTGAGATTCCGCCGCCGCTACGGCGTGTATGTCACCTCCGCCCGATACGAGAAGGGCTGAGGCAGCGAACGCCAGCCCCAAACAAAGCGGGTGCTGTCAGAGTAAACTAGAAAAAAGCTGAAAAAGCTGGGAGCGTCATGATTTGACGCCCCTTTTTTGTATGACGAAAGTGTTAAATAATTCTGTCATATATTGACAGAATTCGGGGGGGGGTTACAATATTTTTGCTGTATGATAACATCGATGAATAGGGGGAAACAGGATGAACAGCTTTGCAAAGAGGATGGGGAGTTTGCTGCTTTGTCTGATGCTTTTGACAAGCGGCATGCCGGTCAACGCGATCGCGGAGGCCTTGGAACCGGCGACGCCGGCGGAGGCGACGGAAAAAACAGATGAATTCGATGAGACCAAGAGCGAGGAGGCCTGCGCCCATGCGCAGGCCGTCAGCAGCGTCGACGAGGAACGCAGCTATTGGCCAATCGGCGATGAGCAGCACAGCGTTACGGTTTTGCAGCACGAGGTATGCATCTGCCCCGACTGCGGCGAAGTGCTGAAGGATGAATCGATCGAGATAGACGCTTATGCCGAGGAGCATGCGTATAACGACGAAGGCGTCTGCCCGGCATGCGGACAGGCGGTCTCCTTTGCGCCGATCATGCCCTTGTCGCTCGATTTGGATATTGTGGAGGGAGAACCGACCAAGGCGATGAGCATCTATGTGAATGACATCGTCGTCGGGCAGTCCTTTTCGTTCAGCTGGGACGAAGTTCCCTATGCGGATCACTACGAGGTGAGCATCGTTCGCATCGACCAGAAGGATCAGGAGCATCACATCACGGGCTCCGCAGACGTCACGTACAGGCAGAATGTGGGGACGAACCGCAGCTTTACGGTTTCGGCTGCGGACGTGGCTGCGGATACCAAGCGCATTCGTATCTACGTCGGCGCGGCGTCGGCGGCGTTCCCCTGCCCGGCGGGGGAGATGATCAAAGACATCACCACGACCGTCGACGCACGCTATGAGGAGAATAAAGAGATGGATGTCGCCGTCAGCGTAAACGGCAGCACGGCGGTTGTCGATTGGCCGGAGGTCGACGGGGCGGATCATTACAGGTATAAGGTTCTGGACGAAAAGCAGGAGCTGATTCCCGAGACCGAGACGAGCGGCCTCAGCTTCCGGATTGACGATCTCCTTTCGGGCCACCGGTATAAAATATGGGTAGCGGCCTATGCTGCCGATGGCGAGGTGATTGTGCAGCACGCCTCGGAATCCAAACTTTTGGTGGAATGCGACCATGCGCTGACGATGGATGTCGACCCCGGAGGACGCTATGGGAACATCAGCGCGGATACGCATACGCTGTATGGTCTATTTGACATCCAGTGCAAGTCCTGCGGAGAGGTTCTGCAAAAGGATCAGATCAAGAATCTCGGCACAGAGGCGCATCAGTTTACGGGAGACGTCTGCAAGCTTTGCGGATACGACAGGAGCGCGCAGGACGCGGCGCTCGCCCTGACGGTGGGCGAAGCGATCAGCGGAAAGCCCTTGACGGTTTCGTGGAACGAGATTGCGGGGGCCGACCATTATCAATACAGTGCGCGCGACCTGACGACGGACGCGGCCCTGTGCAACGAGACCACGGCGGGAACCACGTTTACGCTTGAGGGCGCGAACGTGGCGGCCGATCACGAATACAAGCTTTGGGCGGCGGCGTTTGACGCCGATGGCCTGATGCTCACACAGGCGACCAGCCAAGTCACGGCGACGAAACCCGAAGTGAAGCTCGTTTTGAATGTGGGCGCGGCTATCGGCGGGCAGACGCTCATCGCCACATGGAACGAAATCGAGGACGCCGACCACTATCAATACAACATTCGCAACCTCAGCACGGATACGCCGATTTGGGGTGAGGCGGGCCAATCCACCCAGATTCCTTCGCTCATGCTGAACGGCATTCTGGTCGACGACAATGTCGAATACAAGATTTGGGTTGGCGCGTTCGACGCGAGCGGCGCCATGATGGCGCAGACGACGCAGACGGTCAAGACCAGCGCCGCGCAGAGCAACCCGATGAATCTCTCGTACAGCGGAACGCCTCTGGCGGGCGTCGACCTCGCGATGGCATGGTCGAAGCTGACCGACGCCGTCCGCTACGAGTATTCCCTGCGCGATGTGACGACCAACACATCCATTTACAGCCGGGAAAAGACGGAGGCGGCGTATTTCACGATCCCCGGCGCGAAGCTGGAGGCGAACCACAGCTATCGCTTCTGGGTGGGCGCGATCGGCGAGAGCGGCGCGGAACCGGATGGCAATCATCAGGGCAGCGTGAGCTTCACGGTTGTGCAGTGCCCGCACGGCAGCGCGGCGCACAAAAACGAGGTCGCGACGAGAACCTCTATTTCCGATACCCAGCACCGCGTCGTTACCAAGTATGATCTCTACTGCACGTACTGCGACACGGTGCTCGAAAAGGGGAAAACCGAAGAATACGACGAAAAGCATAGCTTTGACGAGAATGGCAATTGTATGCTTTGCGGCTACGAACAGCCGCTCGCGGTCACCGTCAAGGCCGACGCGCAGAGCGGCTGGACGGGCGATATGCTCGGTGCGGATGCTGTCGTCAGCGGTGGAAGCGGCTCCTACACATACTATTGGGAGGTCTATCGCAATAAAGAAAAGGTTGATTACACCACGGACGCACGGGATCGCTATACCTACACGGCGAATGAAGAGGGTCAGTGGAAGTTTGTCGTTCTGGTGACGGATAAGGAGGACGACGAGACCTTCTGGGCAGAGTCTGCCGTGATCGAGGTCAAAAAGTGCGACCATGCGCCGGTCAGCGAGGAGATTTCCGACAGGCGAAAGATTGAGCACAACGACCAGAAGACGCATGTCGTTGTAAAGACGATGCATGTGACCTGTGCATGCGGCGAGGTAGATAAAACGGAGGAAGTGCGCGAGACGGTTGAGCATACAAAGGGCAGCGCGAGCAACAAAACGGGACATCCGCATCGGAAATATTATGTTTGCACGGTCTGCGGGCAGGAGATCGACGGCGGAGAGGACGGTTATGACGCTAGATGCTCGACATGTAATCCGCCGAAGACGGGGAATTCGGGAAATCAGAATTCGCAGCAGACGAATTCTAATAAGGTTAATCAAGTAGATACATCGCTCCCTAATTTTGGTCAGTTTCCTGAGATACAGGGACCGGTCGATGAGCGTAAAAAGCTAGAAATATTTGGCTTTAAAGCCGGAGAGTATGAATCCGATATTTGGAATTCCTTAAAAAATGCAGATGATACTTTTGATGAATTTGGTGTTGTAGATGAGACGCTTAATAATATTTATGAGAGCTATGAGAGCTTTATTAGAAATGCCTCGGAAAGTATTGTTGAAGCAGTTACTAGACCAGCATCAACCGTATCAGATGTATTGACAGATACCGAGCAGCAAATGCTTGTAGATATCATCAAAACAGAGTTTATTCCTGCGATTATTGATTCTAAGAAAGGCTACATGGAAGAAATTGCAAACCTTGCAAAAGCTAGCGAGTTTAAGCAAGGCGTAGATGTTGCGAAAGATTTGACGGAAGCAGCTACGGATACGTATACAATAGGAGGTCAAAAATTTAGTTTAGAGAAATTATCTGGAAAGTTGATTTCGGAAAGTGCTCAATATACAATGGAGGCAGATGAGTATGTTACAAGAGTATTAAAGGCGCTTGGACAATCAGAAATTTCCCAGAGTACAGAGATATATCGGAGCTATTTTAGCGGAACATTGTTTCAATCTTCAGAAGGAATAGAACGAATAGCAAATCAATTCTTCAAGGATATGGTTAAACAAGGAAAATTTCTCCAAGGCGAAGGCTTTATAATGGTAGCAGCCGGCGCAGAAGATAGTTTAAAGCTTTATGCAGACATTAATAAGCTTCAAGCTGCAGCACGTAAAGCAGAGACGGCAAGCTTGAACAAATCTACACAAGGTCTGATGGTCAAGGGAGGTCAGAACTTGGCGAAAAACGTTGGGCGTGCATTTGTTGCGTTTTCGATTGGTGTTGAGGCTGCGTATGTTCGGCAAGTATGTAAGGTTGAGGACGATAAACTAGATCTTCTTGCAGAAAATTATTACGAATCTATCTGCGCATTGGACGAAGTGTGTGATTCCTTGGATGAAGAAAGTAGCGTATACATTGCATGCAATAAAGTGAGAGAAGAACTCGATGCATATGTTGACACCGGAAAAAACCAGTCTGCAACGAGTAAGTCGGTTCAAGAATGGTTAGAGTTTGCAGGAGAGTTTGCTATAGGTGCTTTAGATAGTACAGGCATTACATTCGGTGGGAAAGCTGCTCAAATTGTAGATTCAGGAGTCAGAAGTTCAAATACATTACACGATGTTAAACGAAATATCCTTGATGCTGAATTGATAAATATAGCAGTTGAAACGGCAGTGGACGATGCTCGTCGAAATAAAGCAAGCGGCACATATTATTTGACAGAACTGCAATATGCGACAAGAAACAATGTAATAGATCAGTGTAAGGAGTATTATGAGGTTATACAGCAGTATTCTCAAGGGGAACTGAATAATGTTCAAGAAAAACTGGAGAGAGCATTACAAGGGGACTTTACAGCTAGAGTGACTGCGGAAGATATAGGAAAAGATATACTATATTGGGTGACAGGACGAGACAAAGAACTTGCAAGCAATATTACTGCATGTCGGAACAAGATAAACTATTTAAATATGGATCAATATAATTTGAAGCAGACCCAAGAACTAATTAGAGAAAAATATAATAATATTGAATTCCCGTTGTAATGCCATGAGGAGTGTAGATGTTTAAGCATGCGCATCAATTTCTTCAACCTCATCACCTTCGCCATTCGCCTCATCATCGGCATCGCCCTAGGCCATTGGGCCTCCAACCTCTTCATCGAAGAACTGAGGTGGTCGCTGCTTAAAAGCAGCCTGTTTGGCTACGGCATGATGCTGGGCTATGTCTTTGGAATCATGGATATCTTGGAGGCTATGGGTTTTACGGATACGGTCAAACAAGGAATGGCCGCGGAATGGCTGTTCGGAGGCACGGGCGACGTTACCGCGACAATCGGGCTGATTGGTATAGTGATTGTGCTGATATTCGGCTGGATTGCAGGCTTGTTCCATATGGTTGGTTCGTTCTGTGAAATCTTTGAGGAGAAGCCGTCTGAGGAGAAGCCGGAGGATAATTAAAAGGATCAAACCGCCCTGCCGCGAAAAATGCGGCAGGGCGGTTCGACTCGAAACGCATGACACAAGAGAAAACGAAAGAAGATGGACGATCGAGGGAGGAGAGGCGTTTGAGTATGGAGAACATACCTGTGCAGGATGAAGCATCCTCGCTTTTGATCTACTGCTGCGCGATAAACGAAGAGGAAGAAGGAGAGCATAGCAACGCGCTTGGCATGGGGTTCATGGCGAGTATGGGGCTTTTGCTGTGCCTTGAAAAGGGAAACCATCGCGTGATTGAGCGGCTGAGAGGGGTTTATCCTTTTCTGGAGCAGGTCGCAACGAAACACCCTGACCGTCTTTCTGCGGAAGAGCAGCTCTTTGAAATGCTCGAAAAGGCGCTTGAAAGGATTGAGCCGTTGATCAACGAGGGAGAAACGGATTGTTTGAATCTCTATGCGTCCACATTGGTTTATGCAAAGGAAAGCGCAGAACGGCTTGGCGATCAGGCGCATGCAAGATCGTATGAAAAAGAAGCCTATAGGACGATGAGCAGCCTTCGCAGAAGAGGACGGCTGGCGTGCTGGCTGGAGTATTCCAAACTTCTTTTGGCAAAAGGCCGCCGTGCGTTTGATGAAGGAGATGCGGAGAAGGCTGAAAAATATACAGAACGGGCATATCGGGCGGCGCAAAATGAACAGCGCCGGCGTAAGGAGGACATGGCCTTATACTGTATATGGCAAAAGAGAAAATGCTGTCGTTTTTTGGTAAGGATCCAAAGGATAAAGGGAAATCGCATCCAATGGCTGAAATGGAAAGGGATCGGATGGAAGGTGTGGATGGAACGCAAGATATGGAATGCGCGCTGTGTGATCGGCTTAAACGGAGAGAACGCGCGCAGAAGGGTAAAGGCATTCATCGACAGACACCGCACATTGCTGTTTTGGATAGAAGGGATTCTTTGGGTCTGCATAGGGATTGAGTTCATCCGGCGCTATGTCCTTCGCTGACCCTTTGCATCTCAGGAGGGGCGAAAGGGGAGATAGAAGAAAAAATAAACCGGCATGCCGCCGGTGGCGTCGCCAGCGAAATCATGTCAATCCCGCCGCTCTTCGCTTGGGGCCGGAACTGAGCGAAAGGATTTGTTTCACAAAGATACTGTTGATGACGAAAGGATGTGAGAGAGATGACCAAGCTGTATGTGACCAATTTTAATACGCTTTGCGAGGTGCTTTGCTGGTTCGAGGAAGATAACCCGCTGCAGATCGGGCTGCCGGATGGAGACGGCTATGTTGCAATCGCGATACAAAAGCTCGTCATGTATGGGCATACGGTGGTTGTGATCGGCGATGCGGACGGCACCGTTGTGCGGGCTTATTGGCTGGATGACTATCACCCGATTGTCTGTGAATTGAGCGAAGAGGTGGAAAGGGAGACCTATCGCACGATTATTTGGACGTATTTAAACGACTGCGTTCATGATGAGGGAACGGTTTTTTGCATGGCGGATGAGTTTTATGAGCTGCTGGAAGATGAAGAGATAGGGGAGAAATTTGATCAAGACAAAATGGAGCAGGTACTTCAAGCGCTTGGAAAAAAGAGATGCTATCTTCTGCTGGAGGAGGAGGATTAGGCCAGACAGGACGGTTCCCTAGGAGAACCGCAAGAGGCGTTGCCGCCGCTGCGCGCACCGCGCTTTGATGCAGAAAAGATGGGGCTGTCAGGCTAAGGCAGAAAAAAAGATGGGAGCATCAAGATTATTTTATCTTGACACTCCCGTCTTTTTGTTGTAATTTGAAACTGTAATGAACCAAATACAACATGAGAATTATACTGCAAAAGAGCGGAGATTGCAAGTGGTTATGCCACTTCATTTAGGTCTGAGAATAC
>JAUNPI010000177.1 GCA_030536875.1 Clostridia bacterium
CATCACCGGCATCGAGTTTATGGCGATTCTCGCGCCCAACCAGCTGCCTTCCTCCACGGAGGAGACCAAGGACGAGGCGGCCGACGAGCCCGCTGCCTCCGACGCGACCGTGACGGACGATACGGGCGATGCGGAGGAGCGCGGCTGATGCTGACGGCGGTTTGGGGCGTCTATCTGGCCATGAATGTGCTGACGTTCAGCCTCTATGGCGCCGATAAGCGGCGCGCCAGACGGGGACGGTGGCGCATTCCCGAGCGGACGCTGCTGCTGTGTACATGGCTGATGGGCGGGCTCGGCGCGTTTACCGCCATGCGCGTGTTCCGACACAAGACCAGACACAGGCGGTTTGTGATCAGCGCGCCCATCGCCGCGGCGCTGCAAATCGCCCTGATGATCTGGGCAAGCCTCAGCTTGCCGGGGCGGATTTGAGCGATTTGGATCGATTATAGATTGACTAAACATATTTTGCAGGCCGTGCAGATGCACGGCCTGCTTTTGACGTTGGGGTAAGCGCTCACGCCTCGCCCAGAAGCAGCAGACGCAGAGGGGGAATGCGGCGGATCAGCGCGACGATGGGCGGAAGGAGAGCCGCCTGCGTGAGAAGGAGGAGCGGATCAATCGCCGCGGCAGGCAAATGCAGCGCGCGGTCGAAAAAACAGGCGCTCAGGGCCATCAGCGGATAGTGCAGCGCGAAGATCGCAAAGCCATTGCGGCGCATGAAGCGGGTGAAGCGCGTTTCACGATCGAAAAAGCGCTTTCCGCAGGCGAGGACGGCGAGCATGCCCAGATACGCGAAGGCGTTGGTCAGCGGGGCCTTGAGGCTTTCCATCGCGGCATAATTTGCCCCCCAATTTCGGGCGGTGTAAACGGCGCCCAGCGCGCAGGCGGCCAGCAGCAGCGAGGGCGCGCGGCGGGCCAGCAGGGCCTGAACCCGCTCGTGGGAGAGGACGAAATACCCCAGAAAAAACGAGAAACCATAGACGCCATGATGGTAGACCTCCACGACAGGCGTATTGAGCACCTGCGCGCTGCCCCAAAAGGGCAGGGCGAGCAGCAGCAGCGCGGCAAGGTTCGCGCGCGAGCCGAGGCGCAGGAGCGCGCCGCGCCGGTCGAGCCTGCGCACGAGCAAAAGCGCGAGATCGCAGAGGAACAGCTCGTGCAGAAACCAGAGCGGCCCGATGCCAGCCAGGCAGAAGACCAGAAACTTGACGAAGACGGGAACGGACGCCTCGCCGAACATCGACGGGTTATACCGATAGGTCACATAGCCGGAGAGCCAGCCGACGAGAAAGATGCCGGCGACGGAGGGCAGCAGCACGCGGCGAAGCTTGCTTTTCAGGAAGGCTTTCGCGCCGCGCGCGTCGAGCGCATAGCGTGCGCTCGCCCCGGCGACGGCAAACAGACAGACCATGAACCACGGATAGACCGCATAGAGCAGAAGATCCGCCTGCGGAATGCCGGCAATGGAGACGTTGGAGATCACGCCGACGCTGTTGAGCAGATAGACGGCGTGATAGACGACGACCAGCAGCACGATACCGCCGCGTACGTTGTCCAAAAAAGGCTTGCGCATGGTCAATCCTCCTTGTCCGCCGCCGCGCGGCGGATGGCATCGGCCATCGCCAGCATGTCGGCCTCCCGAATCAGCGCCAGCCCCTGCGCCTCGTCCCCGAGGACGACGAGCGTATCCCCGGGCTGAATGCCAAAGACGCGGCGGGCCGCTTGGGGGATGACGATCTGCCCCTTGTCCCCCACGCGCACGACGCCGAAGAGATGCTTGCCCCGCGGGGGAACGGGCAGGCTGAACGCGGAGCCGTCGTGGCTGACCAGCTCGTCGAGAGAGACGCCGTAGAGCTGGGCAAGCAGGCGGCATCTCTCGATGTCCGGAAGGGTTTCGCCGCTCTCCCACTTGGCGAGCGCCTGGCGGGAAACGCCGATCTGCTCGGCGACCTCCTCCTGCGTGCGGCGGCTCAGGCGGCGAAGCGCGGTCAGGTTATCGCTGAAAACACTCACTTTTCTCACTCCTGTCAGGTTTGATTGCGCTGGCTCTATTGTAACAGCGCGGGCGTGCGGACGCCAGCGATTGAAGCGAACATTTGGGGTGAATTGTGTGCGTTTTCGTTGCGCGCGGGCGGAGGAAAGGGCATGACCAAAAAGCGCAGCAAAAAAGGACATGGCCTTGGGCCATGTCCGGATGGGGTGCGGCGATGAGGGCGAAGCCTCACTCCGCGTTCAAAATCATCTGCTGCACGTCCTGCGGGAGAACCGCAAGCAGCTGGATCGCCTTCTGCTGGAGGGTGGCGGTGGCCTGCGCCGCAAGGGCGTCGACATCCTCGGAGGTTGCGCTTTCCAGCGCGAGGGGCGCGAGCGCGTCGCTGGCGGAGGCGTCATGCTCGCGGGCGCCCAACGCGACGTTGAAGGTCAAATCGCGGATCCCCAATTCGGGCATCTGCTCGGAAATGGTGTACAGGCCCGTAAAGCCGTCCTCGGTGGGCTCTATGTTCATGCTGCCGGTCGCGACGACGGAGGTTTGGACGTCGTCGGCATAGACGTCCGCGACGATCGACGCTTTCGAAATTTCGCCGCCGGTCGCGGTCCTCGCCTGCTCGCTGCGCAGGGACATGATCTCGCGCATGACGGTTTCGTCATCCTCCACGGCGGTCATGTTCATCGCCCCTTCGACCTGATAGCCGGGCTGGGCGTCGTCCGTGGTGAACGGCTGGCAGGCGATGGTGTAATCCATGCTGAAGACGGGAACGTCGTAAACGACAGCCTGCATCTGCATGAGAATATCGGCATTTTGCGCCACGCTCAGGTCGGCGTTGTCGGCGGTGATGGAAGCCGAGAAGGAGAAGGAGTACTCGACCGTGCCGTCATCTTCGATGGAGATGAGCATGAGGCTGACATGCTGCGCGTCCTCGACGGGGTAGCAGGCGAAATACACGCCGCTGCCAAGCGTGCCGGTGACCTCGGCGAAGAGGAGCGTGTCGTTTTCATCCATGCCCATGACAAGGGTATAGGGTTCCGTGCCGGACAGGCCTTCCACTTCCGCGCGGATGGCAGCGCAGAGCGCGGCGGTGTCCGCGGGCACGCTGTCGTCGGAAGGAGCGGCTTGGGCGAGCAGGGCGTCGAGCATGGGCGCAACCTGCTCGTCCTGCTCGAGCTGATCGGCCAGCGCGGTGATCAGCGATCGCACGTCGTCCTTGGTGAACGTGACGGTGATCCTGGTCGCGGCCGCGGGGTGCGTCGCATCCGCCGCAACGCCGGTCTCGGTCTGAATGGGCAGGGCGGCGGCAAAATCGACGGCCGTTTGGACGTAGGGCGTGACGAGCTGCGCCGCCGTGGTCATCGCCGTTTGCAGCTGCGCAGTCGCCTCGGCAAGGGCCGCATCCCAATCCACATCGCGCAGGGAAAGGATCATCGCGCTGGTCTGCGAGTCGACGCCCGCCAAGGCGAGCAGCGTTTCCCAAGTCGCGGTGATTTTGCTGCCGGAGATGATGTCGCTCTCCAGGCTGATGCCGTCCAGCGTGATATCGGCCGCGCCGCTGACAGATACGCCGTTTGTCCCCTCGGGAGAGAGCGACGCGCCGAGCTCGAAGCGCAAGCCGTCCTGAAGCTTGCCCACGCCGAAGGAGAGCTTGGCGTCCTTGATCAGGGAGACGACGGCGTCAAGCTGGGCTTTGCTCGCCTCGTCGTCGCCGACGAACGCGCCGCTGTCCAGATCTAAGGACATCGTCAGGTCGCCGGTGATGATCTTTCCGGCATCAAAGGCCGATTGAAAGAGCGATTTGGTGATTTCGCCCGGAAAGTAGACCTCTTCCGCTGCGGCGGGAAGCAGCGGCAGCGCCAAGCACAGCGCCAGAATGAGCCCGAGGAACCCTTTTTTCATCGTATGACCTCCTCAATGGATAATGGATAAAAATCTTCCAAGATTCATTATAAACGTCCGGGCGCTTGACGTCAACCGAATGGATGGATTTGGCTCCGATTATTTTTCTTTGCAATATACATTGACAGGCGAAGTATTTAATGCTATACTATACCGCGTCGGAGGTGATGAAATGCTCAATTCATCGGATATCCTTCGCGGCTACACGGATACGATTATTCTTGCGCAGCTGGCTAAAGCGGACAATTATGGCTATGTCATCAGCCGAAACGTGCAGGAGATCACCCACGGTGAGCTGCAACTGAAGGAAGCCACCTTATATACGACCTTCCGCCGGCTGGAAAACGCGGGCCTCGTCGAGTCGTATTGGGGAAACGAGAATTCCGGGGCGCGCAGGCGGTATTACCACCTGACGGAGGCCGGGCGCAGACTATATGAAGAGAACCGAGAGGACTGGCGCAGGTATCGCGCGATCATATCAGAATTGTTCGGAATGGAGGACGCAGAAAGATGATGAACAAGCGCATTCGCAGCATGATTGACGAGATCTTTGCAAATATGAAGATGTCGGCGGAAAACCTCGCCCTGCGCGATGAGCTGATGGCCAATGCGCAGGCTAGATACGAGGATTCCATCAGCGGCGGCAAGACGGAGGAGGAGGCCTTTGCCGAAGTGGCGGCCTCGCTGGGCGACGTGCATTCGCTGCTGGAGGAGATGAACGCGGAGCAGCCGAGCGGGCAGGAGGAGCCCGAAACGGCGGAAACGGCGAAAGAGCAGGCGGAGGCCGGCGACGCCGGGGCGGA
>JAUNPI010000178.1 GCA_030536875.1 Clostridia bacterium
TGGCGGGGATCAGCTACGACAGGGACAGCAAGAAGCACACCTGCGTGATCGAGCGAATGGAAAAGAAGTAAGATAGAAACAAGATAGAACGATAAGCTCTCCGGAGAGCGGAAGCGCATGGGCTCCTAACTGCGGAGGGCTTTTCTTTCGGATGGCGTGTTTTCAGCACAACCATCTTGAGCGCCTTGGATATCGTCGATATCTGGGCCTTTTGCGTATAACGGAATTCGAAAAACGGAGGTGAAAGCGATGAATGCCCTTGATGAGCAATTGAACGCGATGGGCGTATCCTACAGCGATCTGAGCGTCTTGCAGGAGAAAGACGGGATCGTGGTCGCCCGCGTCGCTGGCGGCTCGGGCTCGTGCGTGCTGAAATACTTTCGGGATGAGGGATCGCGAAGGGAGATCGACAACTATCGGATCCTAGCGTCGTTGGGGGTTCCCACGATCAAGGTCATCGCGGCTACGGACGAGGCCATCCTGCTGGAGGACATGGCCCGCAGCCCGATCTACCGCATGGGCGTAAGGGAGGACATGGAGAACCCCGAAGTCGCGGTGCAGATATGCCGCTGGTATAAACGGCTTCACCGGCAGGGGATTGACTATGTGGCGCGGCACGGAGAGGCTCTGTACGACGAGACGGATTTTTTTACCCCGGAACATATCGACGAGATCAAGCGATGGACAGGGACGCAGGATGCCCCCGCTTGGAAGGCGCTGGAGCGCAGCTGCGATGCGCTGGGGCGCGCTCTGCGCAGGATCAGAAAGACGTTGATCTATCACGATTTCTACTATACAAACCTGATTGTCGCCAAGGACTGCTCGTCGGCGATGATGTTTGACTACAATCTGCTGGGCAAGGGCTTCGCCTATGCCGACGTGCGGAATGTCACCGTGTCGCTTTCCGCTCAGGCCAAGGAGGCGTTCCTGGCCGAATACGGCGCGTTTGATCCCTTGGAGAAGGCGGCTGACGACGTGATTTGCCCGGTGGTGACCCTGTATCTGGCCTATCGGCGCGGGATATTCCCGAGCTGGGCTCAGGAGGCGCTCACGGACGTGCAACAGAACCTTTGCCAGAACTTGGAGCGCCTTGCGTCGGCCGAAAGAGGCGCTTGAGGGAGCGCGGGGTGTTCCGCCGCTGAAGACGGCGGGAAACTTTCCATTCTTTTGCCTAAAGGGTTGCCGTCGGCGTTCAAACGTGGTATGCTCTTGATGAAACGAGGTTTGGCATGGGCCGGTTGGCGAGATACCGATGTGGGGGAGCAAACAAGAGCAGAGAGGGATTGAGCATATGGATCAGATGGACCGGAAGATTTTGACGATTTTACAGGAGAACGCGAGGACGCCGCTCAAGCAGATTGCCGAGCAGGTGTTTCTCTCCTCTCCGGCGGTCAGCGCGCGCATCGAGCGGCTGGAGGCCGCGGGGATCATCACGGGGTATCAGGCGCAGCTGTCCTGCGCGGCGCTGGGCTACCAGATCAAGGCGTTTATCAACCTCGAGGTGGAGCCGAGCCGGAAGCCGGAGTTTTACCCCTATATCGAGAGCGTGCCCAACGTCATGGAGTGCGACTGCGTGACGGGCGATTATTCCATGCTCATCAAGGTAGCTTTCCGCACGACGCAGGAGCTGGATCAATTCATCAATCACCTTCAGCACTTTGGGCGCACGCGCACGCAGATCGTCTTCTCCACGGCCGTGGAGCACAGGGGCGTCTCAGCGGCGGAGGAATGAGCCGTCATGGCGTTTCAGGAAAGGTGAGGATAAAGGCGGAGCCCTCGCCCACGCGGCTGTTTACGTCGATGCGGATGCCGTGGCGGCGGGCGATCTCCCGGACGATGGCGAGGCCCAGGCCCGTGCTCTCGCGGGAAGCATCGCGCGTGTGATGGTACCGGTCGAAAATGCGGGGGATTTCTTCCTCGGGGATGCCATCGCCCTCGTCGGCAATGACGATCACGGGCCGCGGTCCTGTCAGCCGAAGGGAGACGCTTTTGCCGGGCGGCGTGAATTTGACGGCGTTGTCCACAATGGCCAGCAGCATTTGCCGCAGGCGCGTATAGTCGCCGCGGAAGGGATAGCGCTCCTGCGGCTCCTGGCAATCAAGGCGCACGCCTTTGCGCTCGCACAGGGCGTGGGCGCTCATGGCCACGTCGCCGAGCAGCTCGCCCAAGTCGATATCCGTCATGTCGAGGGAAAATTCCAGATTTTGCAGCCGCGAGAGCTCCAAGAGATCCTGAATCAGGCGTTGGAGCCAGCGGCTTTCTGTGATCATCTGCGCGTAGTAGGCGCGAACGGTCTGCTCGTCGGAGACGACGCCGTCGCTGAGCGCTTCAAGGGAGCCGCGGATGACGGTGACCGGCGTCTTGAGCTCGTGGGAGACGTTGGAGAAAAACGCCTGCTGCTGGCTGCGAAGCCGTTCGTCGCGCCGGCGCGAGTCCTCGAGCCTTTCGGCGAGGATATCCATCGATCGGGCGAGAGAGCCGATTTCGTCGTTGGAGGCCAGCTGTGTGCGCGTCTCATAGCGGCCCTGCGCGAGCGACAGGGCGACCTTTTGAAGGGCGAAGATGGGGTGGGTGAACTGGCGGGAAAAGATCATCGCCAGCAGCACGGAGAGCAGGAACGAGACGAGGCAGCTGAACAGCAGCGTCTGCGCGGTGGGGGACTGCGTGTAGCCCAGCTCCCTCAGCGTCGTTTCCAGCAGCACGACGCCCAGCACGCGGCTTTGCGCGTTCATGACCGGCATGCAGGCGGTCAGGTGCGTATCCTGCCCGACCTGCGCCTGGATAAACGGCGTTTTGCCCATAAAGCCCAAGGCGATGCTCTGCTCGATATAGGCGGGCAGCAGCGGGTTGTCGATCCGCTGAACCACGCCGTCAAAATAGCCCAGAACGTCGTGTTCCGCGCTGATGAGGTAGACGTCGCAGCGCGTGAGCTGCTCCATGAGCGCCATGTAGGGGGCGAGCGTATCCTCGCTGACGATGAAGCGCGTCTCGTCGAGCGCCTCGTGATTGGACGGGGCGACGAGCTCCGACAGGTTCTGGGAGATCGCATAGGCGTGGCGCTGCATGGATTGGCTGTAGTGCTCGATTTGGCGGCTGCGCAGCAGCGTGCTGTAAATCAGCGCATGGATCAGCGCGAAGGCGATCAGGACGAGCGAAAACAGGAAGGTCAGCCGCGCGCGAATGGAGCGGGGCCGGCGGCGGCGCATGTTCATGGCAGATTCCTTTCAAACTTGTAGCCTGTGCCCCAGACGGTGGAGATGGTGAAAAAATCGTGGGGATAGGCGTCCAGCTTCTGGCGCAGGCGCTTGATGTGCGAGTCCACGGCGCGGTAGTTGCCCACGTGCTCATAGCCCCAGACGAGCGTCAGCAGGTTATCGCGCGTGAACACGCGCCCCGGCGAGGAGGCGAGGGTGTAGAGAAGCTCCGTTTCCCGCCGCGTCAGGGTCAGCTTCTGCCCGTTCAGCGTGACGCTCAGAGAAGGCAAGTGGATGGACAGGCTGCCGATGACCAGCGTCTCCCCGCTTGTGGGCGCGGGCAGACGCCGCATGACGGCGCGGATGCGCGCCATGACCTCGCCCGGGGAAAAGGGCTTGACGATGTAATCGTCCGCGCCGATGTCCAGACCGAGGATGCGGTCGGCATCCTCGTCGCGCGCCGTGATCATGAGGATGGGGACGCTGGAGACGCTCCGGATGCGCCGGCACACCTCGAGCCCGTCGATGCCGGGGAGCATGATGTCCAGCAGGATGACCGTCGGGTCGGCGGCGTCAAAGAGGGAGAGCGCCTCTTCGCCGGAGCGGGCCGTCAGCAGAGGCCATCCTTCGGCCCGGATATATTGGGAAAGGATGTCGAGAATTTGTTCGTTGTCATCTACGATGAGGATGGGATTCATGGCGAGCCTCCCTGTTGCGGCAATTGATCGAAAAAAAACGGCGCCGGCAGCCCTATTGTAAAAGCTTTGCGGCAAATTGTCAATTTGTCCAAGGAATTTGAGCGGTGAAATCGAACAAGAGAGAGGGGACTGAAAGCTGTCTCGCCCGAAAAGGAGGAATGAACGGATGACGCGCAAGAGCGTTTGGATCGTTTGGTTTTTGACGATGCTGTGCCTGTGCGCGGCGGGAACCGCCGCGGCGCAGAGCGAGTACCCGGACGGCATTTATCGCGGGTTTTATTATGACGGGGGAATCGAGCAGATCGCCATTCAGTTTGAGCTCAAGGACGGCGTGTTTGATTCCATCGTCTATCGCGGCGTCAAATACAAGGACGGCGATTACATGAGCGAGGATGCCAGTGATGCGCAGAAGGCCACGCTGCGCCAATACCGCCAGCTGGCGGATTACCTGTTGGGCAAGGGGACGGAGGCCATCGACGATCTCTATCTGCCCTACGACATTGTGGACGACGTGGACGCGGTGACGACGGCGACCATGCAGTCCTCCAAGCTCATCTCCGCGCTGTGGGACGGGCTGAACCGCCATCCCTACAAGCTTGTGGACACCTCCAAGCTGCCCGCGGCCGAGCCGTATGAGGACGGGGTCTACCGGGGGTCTTACATGGAGGACGGCGGGGAACAGGTCGCGCTGGAATGGACGCTGGAGGACAACCGCATGACGGCCATTCATTATCGGACGCTGCAATACAAGGGGCAGGATTA
>JAUNPI010000179.1:0-2181 GCA_030536875.1 Clostridia bacterium
GCGACAAACGCGCTGACCAGCGCCGCGACGCGCTTGCCGATGTGGCCCAGGCCGAGGATGCCCACGGTCTTGCCGCGGATCATGAACGAGCGCCCGAAATACTCCGTGCGGGGCCAATGGCCCGCGCGCAGATCGCGGTTGATGGGCAGCAGGTTGCGGTAGCCCGCGAGCATCAGCATGATCGCCAGCTCCGCCACAATCCCCGCGTTGACGCCCGGGCATGTGGCAATCGGGATGCCCCGCGCGCCCCATGCCGCCAGGTCCACATGGTCAAACCCCGCGCCCCAGCGCTGCCAGAAGCGCACGTTGGGCGTATAATGGATGATCTCCGGGTCGATATCCAGCCGGGAAATCAGGTATTCGCAGCCGGCGAGCTCGCCGTAGGCCTGCGGGCTCAGGGCGTCGACCAGCTCAAAGCCGTCCGGCACGTTTTCGTGCAGCGCGTCGTAGGCGCCGGGGAAATAGGTGCCGACAAGACCGATCTTTTTCATGAAAGCTTCTCCTTGTAAGCGCAAAAAGGGGCTGTCAGGCTAATTCTGAACATTTCAAAAAGCAATTTTTCTAAGAATAATTGGTTTTCTTGAGCTTGGGGCTCTGCCCCAACGCCCCGCCAAAGGGCTTTCCGATCGCCCTTTGGAAACCTTCGGGCGCAAATTCTTCGTTTTTGCTTGAAATGTTTGGATTCTTAGCTTGACAGCCCCCAAGGAAAACCGCGGTTACTCCATCAGGCCGATCTCACGATAGTAGCGCGCGGCGCCCTCGTGAATCGGCACGCCGGCCACGTCGTTGCAGGCTTCCTTCGGATCCGCCTTCTTGAGCGCGGCATGCGTCTCGGTGAGCATGTCCCAGTTCTCCCAGAAGGTCTTGGTCATCTGGTAAACCGTCTCCTCGTCCACATCCGCGGTGATGAACAGCGTGAGCTTCACGGCAGAGGTCGGAACGTCCTCGTCCTGTCCCGTATAGGTGCCGGCGGGAATGACGTAGGAGGCGTACCACGGGCAATCCACCTTGAGCGCCTCGACGGTCTCCTCCGGAATCGGCAGGATCTTGGAGTCGGTGGTCGTCATAATCTGGGTGACGGCCGCGTTCGGCGTGCCCGCCATGACCCAAACGCCGTCGAGCTGCTTGTTGCTGATGGCGTCGGCGGATTCGGAGGTGCCCATGTACTCGGTCTTCATGTCCTCGAGCGTCTTGCCCATGAGGCCGAGGTGGATCGCCGCTTCGTCAACGGTGGTAGAGCCCGCCGCGCCGACGGAGATGTGCTTGCCGATCAGGTCTTCAAGGGTCTCGATGCCGCTGTCCTTGGTGACGACGACCTGATTGGGGTTGAGATACAAGCCCGCGAAGATGCGGATATTCTCGTTGGCGTAGCCCTCGAAGCTGGCCAAGCCCTCCTGCGCCTGATAGACGAGGTTCGCGTTGGCGATGCCGATCTGCGCCTCGCCGTCATAGGCCTGATTGAGGTTGTCGATACCGCCGCCGGAGGGCGTCGCCGTGGCGCGCATGCCCTCGATGCTGTCGTTCCAGAGCTGGCAGATCGTCGCGCTGATCGGGTAGAAGGTGCTCGACGTGCCGGCGGTCACGAAGTTGATGTCCGCCGCCATCGCGCTGGAAGCGCCAAGCAGCAGGGTCGCGCACAGCGCCGCAGCAAGAATCTTTTTCATGGGGTAGGTTCTCCTCTCTCTTTTGAGAATTTCTATTCGGAAACGGAATATCCCTCCGTCCGGATACGGATTACGCCGCCTTGACGGCAAGCCTGCGCAGCAGGCTGCGATCCACGAGGATCTCGCAGGCGATGATGCCCACGCCGAGGATGTCGGTGACAAGCGACGGGTTCACGAACAGCAGCCCGCCTACAACCAACATGGCGCGGCAAAGCAGGCGCATCGCCCTCGCCCGTGCGCTCTCGCGCTCAAGCGGCAGGCCGGAGAGGCCGGCGGCAATCGCCAGCACGCCGATGCTCGCGGTGATAAACGTGCGGACGGTCAGCGCCAGCGCCACGCCCTCCGTGCTGCCATAGAGCAGCACGGGATTGTTCAAAAAGAAGAACGGCAGGATAAAGCCCGCGATGCCCAGGCGCATGGCGATCAGCGACGTCTTGGTCATGTTGCTGTCCGCGATGCCCGCGGCGACATAGGAGCTCATGGCGACCGGCGGGGTGATGTTGGACAGGCAGGCGTA
>JAUNPI010000179.1:2191-4603 GCA_030536875.1 Clostridia bacterium
GTAGATGAGGCAGAACATGTTCGCCGCCATCTCCGTCGCGCCGACGCCGCGCAGCACGGGCACCGCCACCACGTAGACGATCACATACGCCGCCACGCCCGGCACGCCCATGCCCAGGATGATGGACATGATCATGACCATCAGGCCGCCGAGGAACAGATGCCCGTCGCCCACCACGCGCAAAATCAGGTTGCCGAAGTTGAGGCCGAGGCTGGTCATGTTGACCGAACCGATGATCACGCCGATGATGATGCAGCTGATGCCCACGCCGATGGCGCTGCGGCTGCCCTCCACCGTCGCCTTCACGATGGTTTTAAGCCCCATGCGCGTGTCCCTGCGCAGCCAGGACACCGGTATCGTCACAAAGATGGCGACAATCGCCGCGAACAGCGGCGTATAGCCCGTGAACATGAGCGCCAGCAGCACGATCAGCGGAATCAGCAGATGCCCGCGCTCGGCGAGCACGCGCCCCGCCTTGGGGATATTCTCCGGCGAGAGGCCGGAAAGGCCCAGGCGCTTCGCCTCCAGATGGACGGAATAGATGAGCCCCAGATAATACAGGAACGCCGGAATCGCGGCGGCGAGCATCACCTTCGTGTAGCTCACGCACATGAACTCCGCCATCACAAAGCCGACGGCGCCCATGATCGGCGGGGTGAACTGCCCGCCCGTGGAGGCCACCGCCTCCACCGCCGCGGCAAAGTCCTTTTTATACCCCGTCTTCTTCATCAGGGGGATGGTGATCGTGCCGGTCGTCGCCACGTTGGCGATGGCGGAGCCGTTGATCATGCCCATCAGCGCGGAGGCGATCACGGCCACCTTCGCCGGGCCGCCCGGCGAGCGCCCAACCAGCGTCAGCGCGATGTCGTTGATGAACTGGGAAAAGCCGCTGTATTTGAGGAACGCGCCGAAGAGCACAAACACGAAGATATACGTCGCCGAGACGCCCGCGCCCGTGCCCAGAATGCCGCTGGTATCCCACACGAGCGCCTTGATGACGCGCTTGAGCGTAAAGGCGCTGGTGCCGAACGTGCCGGGCACATAGCGGCCCCACACGGCGAAATAGGACAGGAACAAAAGCGCGATGACGGCGAGATTGCCGCTCGCGCGCCGCGCCGCCTCGAAGGCAACCGCCAGACAGATGATGCCCATCACGACATCCGTGTCGTTCAGCCGGCCCGTCTTGGCAAACGAATCGTTTCTCAAAAACACATAGCCAAAGCTGGCAATGGCCAGGATGATCAGCGCGACATCCCAAACCGGCATCACCCTGCGCCGCCTGCGCTCCTTCCCGTAGGTCGGGTACAGGGTAAAGGCGAGCGGCAGCAGAAACATGATGTGGGCCGTGCGCAGCTTGACCGCGCCGAGCGTGCCAAACGTGTTCGCCCAAACTTCGAAGACGGCAAAGGCAATCAGCACGACGGTGAGCACCTTTTCCATCGGCCCGGTGTACACGCGCGTGCGGCTGTCGGCGTCCTTCTCCTCGACAAGCCGCTGCGCCCTTTCGTCGAGAGCCTCCTGCGCCCCCTGCTGTTGTGGTTCAGACATGGTTTTTTCCCCTCCGTGGACCGCGCTCCTCAGCCCGACGGCCGGAGCGCCATATCGAATACAAGTATACAATGGCCGTCAACAATTTGTCAACATGATTGACGAATTTTGAAGGTGGGTTTTTCCCCCGTTTTCTCCATTTTCCCCAAAGCTCGGGTATGGAAAGAACCGGCTGGGCCGGCCCGAATGCTATGTTGCCAAAACGAAAATCCGTCTCGCTTACTCCCATCCGGCGACACGCACGCGTGTGATCCATTCCCCCGTTCTGGCGTCGATGACGATGGTCTCCTCGCCTTTCCAAACCTCGCCGTAAAAATCCGTCGCCTCCATCGCGGGGTCGGCGTAAACCTCGCCGCGAGCCTCCCAAACGGGCATCAGCAGGTAGCTCGCCGTCCCGTCCCTCGGCGCGCCCTCCTCGGGCCTTTCGCCCACGCAAAACGCGTGATACCCCAGCGTCAGGCTCTCCACATCGCGCAGATAGCCCTCCTCGGCGAGCCCGCGCAGCGTATCCAGCACCGTCTCAAGCGGGGCAAGCTCCACGCTGTCGGCAATCGTCTCCTCCGCCCGGGGCAGGACATAGCTAAAGTCAGTTTGATCGCGTTTGTCAACGTCTGCGAAAACGCGCCAGAACGGCGTAGAATCCATATACGCGTTTTCGCTGGTATATGCGTCGAAATCCACATAGAACGGCGAGCCGTCGAGCAGCGGCGCGCCCATGAAGGCGCATGAATACGCCATCCTGTAGGTGCCGACGTCGCCCTCGATCGCCGTGTCCAGCCACTGCTGCGCGTTTTTGTCGAACAGATAGACAGGGGAGTAGCACGTCACCCTTTCAAGCGTCACCTCGACGCCCGTCAGATCCGC